>CALCJV010000062.1 GCA_937967405.1 uncultured Chloroflexales bacterium | reverse complement strand
GCGTAGCGAGTGCGCTTTCGTCGGCGGCGAGCAAGCTGGCCCTCGCGATAGTGCTGCTTGGCTTGCTGGTGGCACTGGGCTTGTTGAGTATTGCCTACACGGTGGGGGCATGGCAAGGGCTTGTGCCACTGGTGCTGGCGGTGGTGGGTGGTGTGGCGATCTTTGTGGTTGGCTTCTTGCTGCTTGTGACCCTCATACGGGGCAATGGCCGCTAGGGCGCAGCGGGTAGGGTGCGCCCTAACGCCGTGCGCTTCAGCTGACTTGTTCCCAATCAGGCGCATCCAGATTGGCGAGGAACGGCGAGGGCTGCGTAGCAGAACCGCATACCAGCAACGCGAGCATCGCCCGTGAACAGGCGACATAGAACAAGCGACGTTGCTCCTCGATCTGTTCCGCTTGCTCATCGGGTGGCAAGGCCAGCCGATATTTTGGCATCTGTCCATCACGTAGCCCTAGCACCGCTACGAAGGGAAACTCCAGCCCTTTGGCAGTATGGTAGGTAATCACCTTGATGCACGCCTGCCCTAGCGCAAAGTTGCGGCTTTCAAAATAGGTTGCCTCCAAACCGGCGGCAGTGAGCGCAGCCGCAGTCGCTTTGGCAATCTGGTGGGTGGGGCACAACACCGCCCCACTGTAGGCTGAGAGGCGATGCTGGCGGGCTGCGGTGCGGAAGAAGTGCAGCAGGGCGCGGGTCTCGGCATCGGGGTCGTTGCCATCGCTGAGGAACAGCTGCGGTGGGGGGCCCTCGCGCAGAGATAGCTCTGGTTGGTGGGGGTCATCAGCGTCGCTAGGGGGCAGAATATGCCTGTAGCCCGCCACAATCTGGCGCGTATTGCGGTAGTTGCGGCGCAGGATCGACGTGCGCCCGCGGACATTCAAGTCGTCGTGGATTTGCTTCCAGCTAAAGCCGCGCTGATAGATTGATTGGTTTGCGTCAGCAGTGAGGTAAATGCCTTTGGGATGCTCTACCAGCGACACAAGGAAGCGCAACAGCACGGGCGATAGGTCTTGGGCTTCATCAATGATAAGTGCATCGTAGGGCTGAACGGCATGGGTGGTGACATAGTGCAGGGCGTGGCGGTGCTTCTGCTGCCACAGGGCCCAGCCGCGCTGCTGCATCAGCGCGGACCAGCGCGTGTACACCTCCCAGAACGCCCGCCGCATCGCTTCCGCAAGCTGGGTGCGCCGCCCCCGCCGCGAGGTGGCAACATACTCATCGGCACTCTGCACCCCCCAGCCCTCGATGACGGTCTTGATCTCATCCAGCAGGTAGGCACTGCCCAACTGCTGCAACTGTTGGCGGCGTTTCTCCGCCAGTGCTTTGCTCCCGCTTATGACGGTTGTGCGGAGCGCATGATCGAGGAGCTGTTGGGCTTCCGCATCGGTGCAGCTCTGTTGGGGGCAGCCATTGAGATCGGCGTAGTAGACACTCAGCCGATCTATCGTTGAGACTTGTACGCCAAACTCGTTGGGATCGCCACCGAGCAGATGGGCGAGCAACTGTTCTGAATAGTGGACAAGGGCATTGGTGTAGGTGGTAAAGAGGATGCGCTTAAAGCCTTGATTGAGCAGCCAGCGCACGCGGTAGAGCGCGACCGTAGATTTGCCGGTGCCCGGACCACCTTTCACCAGCACGGCTCCGGTCGTAGGCATCTCAGCTAGCTGCTCCTGCTCTGGGTCGAGCCGGAGCAGAAAACCGTAAAGCTCACCCGCCACCCAGCGTTCGAGTTGCTCATCCTGATCGGTATCAAAGGCAGGCAAGCTAGCGAGCTTGACGATGCCTTTGGGCGGGAACAAGTTATCGAGCAGGCGCGAGACGTACTCACGCGGGACGTGCGCTTCGGCCTCGATCAGTTGATCTTCGTTCTGGATAGCGAGCAAGGCTGGCCAATGCTCTGGCGGGATATGCAGCTGCTCCAGCATCGCAGGTGCGATTGGCTGTGGGAGTGGGCGCGGCGGCTCCGGCGCAAGCGGCTCAAGCGTGATGCGGGGCGCAGGGGGCGGTGCAGTTGGCACAAGTTCCTCAAACAGATCAAGATCGAGCAGGTCGTCGTGCTCCTCATTGATGTGCTTTTCATAGGCCTCGCTCCGCTTCCGCACCGCGAGCAGGCGGACGACTTGCTTGCCAATCAGGTAGAGGATGCGATAATCGCCTACGCGCAGGCGGTAGACGTTCTCGTAGCCCTTCAGCTTCTTGGCATGGCCCGCGGCGAGGTAGGGATCATGGCGTAAAACTTCGCGCTTCTTGATAATCGTATTGGCAACATTGCGGGGGATGCCGAGCAGTTCATTGAGGAACGTTTCGGTCGCGTCAATTACATAGGTGGTCATAGCTGCTCCGTAAAATCTCCTGTTGTGGCTCATAGGGATTATACGCGAAATTGGCTGAGAGAGAAATCGAGCAGATTTGCCCGCTCCGCTTGCTCGAAACTGATCTGGATCATCTGCCTAAATCGGACTTGACAAAACTTGGATAGATGTGGTATTCTCACACCAGAGTGATGTGTGAAGACTTTCGCAATTCGGATAGAAGCAGAAGGGCTATGTTTGTGTTCATGTTCGTGCGCTTCCTTAGCATTATTCTCGTACTTGTACTCCTCCTTATTGGTTGGAGCAATACGGCTTCGGGAGCAAAACGGTAATACGCGCAAGCACAAAATAGAAATGCAAGCCTCCCGAATGACACGGGAGGTTTTTTAGTGCCTACCACTGCAAGGTGGTATTCGCCCTATCGGAGTAACGCACAGAGCTGTCAAGGCTAGCACAACTGTCAAAACGATCACACCTGTGAATCGGCAACCAGTATGGATCAGGAGGTTCAGATGTCCGAGAAGATGACGGGCGCACACATCATGTGTGAAGCCCTTGTGCGAGAGGGAGTCGAAGTGATCTTCGGCATTCCCGGCGGTGCAATTATGCCATTCTACTATGCGATGTATGAGTACCGTGACAAGTTCCGCCACATTCTTTGCCGCCACGAGCAGGGGGCTGGGCATGCCGCCGAAGGCTACGCCCGTGCGACTGGACGAGTGGGGGTGTGTGTTGCCACGAGCGGGCCGGGAGCCACTAATCTGGTCACCCCGATTGCCGATGCATGGATGGACAGCACGCCGCTGGTCGCCATTACGGGGCAGGTATCGAGCCTTGTGGTAGGCAAAGATGCCTTTCAAGAGACAGACATTACGGGCATCACGATGCCGATCACCAAGCACAACTATCTCGTCAAGCGGATTGACGACATCCCCTATGTGATGAAGGAAGCCTTCTACCTCGCCAGCACGGGCCGTCCGGGGCCAGTCTTGGTGGATATTACCAAAGATGCCCAGCAAGCTCGCACCGTGCCAAATTGGGACATCAAGCTCGCCCTGCCCGGCTACAAGCCGACCCTGCAAGGCAACCGCAAGCAGATTCGGGCGGCCGTCGAACTCCTTACCGGAGCACAGAAGCCGCTGATTATGGCCGGCAATGGCGTGATTATGGCCGGCGCAACGGAAGAGCTACGCACGTTCGCCGAGCGCACTGGGATTCCCGTAATCACTACGTTGCACGGCTTAGGAGCCTTCCCCGAAGATCACCCGCTCAGCATTGGCATGCCCGGCATGCACGGCTGGGTGCACGTCAATCGGGCAATCCAAGAGTGCGATGTGTTGATCAACATCGGTGGGCGTTTCGATGACCGTGTGACTGGCAAAGCTAGCACGTTTGCACCCAACGCACGAGTGATCCATGTAGACATTGATCCTTCTGAGATTGGCAAAAATGTGCGGACAGAAGTGCCTATCGTGGGCGATGCCAAACTGGTTCTGCAAGCCTTGATCGAAGAGATGCCACCCCGCGAAGCCACCGCATGGATGCAGCACATCCGCCAGTTACAGGCCACTCATCAGCACAAGCAGCAGTACCTGAACCGCCCCGATACCAATCAACTGATGCCGCATGATGTCTATGCCGCGCTGAACCGGACGCTCAAAGAACGGGGCAACTACCGCGTGATTACCGACGTGGGCCAGCACCAGATGTGGGCCGCCCAATTGATTGACTGGAGCCGCCCACGTTCGCACATCACCAGCGGCGGATCGGGCACGATGGGCTTTGCCGTGCCTGCTGCACTCGGTGCAGCGATTGCCTGCCCAGATGAAACGATCTGGGTGATCTGTGGCGATGGCGGGTTCCAGATGACTAACCAAGAGTTGGCCACGATTGTGCAAGAAGGGATCACCAACATTAAGATTGCGATCATCAACAACGGCTATTTGGGCATGGTGCGCCAGTGGCAAGAGCTATTTGAGGATCGCCGCTACAGCCACACCCTACTCAGTGGGCCCGATTTTGCCCGCCTTGCCGAAGCCTATGGCGTGTGCGGCATGACCGTCGAGACCGTGGATGGGGTTGAGCCAGCGATTGAAGCGGCTTACAACCACAAGGGCACGGTGGTGATTGATTTCCGCGTGGAGCGTGAAGTGAATGTCTTCCCGATGGTGCCGCAGGGCAAGAGCATCGGCGACATGATTGAGCAGCAGCCAACAGCTAACCCAACGGCGTAAATCGCATCGAATAACCGGATGAGATACCCTCAGATGAATGGGAGAACCTCTGTGAAGAAACATACACTAGTGGCATTGATGCAGGATCGGCCGGGTGTGTTGACCCGTGCGGTGAGCCTGTTCCGGCGGCGCGGCTTCAACATCGAAAGCTTGACGGTGGGGCATAGCGAAACGCCCGGCATCAGCCGCATGACGTTGGTGGTTGAGTCGGAAGCAGTGGAGCAGGTGGTTAAGCAACTGTACCGCTTGATCGAGGTGCTCAAGGTCAGCGATGTGACCGATGATCCGGCGGTGGAGCGCGAAATGGCCCTCGTGAAGGTGCATTGCACCAATACGAATCGCTCCGAGATCGTGACCCTGACGCAGCTATTTGATGCTAAAATTGTGGATGTGGCCAACACCTCGATCATCGTTGAGATGACTGGCTCGCCGAATAAGGTGCAGAACTTTGTGGATGTCATCCGCCCGTTTGGGATCAAAGAAATGATGCGGACAGGGCGTGTGGCGATGGTGCGTGGCGCACGCACCCATCAAGGTTCTGACTATGTGGGCGCAGAAGAAAATGGGCACGTTGCCGCTTCAACGTGGAATTAAGTAAGGAGTAGGCATACACGCTATGGCAGCAGAAGTATTGTACGATAAGCAGGCCGATCTTGAGCGGCTAAAGCATAAACCGATTGCGATTATTGGGTTTGGCAGTCAGGGCCACGCCCATGCGATGAATTTGCACGACAGTGGTTTGGATGTGCGTGTGGGCTTGTATGCGGAGAGCAAGAGCTGGGCCAAAGCCGAGGCCGCTGGTTTGCCTGTCCGTACTGTCAGCGAGGCTGTCAAAGAGGCGCAGGTGGTGATGATCTTAACTCCAGATATTGGGCAGGCGGATTTGTACCGCAATGAGATTGCCCCGTATATGGAGCCGGGGAAAACGCTCATGTTTGCCCACGGCTTCAACATCCGCTTTGGGCAAATCGTGCCGGACAAGCGCATTGATGTGAGCATGATTGCGCCGAAGGGCCCCGGCCACCGCCTGCGCGAGGTGTACGTCAATGGGGGCGGCATCCCCGCCTTGATTGCAGTAGAACAAGATGCAACGGGTGGTGCATTTGAGGATGCGATGGCGTATGCCAAGGGGCTAGGCTGCACTCGGGCGGGAGTGCTCCGCACCACGTTTGCCGAAGAGACCGAGACCGACCTGTTTGGCGAACAGGCGGTGCTGTGTGGCGGCGTGAGTGCGTTGATTAAGCTCGGCTACGAAACGCTGATCCAAGCGGGCTACCAGCCTGAAGTCGCTTACTTCGAGTGCCTGCACGAAGTCAAGCTGATTGTAGACTTGCTGTATCAAGGTGGGCTAAACTACATGAACTACTCCATTAGTGATACCGCTGAATTTGGTGGTTACATTTCGGGGCCAAAGGTGGTTGGCGAGGAGTCGCGCAGGGCGATGCAGCAAATTCTGGCTGACATCCAGAGTGGGGCATTTGCCGAAGAGTGGATTGATGAGAACCATCAAGGTCGGGGCAACTTCTACCGCATGCGCCGTGAGAATAGCGAGCATCCGGTAGAGATCATTGGGCGTGAGCTGCGTCGCATGATGCCGTTTGTCAACCCGCGTGAAGTAACGCCGGGCAGTGGCGGAGCCTAAGTATACTGGTGGGATGGGGCTACCCTAGCGTAGCCCCATCGGTTTGGATGGCGGCGCACGCCTGAACAACGCAAGGAGGAACGACGTATGAGTGAAGACCGGGTACGTATTTTTGATACGACGCTGCGCGACGGTGAACAGGCCCCCGGCTGCACCATGACGCTGGATGAGAAGCTCGAAGTGGCGCGGCAGCTGGCCCGCCTGAAGGTTGATATTATCGAGGCGGGCTTTCCGGCCGCCTCGCCCGGCGACTGGGCGGCGGTCTATCAAATCGCGCAGGAGATCGGCACGCCCGATGGTCCGGTGATTGCGGCTTTAGCTCGCGCTAACCGTGATGATATTGAGAAGGCATGGACGGCGATTCAGCCTGCCGCCAAGAAACGGATTCATACGTTTATCTCTAGTTCTGATATTCATATTGAGCATCAACTCCGCTCCAACCGTGCAGAAGTGCTGGCTAAGGTGCAGGCGATGGTGCGCTTTGCCCGTTCGTTGTGTGATGATGTTGAGTTCTCGCCAATGGATGCCACCCGCTCTGATCCGGCGTTTATGTACCAGATGCTGGGCATTGCAATTGCTGAAGGGGCAACCACGCTGAATATCCCCGATACGGTGGGCTACGCCACCCCAGAAGAGTACGGCCAGCTGATTGCGGGCATTCGGGCACATGTGCCCGGTGCAGACTGCGTGACCATCTCGACCCACTGCCACGACGATCTCGGCATGGCCGTGGCCAATAGCCTTGCTGGAGTGTTGAATGGTGCACGGCAGATTGAGTGTACGATCAATGGCATCGGTGAGCGAGCGGGCAACGCCTCCCTCGAAGAGGTGGTGATGACGCTCCACACCCGCGCCAACTTCTACGGCGTAGAGTCGCAGATTGTCACCCGTGAGCTGGCCCGCGCTAGCCGCTTGGTCAGCAGCTTCACCGGCATTCCCGTGCCGCCCAACAAGGCGATTGTTGGCGCAAACGCCTTCGCGCACGAGTCGGGCATCCACCAAGACGGCGTGCTGAAATATCGCCAGACGTATGAGATCATGAGTGCCGAGACGGTTGGGCTGGAGAGCAACCGGCTGGTGCTGGGCAAGCACAGCGGGCGACACGCTTTTCGCCGCCACCTTGAGGATATGGGTTACCAGCTCAATGACGACGACTTCCAGCAGGTGTTCACCCGCTTCAAAGAGCTATGTGACCGCAAGAAGGTGGTGGATGACCGTGACATTGAGGTGCTCGTGACGGGCGAGACCCAACGCACACCAGAGATTTTCCGTATGGATCACATCCAAGTGACGACGGGCACGGGGCTGATTCCGGTGGCTTCGGTGCGCCTGATCGGCCCCGATGAGCAGGTGCACATCACCAGCGCACACGGCACAGGTCCAGTGGATGCCATCTACAAGGCGATCAATGCGATTGTGCAACGCCCCAACGAACTGGTTGAGTTTATGATTAATGCCGTCACAGAGGGCTTGGATGCAGTGGCTGAGGTGTCAGTACAAATCCGGGAGCACGCGCAGCATGATAACGGGCCCGGCAACGGACCTGCCCCCCAAACTGGGCGGATCAGTTCGCAGTATGCCCTGCACGGCGCACAGCGACCACACATCTACAGTGGCTATGGAGTGAACACAGACATCATCGTGGCTGCCGCCGAAGCCTATCTGGGTGCGCTGAACAAGCTGCTTGCCGCCGATCAGCAACGTATTGCGGCAGAGACGGCCGCGTATGCGGCGGGTTACAACCGTGACGCGCCAACCTACGCAGTAGACCTTTTTGGCACAAATGCCGTACAGGATTAGCCACGTGAACCAGCAATCCATCCAGACTATCGCCTTTCTCGGCCCGGCCGGTTCGTTCAGCGAAGAAGCCGCTCTTGCCTACGCTGCGACTCACGCGGGGGGAACGGCCCAGCTGCTACCCGTGCAGAGCATTCCAGCGGTGGTAACCGCGATTGAGACCAGCGCGGCAACTGTCGGCATTCTACCGATTGAGAATATGCTCGAAGGCAGTGTGACGTTTACGCTCGATCTGCTGATCCACGAGACGGGTCTCCGCATCGCGGGTGAGATTGTGATCCCAATCCGGCAGTATCTCGTGGCGCGGCCCGGTCTCACGCTGCAAGCGATTGAGGTGCTGTATGCCCACCCGCAATCGTTGGGGCAATGCCGCAAATTCGTTGAGCGGTGTCTGCCTAACGTCACGACTATCGCCTCGCTCAGCAACAGTGTCGCCCCCGTCGAGGCATTGGCTGACCCGCGTCCGGCGGCGGCGATCAGCACGCTGCGGGCCGCAGAGCAGCATGGCGCGGCAATCCTTGCCCGCGAGATTGCCGACAACCGCAGCAACGTGACGCGCTTCATTGTGCTCGCCCAGCACGACAGCCCACCGACAGGCGATGACAAAACCAGCTTCTGCTTCACGTTCAGCCAAGATCGGGCTGGCATTCTGGTGGAGGTGTTGCAAGAGCTAGCTCAAGACCAGATCAACATGACCAAGCTTGAGTCACGTCCCTCGAAAGCGGAGCTAGGCAACTACATCTTTTTAGTGGACATAAACGGACATCGCAGTGATGATCGCATCGCCCACGCCCTGAAGCGTATCGCGGCCAAAACGCACATGCTCAAAGTGTTTGGGAGCTACCCGCGTTGGAAGGGGTAGGGCCGTTGGGGAAGAAGAGGGAAAGCAAAGCTATGCAAATCCGATTATATGATACGACTCTGCGCGATGGCACGCAGCGTGAGGGCTTGTCGCTCTCGTGTGAGGATAAGCTCAAGATAGCGCGGGCTCTCGACAATCTTGGTATTCATTATCTAGAGGGCGGCTGGCCCGGCTCGAACCCGAAAGACGCAGAGTTCTTTCAGGCGGTGCAGTCCATCAGCCTCAGCCATGCTCGCATTGCCGCCTTCGGGAGCACCCGCCATGCTCGCCACACCTGCGCTAGCGATCCGAACATTCAAGCCCTTGTCGCGGCGCAAACGCCGGTTGTGACGCTGGTTGGCAAGACGTGGACGCTGCATGTGGAGCAGGTCCTCGAAACGACACTGGATGAGAACCTCGCCATGATCAGCGAGAGTATCGCCTACTTCAAGCAGCGCGACAAAGAGGTGATCTATGATGCCGAACACTTCTTCGATGGCTACGCGGCCGATCCGGAGTACGCCCTCGCTACCCTGCGGGCCGCGCATGCGGCTGGAGCAGATTGCTTGACGCTGTGCGACACCAATGGCGGCACGTTGCCTGATCAGGTGCGGGCCGCCGTGCAGGCCGTGCGGGCCGCGCTGCCCGATGCAACGCTCGGCATCCACACCCACAACGACAGCGGCCTTGCCCTTGCCAATGCGCTCGTGGCTGTGCAGGTCGGCTGCACACAGGTGCAGGGCACAATCAATGGTTACGGCGAACGCTGCGGCAATATGGACTTGATCCCCCTGATTGCCAACCTGCAACTCAAGCTCGGCTACACCTGTGTCACACCGGAGCAACTCCGCACCCTCAGCGATGTATCGCACTACGTTGCCGCCGTAGCCAACCTCAACCCTGATCACCACGCGCCGTATGTGGGGCGCAGTGCCTTTGCCCACAAGGGCGGCATCCATGTTGCGGCGATTGCCAAAGTTGCGGCGAGCTACCAGCACATCGAGCCAGAGCTAGTCGGCAACCGGATGCGCGTAGTGGTGAGTGAACTAGCTGGGCGCGGCAACGTCCGCATGCGAGCGGAGGAGCTAGGCTTGCCTGTGAATGGCAACGAGAAACACCTAGTGCAGCAGATCAAGGAGTTGGAAAATCAGGGCTTTCAATTCGAGGCCGCCGAAGGCAGCTTCGAGATGCTGGTGCGCCGCAGCCACCCAAACTATCGCCCGCCTTTTGAGCTACTCGACTTCACCGTGATTGTAGAGAAGCGTGGTGGCAATATGATCTATTCGCAGGCAACCACCCGCGTGCGCGTTGGCACGGAGGTGATGCACACCGCCGCCGATGGCAACGGCCCCGTGAATGCGCTGGATCGTGCCATCCGCAAAGCCTTGCTGCCCTACTACCCCCAATTGGCCGAGGTCAAACTCGCGGACTTCAAAGTCCGGATCATAGATGAGCATCGTGGCACTGGCGCAGTCCCGCGGGTGCTGATTGAAAGCATGCGTGGCGACGAACGCTGGAGTACCATTGGTGCTTCCACCAATATCATCGAAGCTAGCTGGCTAGCCCTTTGGGATAGCCTTGAGCTGCCGCTAGCGCGTGATTTGGCTCAGGAACAAGCCGTACAAACAGACGAGACGAAGGAGAGTTTTTCACGATGACAAATAACGGTCAACCGCGCACGCTATTTGCGAAGGTGTGGGATGCCCACGAAGTCCGTGCCCAAACCGCCGCTACACCCAGCGTGCTCTACATTGATCTGCATCTCGTGCATGAAGTCACCTCACCGCAAGCCTTCACCATGCTGCGCGAACGAGGCTTAACCGTGCGCCGCCCAGATCGCACGCTTGCCACAATGGATCACAGCACGCCCACTACCCCGCGCAATGCGCTGGGGATTATCCCAATCGCAGATAGCCAAGCCGCCGCCCAGCTTGAGACCCTGACCCGCAACTGCCACGATTTCGGCATTCCCCTCTACGCACTTGGCACCGAGAATCAGGGCATTGTGCATGTGATTGGCCCAGAGCAGGGGCTAACCCAGCCCGGCATGACTATCGTTTGTGGCGATAGCCATACGAGCACGCACGGCGCATTCGGAGCTTTGGCGTTTGGCATCGGCACAAGCGAGGTGGGGCATGTGCTAGCGACGCAATGCCTGATCCAGACCCGCCCCAAGACGTGCGAGGTGCGCGTGAATGGGCGACTTCAGCCGGGGGTCAGTGCCAAGGATATTATTCTGGCGATTATTGCCAAGATCGGAGTCGGTGGAGGCACGGGCTATGTGTTTGAGTATACCGGTGAAGCGATCCGGGCACTAACGATGGAAGAGCGCATGACGATCTGCAATATGAGCATCGAAGGCGGCGCACGGGCTGGGATGGTGGCTCCCGACGAAACCACCTTTGCCTACCTCTACGGCCGCCCGCACGCTCCAAAGGGCGCAGATTGGGATGCAGCTGTGGCATACTGGCGCACCCTGCCTAGCGATGAAGGGGCAACATATGATCGCCTGATTGAGCTAGATGCGAGCACGCTGACCCCGATGATTACCTACGGCACGAATCCGGGCATGGGTATGGCTATCACCGATAGCGTGCCGGCCCCAGACCAGCTGGATGAGCCAAGTGCACGAGCCACGCTCGACAAAGCCCTCAAGTATATGGACTTGCAGCCGGGTGAACGACTGCTCGGCAAACCAGTGGATGTGGTGTTTATTGGCAGCTGCACCAATTCGCGCATTAGCGATCTGCGCCTTGCGGCTAGCATCATGCAGGGGCGCAAGGTGGCTCCGCATGTGCGGGTGATGGTTGTGCCCGGCTCGCAGCAAGTCAAGCGGCAAGCAGAGCAAGAAGGCTTAGATCGTATCTTCCGCGAGGCCGGCGCGGAGTGGCGCGAGGCGGGCTGTAGCATGTGCATCGCCATGAACGGCGACCAGTTGCAGCCCGGTCAGTATGCCGTCAGCACCAGCAACCGCAACTTTGAGGGGCGGCAAGGCAAAGGCGGGCGCACCTTCCTTGCTAGCCCACTCACGGCGGCGGCAACCGCTTTGACGGGGGTCATTACCGATGTTCGCACACTGCTGTAAGCAGCTGGAAGGAGAAGCCAATGGAACCAATGACAACCTTCACTGGCAAAGCGGTGGCGTTGCCGGTTGAGAATATAGACACGGATCAGATCATCCCAGCTCGCTATCTGAAGGTAACTGATAAGGCCGGGCTAGGTGCAGGCTTATTTGCTGATTGGCGGCGCGACGACAACGGCAACCCTAAGCCCGATTTTGTGCTAAACCGCCCCGAAGCGGCTGGCGCACAGATTCTGGTAGCAGGCCACAACTTCGGCTGCGGTAGCTCCCGCGAGCATGCCCCGTGGGCCTTGCTTGGTTATGGCTTTAAAGCTGTGATCAGCACCTACTTCGCCGATATTTTTCGCAACAACGCACTGAAAAACGGCTTGTTGCCGATTACCGTTGATACCGAAACCTACTATCAACTGGTCAGTATGATCGAAGAAGACCCAGAGACTCAGCTCACGGTAGACCTTGCCCAACAGACGGTGACCCTGCCCGAAGGGCAGCAGGTGCACTTCCCGATTGATGGTTTCGCCAAATACTGTCTGCTGAATGGAGTCGATCAGCTGGGTTTCCTGCAACAGCAGGAAGCCCTGATCGCGCAGTACGAAGCCACGCACCCGCAGCGGGTCAACACGTTGGCGTAGGCCGTTATGGGAACGGTAGGTGGTGGGGCACGCAGGCTAGTTGCCCTGTGTGGCGGACTCGTGTATACTGACAGGGAGAAAACCACCATCGGCAGCAACGCAAGGATAGAGAAGTTATGAGCGCATCACCACCGCCTCTCCCAGAACCGAATCCGGTTGAGACCCTCGTGCGGCTTGCGCTCGGTGGCTTGGCAGTGATGACACGCAATCTGCCGGAGCGCACACGCACATGGGAAGCCAAAACCGATACCGTGATCGAAGCCCGCCAAGCGGCGGAGCACCGCACCGCGATCGTGCCAACTCGCCAATCACCGACAACGACTGCGCTGGCTCCAGCATCCCCGCCTGCCCCCGAAACCGAGCTTGACAAAGCCCGCACGATTCTGCTAGGCATGATGGTAGAGACGCAGCAGCGCATCCAGCAGGCCCTGCCCCAGAATCCAACCCCGCCACCCTTGATTACGGCGATGCTTCGCGAGTACGAAAACAATCCCGCCTTTCAGGGCTTGCGTGATCAGGTGAATGCGTTTGCGGCTCGCGGTGAACAGGAGCTTGAGCGTTGGGCGCAGGCTGGACGGGCCCAAGAGGAGCGCAATCAGGTGCTGTTCGAGACGGCAATCCGCACCACCACTGAGACGACGATCCATGAAATCACGACCAACCAAGAGGTGCGTCAACTGGTGCGCCAGCAGAGTATGAGCATCTTCGAGGAGATTGTTGATGAAATCCGCGAGCATCTGATCAGCCTTGATCTGTTTCTCGAACGCCATCTCCGGCGGCTGTTCCGCCTGCGCCCGCGCCACGAAATCCCAACCCCGCCCTTCGCCAATCCTGAACATCCAGCCTATATTGGGCATCGCCACCAAATCTATCCGCCGTATTATGAGTAAGCGAGGACTTCCGCCGGAATGCCAACTGCGGTGACGTACAGCTCTAAATATGGCTACTATGCTGGCTTTGCCAGTCGCGTAGTTGCGACCTTGATTGATGCACTTATTGTCACCACCTCAATTACTCTCTCAGTGGTGGGGTTCAGTTCCCTTGTTCAGTTCATCACTGTCGTCACCTTTTTCGATCCGGTTGAGTGGTATCGGTACTCGATTGAGTTCAGCATTCCGCCGATTCTGCTGGGCTTGATCCCGCCGATCACCTTTGCACTATACGAGATCACCTTGATTGCGGCGGTAGGGCGCACGATTGGCAAGGCTCTCGTGGGGATCGAGGTGGTCAATCAGCGCGGCGAACACCCCTCGCTCTATCGTGCTTTTCTGCGGGTGCCGGGTAAATACCTTGCCGCCGCCCCGCTTTTATTAGGCTACCTATGGATTTTGATTGACGATGAACGGCAGGGCTGGCACGATAAAATTGCCCAGACGTGGGTTGTCTATGCGTGGGCCAAAGCCCGCCCAGATGAAACGTTTCTTGTGTCGAAAGCTGCCTCGCCTCCGCCACCGCAGCTGCCGGGCGAGTGAGCGTGCAGGCGTGGGCGTTACAGATTGCGATTGACGGGAAAGGCGATCTGAAAGCTGCTGCCTTCACCAAGTACACTAGTCACACTGATCGTCCCACCGTGCTGCTCCACCAGTCGCTTGCACACCGCCAAGCCCAGCCCAGAGCCGTTCGCCTTTGTCGTGAAGAATGGCTCAAAGATGCGCTGACGCACCTCATCTGTCATCCCGATGCCATTATCTGTAATTGTGATCACGACATACATCTGCCCCATGCTCGCCGCATTGGTCGTGCTTGTCGCCAGCTGCAACGTGCCCCCATTCGGCATAGCTGCAATCGCATTGAGCAGGATATTCAGCAGAATCTGGGTGATCTGGTTCGGCCGCCCCATAAACGTTGGCAACTGTGGGAGCAAGTCCGGCTCGACTTGGATGCCCGCCTGTGCAAAGACGTTGCTGGTGAGTACCAGCACCCGCTCAATCAAGGTGTTCGCATTAATCGGCACATCGCCCCCATCGTGGGTACGGTAGAGATCGAGCAGTTGGCGCAGAATGTGGCTGATCCGGTCAATCTCATCTTGGGCTAGCGTCAAGTAAGTCGTGCGCTGCTCTTGGTCATCACTATCGGCGAGGTACAGGCATGTCTTAATCGTATGCAGGGGCGTGTTGACTTCGTGGGCCACCGTCGCCGTGAGCACACCATTGGCAGCGAACCGTTCGTTGTCAATGGCCATCGCTTCGAGTTGGGCCCGCTCGGTAATATCACGGACAATCAGCTGGATCGCCGGTTGATCATCCCATTGGATGAAGCCCATATCCACCTCGACCGGAAAGCGGGTGGTATCCGGGCGCACCCATACCGCCTCAAACTGCTCGACTGCTTGGGCATTGGTAAGGACACGGGCTGCCGCAGCGTGGTAGCGGGTACGGTGTTCACCGGTAAAGAAGGTATCCACGAGCTGTCCCACGAGGGGTGCAGTGGGGTCGGTATGGCTCATGCGGGTGATCGTCGGATTGGCCATCAAGATCGTGTGGTGGGCATTAACCACGAGGATGCCGTTGGGGGAGAGTTCCATCATCCGCTCGAATTTGAGCCGTTCACCCATCAGGCGGCGGTAACGATTCAGGCGCGTGATCGTCTGGGCACGGGCGCGTAGCTCAACGGGATCAACAGGCTTGGTGATGAAATCATCCGCGCCGGCCAGAATGCCATCAATGCGTGACTCGCGGTCATCGAGGGCCGTTACCATAATGATCGGCACTTCGGCAATGAGCGGCGTATTGCGAATGCGCCGACAGACTTCGTAGCCGTCCATGTCAGGCATCATCACATCCAACAGGATCAGATCAGGGATGACTTGGGCGGCATACTCCAGCGCGGTTTTACCATCGTGGGCAAACACGAGATCATACGACTCGGATTTCAGGATGGTACGCATCATTTGCCGCGCCGTTAGGTTATCATCTACGATGAGGATAGTACTCATTTACGATGCTCAGATGTCAGCGAATGGTATGCTAGTAAGGAGCGGATCACATTTTACTCGTTTGTCCCACGCGGCCAAATTTGGCCTAACTATGCTATCATACCATATGATCAGGTGCACCGAAGCTGATGTCGGTGCTGGTATGCGAGGAACCCGACTATGGCCCGCAAGCCTGCTGCCTCCCTGTCGTCACCGGCCCCAACAAGCTGGCTCTACCAAGCTCCACAGTGGCAGCTGTATGAGGTGCTGCTCTCGCTGGCGTGGGCTGATGAGGATGAATTGGCGGCGATGCTGGTGGCCCGCCAATCGCCCCGTTCGGGCAAGATTGCGGCGGCTTCATTTCTTGTGGACTTGCGCTGTTTGGGGGTTCGCACGGCGTTTGTCCGCATCTGCAAGAGTCCCGCAGATTACGAACGTCGCCTGCGTGCACCCCTCCTCGCCGAGACGTACATGCAGCCTGCCGAGTTGAATCTCGTAGCCCGGATTCTTCAGGTAGGCGTGGAGTACGCGGCGACACTCGGCTTCAGCCCTGATCCCGAATACGAACAAGCTCGGCTCCTGCTCGCTGGAGCCGACCCCGCCGCCTGCACCGTGCCTGTCGTCGCGGGCGGGCGGCATGGTCGCCCACGCTATCGCCCCCGCCCCAACGATCCTGTCGAGCGCATTCTGGCGACCCTCACCCGTGCGGTTGGGGCAGATGGCTTTGAGTACGTGCCGGCCCAAGTGTGAGGCACGGGCTAGGCTTCGTGGCTTTCGCGCAGAGCTTGCTGGGTCAGCTTCGTCGTAATGTTGGAAGCAAATACGGCGATAGACTCGTACTCCTGATCCCAGAACTGCGTGCCTTCGATAATCACCATATCATCCGGATTGGTCACAGCCTCACGCACCTTGCGCCACTGCTTTGCGCCAATGTAGATGATATACTGGGTAGCAGGTACTTTATCGGGAATGGGTAAGCCCTTCGGCATGGTATCGAGGCGGGGCACATTGCTCATCATGGCGAGCGTAAACTGGGGCTTCTCAATCGTCTTGCCAAGTTTGCCTATCAAGGTTACTTTCACGGTTGTTGCTCTCCCTCGTGGTATTTGGGTACGGGCTTGTTCGATCAACTTGCCGCGCTGGGGCCACCCAATTTGGGGGGCAGGGGTGGTAGGGGCTGTTGCTGTAGGGCGTTTCTTCTTGCCGACTTGCTGATTGAGATTGGGCCGAAAGACGAAGCGGAACAAGGCTTTATTGTGGTGGTAGAGATGATGCTTCGCAACTTGGAAATACACGCCGCCCGCTGTGCGCCGACGTTTCCCATTGCGAGTCATCATGCCCCCCTGCGCCTCGATCTCCTGTGTCTTGTCGAGCCACGCCCAAGCCTGCTCTTCACCGCAATAGAGCACAATCCGGAACACATTAGGGAGGCTTTTCTCTCTCAGCGTCGTAGCAATCTGACGGGCAACCACACGCGCCCGTTGGGGATCAACGAGGATGGGCGGGGTGTTAGGTGTTTCAGGGGCACTCGGTGGTTCAGAGGTTTGGTGGGTTTCTTCGGCAGTCATGCCGGTTGCTCCTCTCAATCATTGGATCGGCTGAACAGTTGGTGCGGTGGTGTTCGCTGGAGCCAATTGGCGAGCAGCGTGCCACCAAGAAAGCCCCAGAACGCACCAATCTCTGCGAGAACGAGGGTAGCACTGATAATCAGCAGCACAATCAGTGGATACCAATCGCTGGCAAACAAATCTATTGCACTCAAGATGGCCAGCAAGCTGAAGCGTACAATCCGCAAGGTGAGCCATAGCATGCCGCCCAACACCAAAGGCGGGAGCAGCAAAGCTCCAAGCATGCCGCATAAGGCAGGCCCTAGCTGCGCGGGTGGATCTACGTGATTCGGTGATTGTACGATCATACGCTTGGCACGGGCGTGGTCTACATGACTTAGGCTAGCGTTTCTCCGTAGGTCAGATGATACCATATTCTGGGCGAGGGTGCATGGTTGGCAAACGTTGCCAACGAGTGCCTCTCCCAAGACAGTACTGCTTGGCCATTGCACACCGATCACAGGCGTGGTAGTCTGTATGTAGGATAACATAATCTGTGCTAAAGAGTAAGGAAAACCATGATGCAACACGCACTCCCAGCCGAGGATCAGCCAGCGCACGCTGATCCCCCTGCTTTTAAAAGCACTACGGGTCTGCTGCCCCTATGCAGTGATGTGGGCTTGCTGGTAGCATTACTGGCGGCGTGCCTTGCCACTGCTGGTAGCCTCTTCTTCAGCGAGGTGTGGGGCTGGATTCCGTGTGTGCTGTGCTGGTATCAGCGCATCCTCATGTACCCGTTAGTGGCGGTGCTGGCAGTGGGCATCTTGCGCCGCGATCCAGCTGTGTATGCCTATGTGCTGCCGCTCTCGCTGGCAGGTATGGCCATGTCGCTCTACCACTACCTGCTGATCAAAACCGACCTGTTCCCGCCGCCAGCGTGTCAAGCGGGCATCCCCTGCGATGTAGATTACCTAAACCTGTTCGGCTTCATCAATATTCCCTTCTTGGCCCTGCTAGCCTTCGCCATCATCAGTGTGGGGGTTGCGCTGCAATCAGCAGCTCCCGCCCCCAATCCGGATGCAGACGGGCACGCTTCGCTCTTGAGGCATGGCATGCTGCGTGCTGGGGCCGTCGCCGTGATTATCCTCGGCGTGATGGGGGTATTCTGGCTGCTGGCTCAAGCCGAGATGCAACGTGTGCAAGCATGGCTAGGATGGGGATTGCTGTAATCGCGGAATGGATGTCGCCCGTACACGGCACGCCGAGCGTAAGACAATGGTTCTCATCGGGATAGCTCGAAGGGGCGGGTGGGATAGGTAGCAGGAACTGCAAGCCTATCCCACCCGCCGCCTTCCTGCTCTTCGTGGTTCCCTCGTACCGAACCCTTACCCTCAAGGCCCCTAATTGGATGCCACTGAGGTGAAGCCAGCATCTTCCGCCTCGCGGGTGGTGTCGAAGCAGCGCACATCCTGATACACGCGGTCGTAGTCCTCATCATCTGGGCGATAGTAGAGTTCGGTTAGGTTATCGCCTTTGATCTGGTCGAATTCGCAGGGCCACCACGCTGGGGTTATGCGCCCATCTACCAATGTTCCGGGGCCAACGTTGGAGCCGGGCGGCGGATCGACCGTGATTGCGCCATTCGCATCGGGCGTGCTGGTTGCTGTTGGTTGGGTAGCCGTTACCGCAGGTGGCTCCTTACCGCTAGGTGCTGGGGTGGGGATGCTCGGCGGTGGTGCAGGCGGGCGCGAGGGCGGCGGCGCAGGTGGGCGCGGTGGCGCGGGTGGGCGTTGCGGGGTGGGGGTGGCATCGGGGCGGTTACGAGTAGTCTGCCACGTCTCGCTGGCACTGCCGCGGCATGGGCGATTTTGCCCTACGACATTGAGCGTAAAATTGCCTGATGCACCCTCGTTCGTCAATGTGCCCTGTATGCTAAGGGCTAGCCCATCCTGCTCCCAATACAGATCGAAATCATCCCGTTCGAGATAGAGCAAGCCCTGTGGTGGGTTATTGGCGACAAATATCACATCACCGGTACACCAATCAGGATCTCCCCCCTGCACCTGTGCCCGCAGCGTGATGCTGTGAATTGTGCGTCCCTCGATCAGCAGGGTGATACGCTGGCTCTGTGAGGTGCTGCCGGTGTAAATGCCGCTCAGGTCGGCTTGAGCTTGGGCCGATATGCTCACGAGGGCGAGCAGGCATATTCCGATTAGCCCGATCCCACCCATTATGCTGCTGCGATAGTTCATAATGCCTCCGGTCATTTGAGTGAAGGTCTCTCCTTGTTGAGTCGTTATTTGTTCACGGAAGGTTCCCTGCATCGCGCTATGCGGTGTGCTATACTTGCCTATAGACGGCTTGCACTGGGTACGAAAGTGAGAGAAACAATGGCAGGACACGCGATGGAAAGTCTTCGCCGAGTGCAGATTTTCGGGGGCTTGAGCGATGCAGAACTCCTCAGCATCGCCAAACTGTGCGAAATCTGGCGATTGGTCGCAGGGCATGTCATCTTCCGCGAAGGTGACTATGGCAATCAAGTGTTTATCATCCACGAAGGCAGTGTACATGTTTCGATTCAGACTCGTGACAATGCGGGCAATCTTACGGAAGCCGTAATCAATACACTTTACGCCGGGCAGAGCTTCGGCGAATTGGTGCTACTCGATGGAGCTACCCGCTCAGCAACGGTCACGACGGCCGTGCCATGCGTGCTGCTCGTAATTCGGGAGCGCGATTTTGCAGCCCTGTGCGAAGCCAATCCGCGCATCGGCTATCGCGTGATGCACCATTTGGCGTGTGATCTGGCCTACAAATTGCGCTCCTCGAACCTGCTGCTGCGCGGCAACATTCGCTGGCGGCAGAATGAACTGGCTGGGCATCGCCCTAACGCAGTGGGGTCGCTATCGTAATCAGACGATGCGACATATCCACCACGCTGCCATTGCTGATCACGGCATCGCCAATGCATGAAACAATCGTCAGGCGTTCGTAGCCCTGTGGCAGAATGTAATGCACTTCGTCTGGCGTGGCCCACACCTGCTGACTGACTACGTAGCGGTGGGCTACGCTATCGCCGGTGTAAAGCGTGAGGACAGCACCAATGCCTAAATCCTTCACCCGCTCGAAGGGTGCGGGGAGTTCAGGTGTGGATTGGAAACGCAGCACATGCCCCCACAGCACCACATTCTCGCCTGTGCCGGGCAATGCACTGAGGCTATACCACGCTGCATCGTGATCAGGCACAATCGGCACACCATAAGCATCTAGCCCTACGGGCACTAAGGGTGTGCTCAAGCCAACACTAGCGGCTTCGATCCACGCTGGCACACCGGGCCCAGCATAGGCCGCAAGGTTGCCGACAGGCGGCGCAGCAGCAACCGATGCGGCAGTTGGCTCTGGGGTGGGGATGGCGGTTGCTACTGGTGCTGACGTAGCTTCTCGCGCTGGCGTAGGCGGGGCAAGTGGTGCGGATGGTGCTTCTGGGGGAGGGCTTGCTATCTCGCGCTCCATACGCTCAATTGCTTGCGTAGTTGCTGTTGCTAGGTCTGTTGAGCGCGGTGTTGGGCTAGGTTCCGAGATTGTTTTTGCTAGCGGTGGGCGTGTTGGGTGGGGGGGGGCAGTCATGGCGGGTGGGGCAGCGCGTTTGGCATCTAGCTCGCTTGTAGTATCTGGTGCGGCATCTGCATCCATCACTGCTGTTGCAGGTGTAGGGGGCGTGGCAGCGGCACAGCCACTCACCGCCACCACCATGATCAATCCAAGTAGTCCTGTCAGCATACGCACCATCGGTTCGTCTCCTTGCCGCAAGTCTAGCCAATGCCCGCAAACAGATCATCCTCATACCGTTGTCCATCAGCGCGTGGTGGCAGTACAACCCGCGTTTGCGCCAGAATGAAATACTCATAGCCGAAGAGATCATACGCCAGATCATCAGGGATCGTCATAAACGGGCTGTCTTTTTTGATCTGGGTCACATGGCAATCTAGCGATGCCCGTTTCTGTGGCAGATACGCACGCACGTCAATCCGAGTGGTTATCCGCGCATCAGGCTGCGTAAAGCGTGACAAATCGAGTTCGGGATTATCAAGCGGGGTTTCCATGCCGCGTTCGCGCATCTGTTGCCATACATGGTACATCTGGTTGCGCGGCAAGGTGGCGTAGTAGAGCTTGAGCGGTTCCCACGCTGCGCCAGTGTCGGGATACTGCTGCGGATCGCCCGCCGCCGCAAACGCCGCCACCGTGATCTGATGGCAGGCGATATGGTCTGGGTGGCCATAGCCGCCCTGTTCATCGTAGCTAATCAGCACATGCGGCTGATACTGGCGCACGAGCTGCACTACGCGCCGCGTTGCCGCTTCTCGATCTGCCATATGCAGGCTTTCGGGGTGGCTGTTGGCGGGCGTATCCGCCATGCCCGAATCGCGGTAGCCGAGCCGCTCAAGGTGGTGGATGCCCAGCACCTGCACGGCTGCCGCCAGTTCGGCATCGCGCAGTTCGCGCAGGCGGGCGAAATTCTCAGGCGTGGCTAGCTCTGGCACAACAATCTCGCCTGCTTCACCGCCGGTTGCCGTCACCAGCACCGTTGTGACTCCAGCCGCACTGTAGTAGGCAAATGTCCCACCTGTCGTAAAACATTCATCATCTGGATGGGCATGCACAATCATTAAGCGTAAGTTCACACGTACCTCACGTTGCTCTGTAATTCTCCCTCTCCATAATACGCCCAAATCCCCTTGCTTGACAAATCAGCTGGAGAACACTATACTTGCATCAATACCCGTTGATAGATATGTTGAATCTGTGCCATATCAGAAAGGGGCCTCGTGTGAATTATCCAATTCGTGTGCTCTTCCTTTGCACCCACAACAGTGCCCGTTCACAAATAGCGGAAGCTCTCCTGCGCCACTTGGGGGGCAAAGATTTTGAAGCCTATAGTGCTGGCAGCAACCCTACCGGACTCAACCCGTATGCTGTGGCAGCGATGGCCGAACGTGGGATTGACATCAGCCATCAGACGAGTAAGTCTCTGGATCAGTTTCTCAATCAAGAGTTTGATTTCGTGATTACGGTCTGTGATCGCGCCAAACAGACTTGCCCCGTCTTTCCCGGTGACCCGAAGCAAATCCACTGGAGCTTCGACGACCCCTCTGAAGTGCAAGGTGATGAAGAGACCAAAATGCGGGCTTTCCGCCAAGCGGCGACGTTTATGACGAATCGGGTACAAGCCCTCGTGCTCACGCAACGCAAAATCCTGCGTGAGATGGGCTTGGTCAAGCCCCCAACGGCAGTGGCATGGGTGGCCAATACCGAAGAAACGGTGAAGTCGGACGAATCGCAGATCGCCTTCGAGATCGGCAAGAAGTAGGCATGCCTAACACGCCAGAGCCGTACCAAGAAGTACGGCTCTAGTGCCGTCATATCCATCATTGCAAAGGTATACAGCTCATGGATTGGGTCCTAGGATCCTAGCCCAGTGCCAGCTGTGGCTCTGCTGGCGCAGCGGCAATGTCGGCACAGCTTGGCTCGATGCCACTAGCGCACCTCTAGGGCTGTGCCGGACAGCCAGCCATCTTGATTGAAGACCCGCACCTGCCACCAGCCCTGCTGATCAACAATGATCGGACCAGCGATCACCTGCACTGCTGTATCTGGTGCAAGGTTCAGGCGCACCTGCGTGCTGGCAGCCGCGCCCGGTACACGCTGCAAGCCAACCGGATTGCCCGCATCAGCGCGGATGTAGGCCACCTGTCCGGCTTGCAAGCCGCCCACGCCCGGCAACGTAGCCACGCTAGGCGTATCGGTGTTGCCAACTGTGGGGCGGTTGCTCAGGCTAGGGGTAGTACTGCTTGGCATGCTGAGCAGGATGCCTGTTGCAAGCAGGATCATCAATGCCGCCAGTAACGTTGGCACAAGCCAGCGCGGGGGTGCATTGAGCGGTACAGCTGCACCGCCACTGACGGGGTGCGGGGCAGGGCGGGTGGCCTCAGGCGCAATGCGCGGCAAGTTCTCTGGGGTGGCAACTACCACCCCGTAGCGGGTTAGCACTCGACTCGCAACCTGCATCCACCCAAATACGCTCTCTACCGAGAGCACCACCGCCTCGCCGTGGATCAGGCGCGTGTAGACATCATCTAACAGATACAGCCGCTCGGCATCTTCGGCTGCAAGCGGTAGCGCAGGATACTGCGTGAGCCGGTTCAACACGTCGGGTAGGCGGGCAGGGTCATCTGAGGCAAGCGGTACGGCAAGCTGCTGATACAGCAATAGATAGCTGTCTAGCCCTTCGGCAAGGCTTCCGTGCAGGCTGAGCAGAGCCAGTTCGAGCCACCCGCGCCGTAGCCGCGCTTGGCTCAGCGCAAACTTCTGCTGGCTGCTCGCTTGCAGGGCCGATGGCAACACCGGCGCGGTCGGCGGCGGTGGGGTATGCGGTGCGAGTGGCGCAGTCATACCCCACCGGCTAGGCGGCACTGTCGGGCGTGCCGAGCAGGGCTTCGAGCGTTTCACGCGCCCGTTGCGGGTTGGCTTGCCCTTTGGTAGCCTTCATCATCTGCCCCACCAAGAACTGGATCGCCGAGCCTTTACCGCCGCGATACTCAGCAACAACTTTCTGGTTCTGTTCGATCACGCTCTGGGCGACGGCCGTGAGCGCATCGCTATCACTGATCTGCTGCAAGCCGCGCTCAGCCACCATTGCCGCCGGACTGCTGCCCTCGTGGAAGCTCTCCTCGAAGAGCTGCTTAGCGACGGTGCGGGTGATCGTCTGCTTGCCCAGCAGATCGAGGATTTCGGCGATATGCTGGGGCGGCATGCGGCGGGCGAGTTGCTCTGTGCCCTCATTGTGATCTTTGAGCAGGCGGAACAGCTCGCCCACAATCCATGTGGCTGCGTCGCGGGCCGTGGCTCCAACGCTTGTTGCGGCAGCCACCGCTGTCTCGAAATAGTCAGCGACTGGGCGTTCTGTGGTCAGCAGTTCAGCATCTTGGCGGCTCAAGCTATACTCAGCCATAAACCGATCCCGCCGGGCATCGGGCAGTTCGGGCAGGGCAGCTACTCGCGCTGCAATCCATTCAGCACTCAGCACGAGCGGCGGAATATCCGGTTCGGGGAAGTAGCGATAGTCGTGCGCCGATTCTTTGCTGCGCTGCGAAACGGTAATGCCCTGCGCCTCGTTCCAGCCGCGAGTCTCCTGCACAATCGTGCCGCCAGCTTCTAGCTCATCAATTTGGCGTTGCACCTCATAGGCAATCGCCCGCTCCACGAACCGGAACGAGTTGATATTTTTGATCTCAACTTTCGCGCCATACTTCTGTTGGGTCGGGGGGCGCACACTCACATTGGCATCGCAGCGCAGTGCGCCTTCTTCGAGGTTGCCCGTATTCACACCAATCCAGAGCAGGATTTGGCGTAGCTTCTGGAAGTAGCGTTTGGCTTCTTCGGGCGAGCGAATATCCGGCTTGCTGACGATCTCCATCAGGGGCACGCCAGAGCGATTGTAGTCAATCAAGGATGACCCATCCGGCATGTGCAGCAGCCGTCCGGTATCCTCCTCGATATGCACCCGCTCAATCCCGACGCGGTACGGTTGCCCGTCGTCACCTTCAATCTCAATCCATCCATCGGTGCAGAGCGGCTCTTCATACTGGGTAATCTGGTAGCCTTTGGGCAGGTCGGGGTAGATGTAGGATTTGCGGGCAAAGATTGACACGGGCTGGATCGTGCAGTTCAGGGCCAGCCCAGTCATTGCCGCCAATTCGATAGCGTGCATATTGACAACGGGCAACGCGCCCGGCAAGCCTAAGCTCACCACAGAGATGCGCGTATTGGGATCGCCGCCGGCATAATCGGCACTACAGCCATCAAACATTTTGCTAGCAGTATTGACTTGGGCATGGACTTCTAGCCCAATGGTGGTAATGTATTCTGTCACTCGCAGTTCCTACGTTTCTTTCAAGGCAAGGCACGCGGCTCCAATATGTCTTGTGCGTGTATTGTAGCACAGTTGCCTATGGAGCCGTGCCACTGACACGGCTCACCCGCCGCACCTTATCCGCACCACCCCTACGGTGTGCCGAGATAGGTGCGAAACCACCGAATCTGCTCTTGTGCGCCGTAGCGTTGGTTGGTTGGGGTGAATACACCGTGCCCTTCGCCTGCAAAGCGCAGCATGCGGGTGGGGGTGCCCTGCTGCTGCACGAGCGCAAAGTAGTTCTCCGTAATCTTGATCGGGAGGAAATCCTGTGTGCCGTGAAAGATCAGCAGCGGCGTGCGAACATTGCCCACGCCATAGACGGGTGCATCCTTAATAAACTCGGCACTGTTGGTGTACGGATCGCGGCCCATCAGGTACGCCATCACATACACAAAGCCGAATTTCCACTCGCTCACAAGATCAAGCAGGGTGCAGTTGGTGTGCGCTGCACGATACAGATCGGGGTGGCGGGCAAGGCTCTGCGTGGTGAAGTAGCCGCCGTAGGAACAGCCCAAGATACCTACCCGTTCGGGACTAGTGTAGCCGCGTGCAATGCTCTGTTGCACAATCTCGGCCATGGCATCAATATCGGCTTGCCCAAAGTTATCCAGCTCCACGAGGCGATTGAAGTACGCTGCGCCGTAGCCTTCGCGCCCATACAGCGGCACAATTAGCATAGCATAGCCGAAGTTGGGCAAGAGGTTGAAGGATTGCTCAAGCTGCGCCGACCAATAGTTGGTCATCGGGACATCTTGCGAAGGCCCGCGCTCCTGCCATACGATCAGGCGCGTATTTTGCGGCGGGAACGGTGCATCGGCCGGCTGAATGATCACCCCCGTGTGGGTCAGCCCATTGCCCAGCGTAAACTCAACCTGATCCACGCGCACCTGATTCGCGGCTTGGGCGGCGGCGTTGCTGGCTGTCAGCGCAGTGAAGCCCGTGCCATCCACGTTCAGCCGGTAGACTTCCGGCGCAAAGCTGTACGACGAAAACGCCGTGACGAGTTGCCCACGGCTCCCTGCTGGACGCACGCCCGTGTAGGTTCCGGTGTGCGGCGAGATCTGCTGCAAGCGTTGCGTAGTCAGATCGTAGGTGTAGATGCCCCGATCAAAGCGGTAGGCACTGTTGAACAGCAGCGTATCAGGAAGGATGAAGGTGACATTGGAGACCCACTGGGCCTCGATCTGGGGCGCACGCACCGTCGCGGCAAGCTGCGGCGCAGTGGATAGATCAGGCGCGATGGTGTAGACGTTAAAGTAGCCCCGGCTGGGGTAGGTATAGATCGGGTGCATGCGTCCGGCTACTTGCGCTGGCTCACGCAATTGTACGACAAGGCGCGAGCCATCAGGACTCCACGCCAGTGCGCCTTCTGGCTCTGGCTCCCACCACTCACCGCCAAAAGTATCGCCATTGCCTTGCGCCGCCCGTAGCGTCTGCGAGAGGGCGGTTGTACCACTGATCGCAAAGACCCGGAGCATGTTCGTCTGGAGGAGCGGATTGTTGGCGGGTGGCAGCAGCCCAAGCACATCCTGCGCCGCCACCGAATCGAGCAGTGTACCATTCGCCGGATCGGTGTAGGGCGGGGCACTGTCTACACGGTCGTAGGTGGTATGGGTAAATGCTACGCGGCGGCTATCCGGACTCCACACGGCGGCACTGGTGAGCAGTGCGCCACTTTCTAGCGTGAGCAGGTCAGTGCGCTGCTGGGTTGCAAGGTCAATCACGGCAAGCGTGGTGCTTGTGTTGGCAACCTCAATCGCATTGGCAGGGGCATCGCTGGCCGCAGGCACAGGCAAGCCGGGCCGCACCACAAGTGATGTCCCCGCCAGAGCTGCGCCGGGCGGGGCAATCTGCACCAGTGCCAGCCGCCCATCGGGGCTGAGGCTGCGGACCGTGCCGGGCACGCTGACTGGATTCGCTTGCACGCTCCCATCACTGCGCTGGATCGTGAGCAGCATGGGGGCATTGTCGGCGGTGGCAGTGGCAAGGCACGCGAGGGTTTCCGGATCACGCCAGACCAAATTTGAGCTACATGTATAGTTGCCAAAATCTGGACCAACGGCTACTGTCGCACCTGTGTCAATATTCAGCACGGCAACATTCGCCCCAGCTAATAGTAGGACACTGACCCCATCTGGGCTGACCGGACTGAGCAGGCGATAGGCGACGGTCTCCTGCAAGGTACGGATGCGGGCAACCTCAGCGGGCGTGAGGATGTCGGCGGGTGGGCTATCGGCACTGATCGTGATTGGGTCGCGCTGCCCATCTGTCGCCGTAGCGCGGATCAGGGGCAGGTACACCAGCGTGCGTGTCCGTTGCGCCTGCACGCTGGGCAGAACGGCTCCACCGAGCGTGAGGCCCAGCAACACAAACAGCGTGATCGTGGTAATTCCGATGCGACGTGGCATTGATGTTCCCTTTCATTATGCTCGTTTCCCGATGTAATCGGTGTAAAATGCCCATAGCTTATGAATATATTATACGCGCTATGTGCCAGAGCGGCGGCGAGCAAAGGGGCGAAGCTATGCCTCGCCCCGCTATCGTTGTGCCCAACAACCTGCCGCCGCTATGCGGCCCCGTCCGGTGGATGCGTGGGGGTATCGCCTTGCGTAGCAGGATCAGCGGGGCTGTCTGGGCTGTCTGCGTTATCTGGAGCATCGCCTGCGCCACGCCGATTGCGCTGACGACGCTCGCGCAGGCTGCGGGCGCGGGCTTGCAGATCCTGAAACAGCCCCGTATCTACAATCTCACTGACTTGCTGCTGGCGGCGAACCTCATCAATCTCGATTCGCAACTCCTGAATCTCTTGGCGCAAGGCCTGCTCACGGATGTAGGCTTCGAGCGCAGCCACTGCAAGCGAGGAGTACGATTCCATCATTTGCTGGAGATTTGCATCGAAGGCGATAATCTGTTGCGTATCGGGATCACGCGCATCGGCTAGCCCGAGCGCACCGATCACCTGCTGCTGATTGTTCTTAAGCGGGATCACCAACAACGACGTGAAGCTCATATCGGCATGCGCTGCCCCACCAAAATCTACCTGTCCAAAGCGATCATCCTTGGCAACGTGGGCAACATTGACCGACTCGCCCGTAAGCGTCGCATAGGTGATGGTGGAGTGGTAGTTGGGTTCACGGGTGGTGCGGTTGTATAGCTCCAATGTGGGCAGGTGCATGCTGTTCTGCGGAGCTGCGCCGCGTGCCGCGTGCCGCTCGCCGATCCGCAGCAGCACACAGTTGAGGTCATCGCCTTCACGCAGAAAGAGGGCACCATGATGCGCGTGACAGAAGTCCATTGCTTCCACCAGAATGTTTTCGAGCAGGCGTTGGAAATCACGCTCGGAAGAGAGCGCAACCCCAATCGGGATGACAACGTGCAGGAGATCATTGGCGCGTTTCTTCTCGCGGCGGAGCTGCACCGTCATATTGTTGAAGGTCTCGGCGAATACCCCAATCTCATCGCTCGACTCAACCTTTGCCACGGCCGTCAAGTCGCCGGCCCGAATCTGCTCGGCGACACCCGTCAAGCGTTGCACTGGTCCGGCGATATTCTGGCGCAGCAGCACCGCAAGGACCAAGCCCAGCAACACTGCTCCCAGCCCGCCGAGTAGCGTCTGCACTCGTGCGCGGTTGAGGCTCTCGTTGCTCCGAGCGAGGTCTTGCTCAAGCAATGCCTGCTGGCTTTCGGTCAACTCGCTGAGCAGCTGCTCCATATTGGTGGTCAAGTCAGTGACTTCGGTGCTGAACAGTTGTAGATCGAGCCGCCAGCCATCGCTCTGCATAATCGCAAAGGCTTCATCAGGCACTTCAGCAAAGAACTGGCGGCGGGTGGCATCAATCTCATTGAACAGTTGGCGTTGTTCAGGGGTAAAGAATTGGCGTTGCGTGCTCAGCCGTTCCCACGTTGCGTCGTTCAGGTCGCGGTTGATCTCATACTCATAGTAGCGGAACAGCGTGTTGCGGGTCATCACATAGCCGCGCAAGCCGGAGAACAGAGCCGCGAAGGAACTCTGGAAGTTGGCCATATCACGCAGCAACTCGTTGTTGCGCTGGGATGGATCGCGCAGGGCTTGAGCCTCGATCAGCTGGTTCATGCCGATCAGCACACTCCCGCCGAGTTCCGTGCCCGTCGTATTGAGCAGGTTGTAGGCTGGCTCCCGATCCATCTGGTTGTCGCGCAGGGCAAAGAGTTGTGCGGGGTACTGTTGCCAACGGGCATAGGCAGCGTTCAGCTGTTCAAGGCGTTGCTGATCGGTGGAGCCAAGGCTATCAGCGAGCTGCTGAAGCTCTTGGATGTCTTGCTCAAAGGCGTGGCTCGCTTGGCGGTAGCCTTCCAGAAAAACGGGATCACCGAGCGCGAGGTAGCCACGCACATCCGAGAACATCCGTAACAGATTGGCTTGGGCGCGGGTTGCGGCGAGGGCTGCGGGCTGGCGCACACTGGTGGTCGCATTGATCGTGCGCGAAGCATCGGCACTCGCGTAGAAGCTCAAGCCAATTACAATCAGCGTAATCAGCACCAGCACGCCGAAGCCGAGGGTCAGCTTCTGCCCAATGGGGAGATCGTTCAAACGTCGCATGTTACCCCGTCCTCGTGTTACAGTGGGGTGCGGTTCGAACAGAGCCGTCATGGTGTGGGACTCCTTTGCCACTCCTGAATGTTCCACGTATCCGCGTCCCATGGGGTCAGACGTACTCCTTCGAGGGTGGTGTTCACAGCGGCGGCGCGGGCCAGTTGAGCCACGACAATCATGGCCACATCTTCGATCAACAGATCGTTCATTTGGATAAACAGGTCGCGGCGGCGGTGTTCATCAAGTTCGACCGCTGCCTGTTCGAGCAGAGCATCATACTGTGGGTTGCAGTAGCGCGAGATATTGTAGGTAGACCAGCTGTTGGCTTCGGTTGGGATTTCAGCGCACGTCCAGTAGCCCATGTGCGGCTGTGGGTCGGGGCTGGTGCTGAGCCAACCGGCGGCGGCAATGTCGGCTTGGAAGCGCGTCCACGAGCCGCGCTGGGTCGGATCACCAAAGAAGACGCTTGGATCACGCAGCACAATCTCCACATCTATACCTATCGAACGCAAGTCCCGCGCAATCATTGTCTGGACTTGCTGGTATTGGGGATTGACGGGCACTTGGTAGGTGAGTTGCAGGCGCACGCCATTGCGCTCACGGATACCATCGCCATCGGTGTCGCGCCAGCCCGCAGCATTGAGGAGTTGTTGGGCCTTCGTGAGATCATAGGGGTAGAAGGTTTGCTGGGAGCGGAAGTTGGCGGGGCTGATCAGGTAGTGTTCTTCGGGCAAGCCGAGCTGCCCATACACCTTCGCGGTGATTGCCTCGCGGTTGACGGCGTGGGCGATAGCTTGGCGTACACGTCGGTCGCTCAAGATTGGGTGCGGTGTGTCTGGGCGCGAGCCAGCGTTCGGGTCGGTCAGGTTCAGTTGCAAGAAGTGAATTCGGCTCTCAAAGCTAGTCAACACGACACCCTTGCCAAGTGCTTCCAAGGCATCAATCTCATCGGGGGCAAGCTGCACATTCCACGCGAAGTCGGCGTTGCCCTGTTCGAGGACGGCGCGGGCCGCCACGCCGGCAGTGCCGCCACCGCGTAGCTCAACGTGGGCGAAGTAGGGCTGATCCGGTACGCGATAGTAGGGATTAAGATCATAGAGAATCCGATTGGTACGCACGAGATCATTGCCAAGGAACAGCACTTCCTGCGGCTGCAAGGAGTTGACCAGATAGGGGCCCGTGCCAATCGCCTGAATATTGGCGGGGGCATCCATCGCATTTGCGCCAGCGTAATCGGCAAAGCGGTGGCGCGGCAGGATCATGCCCGATGAGCCTACAAACGGCAGCCACCACGCCGGAGTTGGTTGGGTGAAGGTGATCTGGACGGTGGTCGGATCGAGGGCCACTACATCGGCGATGTTGCTGTAGATACCGGTGAAGGCGGCGGGCACGTCCGGATTGGTGATGTACTCGTAGGTAAAAACGACATCATCGGCGGTGAAAGGTTGCCCATCGCCCCATTGTACTCCCGCCCGCAGCGTCCACGTGACGGAACGCCCATCGGCGGCAACGCCGCCATTCTCCTGCGAGGGGATTTCGGCGGCAAGCAGGGGGATCAAGTCGCCATTCTCATCGAAGCTCGCCAGTGGCTCATAGACGATCCGGCTGGCTTCGAGGTCCTTCACGTTGCCCGCTAGGTGCGGGTTGAGCAGGGTTGGAGCCTGAAAGTAGACGAGGCGCAACATGCCGCCCGCGCCGCGTCCAGTTGGCGGTGGGACAGGCGTGGCAGGCGCAGGCGGCGGCGGCTCAGTGGGGGTGGGGGCTGTACCACATGCGCTCAAGAGCAGGATACTCAGGAGGAGTAGCCGCAACCACCCGCGCCCGTGATGGGTATCGGTTGTCATTGATCAATTCGCTCCATCAGTTATTCCCGATGCGTTTACGTCGGTTCTGAGTAGGTCATACGTTCGGTCTGCTGCCGAAATGCGGCGAGCGCGGTGGCGGTGTAGTGCCATGTGCCGCTGTGCAAGGGTGCACCCCGATAGCCCAATTGGTGCAACAACTGTGCGTGCTGGCGGGCCGTGTCGGCACGGATCAGCCCGATGGTAGGGGCGAGGATTGGATATTGGTGGCTAAGGGCGGCCGACAAGGTGCAGCCCATCACGCTATCGGTGGCGTGCGCGGTGATCCGGTCTAGGGCAGCGGCGGCAAGCTGCGCTTGCACGGCCGGTGGAATGTAGCGTACACTCTGCACGGCGTGCGGTGGTTGGAGCGCACCACCCTCCGTAAATAAGATGTCGTGCTGAGCCTGAAAACGAGCGATAGCGTGGGCTTGATTGTAGCACGCAGGCCCCGAATCATCCACTAACAACGTACCCGGCAGCAGTTGCCACACATCCAGCACATCGGGGACATTCGTTGCGCCGATGATCAGGCGGGCTGTGTAGAACGCATCTGGCACAGTCTCGCCAACTGTTAGGATTTCAATTGTACCACGATAGTTGTGCTGGGTGGACAGGCTCCGCGCAAATTCGTGTAATTCGTCGGCTTTGGCATACACATCGCACAGCAGCAACGCAGGCGGATGGGGCAACAGATCAAGCAACAAGCGGGTAGCGGCTTGTCCAATCGAGCCAAGCCCTAAGATGCCCACCCGTTCTTGGCTCAGATCGCGCCCGCTTTCGGCAAGGATGCGTTGGACATTCAGCACCACAGCGGCGGTGGTGGTGGCATGTCCCGTGGTGATCTGCGGCAAGGTGGGGTCGTTGGCGGCCACGAGAGCAGCCTGCACATCCTGCCCATAGTTTGTAGCAGAGGGTAACAAGCCCGTTAGCGATACCACCCGCGCCCCAATCTGGCGGGCAAGGCGTAGGCCCTGCATGATCTGGTTCACCAAGCCTGCGCGATCATGGTACAGATCATCGCTGGTGCGCGGTAGCAGGATCGAGGCGATCCGTCCGGCGGGCGTGCTGACCACATCATCAAACAGCGGCAGATCGTCCGTCCATAGGCGCAGCAGTTCGTTGGCGGGGCAGGCTGCATCCGTGAGCAGATCGGCGGGCAGGTAGTAGAGTGCGGCCGCATCTACGGGGGCGAGTTCGCCGATGGCGTGGAGGCTCAGTAATGGGCGTGACTCGATGTGCAAGCCGGATGCGGCGGGCGGGACAGGTGGCGTGGCTTCCGCAAGGGGGCGCGGCAGTTCGGTCGGGTGTAATGTGGGTGTGGGTGATGCCGCCGCCCGCGTTGCAAGCTGTGCCGCTAGCGTTGCGAGTGTGGGCGCGGCAAACAGATCACGCATGCTCACCCGCACGCCGGTTGCGTTCGTCAAGCGCGAAACGAGTTGCATTGCTCGGAGTGAGTGCCCGCCCGCCGCAAAGAAATCGGTGTGGATATTGACGGCAGCGAGCGGGATGCCCAATACCTCCGCCCAGATTGGGGCAAGCTGTTGCTCATAGGGGGTGGTAGGCGCGGCATACCCATTGGCGATAGTTTCGCGCACGGGGGGCGGCAGGGCTTGCCGATCTATTTTGCCATTCGGGGTCAAGGGCAGAGCGTCGAGCAATACCCATGCGCTCGGGATCATGGTGGTCGGTAGGAGCGTTTGCAGGTAATCGCGTAATGCAGCAACGGCCAGCATCGGCGTGCGCGGCACGATGTAGGCAGTTAGGTAGACTTCGCCGTGTGTATCGTTCAAGGGTACAACCAGCGCATGTTGCACCGCTGGGTGCTGCTGGAGCAGGGCGGCAATTTCGCCCGGCTCAATTCGCACGCCGCGCACCTTGACCTGCTCATCCACCCGCCCCACAAACTCAAGCTGCCCGTCGGCGCGGTAGCGCACGAGATCGCCAGTGCGATACATCCGGCTTGCAGGGGTGGGGGCAAACGGATTCGGCATAAAGCGCGTGCGGGTTAGCTCTGGTTGTCCGAGATAGCCACGAGCAAGGCTATCTCCAGCGACATACAGCTCGCCCACCACGCCGATTGGCACGGGCTGTTGCATGGCATCAAGGACATACAGGTGTGTATTTGCAATCGGCTTGCCAATCGGGGGGGGGCTGAGGGCAGCCGGATTGGGCAGTACGGGGGTGGCGGTGGTGGCAATCGTCGTCTCGGCGGGCCCGTAGTTGTTGTAGAGCGTAAATGGCAAGCCGACCGGCGGGTAGCGGCGCAAGCGATCCCCGGCGGTCTGCATCACGCGCAACGCGGTTGCGTCTGACCAGTCGAGGAGCAGGAGCTGTTCAGCGAGCGGTGTAGGCAGGAAGGTGATCGTGATCGCATTGGCAATCAGCCAATCGCGCAGCATGTGCGGCGTGGTGCGGGTGGTCTCATCAGGCATCCAGACGCTCGCTCCGGCACTGAGCGCAGGCAGTAGCTCCCACACCAGCGCATCAAAGCTGAGGCTAACTAGCTGCGTGAGCCGATCTTGGGGCGTGACGGCGTAGTAGCGGCAATACCACGCGATCAGGTTGGCAAGCCCGCCGTGCGTCAGTTGCACGCCTTTCGGTGCGCCGGTTGAGCCAGAGGTGTAAATGATGTACGCCAGCTGTTCGGGTGTCGTCGGCATGCTGAGCGGCGGATGGTGCGCGTGGGCATCGGCTAGCGTGGCGGGGATGAGGCACGGCACGCCTACGTCGGCGAGGGTGACATGCAGGGCCGGGCTGGTGAGCACACAGTACGGGTGGGCATCGGCAACGATGCGCTGCACACGGGCGGGCGGGGTGCTAGGGTCGAGTGGCAGAAACGCGCCGCCCGCCTTCAGCACCGCGAGCATCGCCACGACGAGCGTAACGCTGCGTTCGAGGTATAGCACAACTGGCTGTTCCGGCTCTAGCCCGTGTGCGAGCAAGGTGGCGGCGAGTGTGTCTGCGCGGGCGTTTAGCTCGGCATAGCTCAGGCGATGCTGGGGATCACCCACGGCGAGGGCGTGCGGCTGCGCGGCGGCACGCGCTGCAATCAGGGCGTGGGTGGGGGTGTGGCGATCATAGGCGGTAGTAGTGGCATTCCATGTCACGAGGAGTTGTTCCCGTTCGGCGGCACTGAGGAGGGGCAGCGTACCGAGTGGCTGTTCCGGTGCGGCTACAATTGCCCGCAGCAATACCTCGAAATTCGCGGCCATGCGCTCAATCGTGGCCGCATCAAAGAGGGCCGTCGCATATGCCCATTCGCCGTGGACCTGCCCGTCGTGTTCTTCCAAGAGGAGCGCAAGGTCATACTGCACAGCACCGCTATGCAGCCACGTCGTTTGGCTCTCAATCTGGGGCAGGTGCAGCGTGCGTTGCGGAGCTTGTTCCAGCGCAAATGCAACTTGGAACAGAGGTTGGTGGCTGAGGCTACGGGCAGGCTGGATCGCTTCAACCAGTTGGCTGAAGGGGAGATCGGCGTGGGCAAGGGCGGCCAGCATGGTTTGGCGGACTTGAGCGAGCAGGTCGTGGAAGGACTGCTGGGGCGTAGGCTGCACGCGCATCACCAGCATATTGACAAAGAAGCCGACGAGTGGCTCTAGGGCGGTGTGGCTGCGCCCAGCCACAGGCGTACCAATCGCTAGATCGGTGGTGTGTGTGTAGCGCATGAGCAATGTGGCAAAGGCGGCTAGCATGGTCATATACAGCGTAGCAGCGTGGTGCTGGGCAAGCTCGCGCAATGCTGGCAGGAGATCGGGGGGGATGCGCCACAGCAGGCGTGCGCCATGCATGGGCTGTAGGGCAGGGCGCGGGCGATCCGTAGGGAGATCGAGCAGGGTGGGCAAACCTGCAAGCTGCTCCACCCAATATGCTTGCTGTTGGCGCATGTGCGGCGTATCGCGTTGGGCGCGTTGCCACACGGCGTAATCGGTATACTCTAGCGATAGTTCCGGCAACGTGGGCTGTTGCCCCTGCTGCAACGCAGTGTAGACTGCGCCTAACTCGCGGATAAGCAGATCAAGCGACCAGCCGTCGGTGATGCTGTGGTGACATCGCCAGAGTAGCACCCACTCCTGCCTATCAAGCCGATAGAGATGGGCTTGGAACAGCTCTGCATCCTGCATCCGCATAGGGGTGCTGGCCTGCGTGGTGAGCAAGCTGGTGAGTGTGGCGGTGCGCTGATCAGGGGGCAGTGCGCTCAAGTCGGTGTGTGCCAGCCGGAAGTCGCGTGCCGCTGCAACCTGTTGGAACGGCTCTGGGCTTGGGGCTGCACGCCCATCGTTTGCCAGTGGTGCAGCCAGCACAAAGGTCGTGCGGAGGCTGCTATGGCGTTGCACGAGGAACGCCAGCGCACGTTCAAGCCGATCAGGATCAAGTGGGCCCTGTAGCCGAAAGCTCAATGTCAGTGTATAGGTTGGGGCAACCGGGCCGAGTTGCTCTAACACCCATAGGCGTTGCTGGGCCAGCGATAGACGCGGCAGATCAGTTGGGCGGCGGCGGGGGATTGTATCAGCCGATGAAGTTGGCAGATCACCTCCTGCCGCATCGCTGACAGGCACGGACGGGGCATCGGGGGCGGCGGCAAGCGCGGCGGCAAGGCTCGCAATCGTGGGATGCTCAAACAACCAGCGCACAGGGATGTTGTAGTTCAGGCGATCCCGCAGGCGAGCGACAACTTGCGTGGCTCGTAGCGAGTGCCCGCCAAGCATGAAGAAGTTGTCGTGGATGCCGATGGTAGGCTGGGCCAGCACGTCTTGCCAGACTGTCGTAAGCAATTGTTCCAGCGGTGTGCGTGGCGCATTCACATGCGCCGAAGCAGGTGCAGCAACGGGTGCAGGTAGGCGGCTGCGATCCAGCTTGCCATTCGGGTTGAGCGGTAGCTGCGGCAGCAGGACATAGTGGGCGGGTAACATCGCGGGTGGCAGAGCAGTGCTGAGGTGCTGGCGTAGCTCATTCAGCAGTGCATCAGTAGCAGGTACATCAACGTCACCTTGCGGCACAATATAGGCAATCAGGGCTGGCTCGGCGGGAGGCTGTGCGAGCACTACGGCCGCTTCGCGGATCTGTGGGTGGCGCAGGATCGCCGCCTCGACTTCGCCCGGCTCAATCCGTACCCCGCGCAGCTTGATCTGAAAATCAGCCCGGCCGAGGTACTCGATGCGCCCATCAGGGTGGAAGCGGGCGTGATCGCCAGTGCGATACATCCGCGCCCCTGCGCTTGCGGCGAATGGATCGGGCACGAAGCGTTCAGCCGTCAGGTCGGGGCGGCGGTGGTAGCCGCGCACTACGCCGGCCCCGCCAATGTACAACTCCCCGATTACGCCGGGCGGTAGAGACATTCCTTCGGCATCGAGGATGTAGCAGGAGGTGTTGGCGATTGGGCGGCCAATTAAGACTGGTGCAGTGGCATCGGTGATGCGGTTGATCGTAGACCAGATCGTCGTCTCGGTCGGGCCATACAGGTTCCACACCGCCCGCCCGCGCTGCACCAACTGGGCCGCCAGATCAGGCGCAAGAGCTTCGCCACCACACAGCAGCTTGAGGGTCTGGGACCCCTGCCAGCCTGCTGCTAGCAGCATGCGCCATGTTGCGGGGGTCGCTTGCATCATCGTTGCGCCGGATTGCTCCAGCAGGTGCACCAACTGGAGTCCATCGCGGCTCTGCTCGCTGCTGGCAAGGATGACTTGTGCGCCGACGGTGAGCGGGAGGAACAGTTCGAGCGCGGCAATATCAAACGCGACGGTGGTCACCGCGAGCAACCGGTCTGTGGGGGTGATGCCCGGCTCGTGCTGCATGGCGAACAGGAAGTTGACGACGCTGCGGTGCGGCACGGCTACGCCCTTCGGTGTGCCCGCTGAACCGGAGGTGTAGATTAGGTAGGCAAGCTGCTCTGGGTCGAATGCTGGCGGGCGATGCGGTGTAACTGTCGCCGATGGTGTGGTGGGCAGGTCATCGTGTAGGATGAGCGGCACATCCAGATCGGCGAAACGGGCGTGCAAGGTGCGTTCAGTCAGCACCAGCGCAGGCTGGGCATCAGCCAGAATCAGGCGCAAGCGTTCAGTGGGGTGGTCAGGGTCAAGGGGCAGATAGGCGGCTCCAGTTTTAAGGATTGCGAGCAGGGCGACAATCAGTGTAGGGCTGCGAGTGAGGCACAACGCAAGCGGCGTATCTGCGGCGGGGATGCCCAGCTGCTGCAATGCGGCCGTAAGCTGCGCGGCAAGTACCTCCGCCTGCTGATTGAGTTCGGCGTAGGTAAGACGGGTATCACCCATCTGCACGGCAATGGCGTGGGGCGTGCGCTGGGCTTGTTGCTCGATCAGGTGCTGCACGCCCAGATCGGTGGGGTAGGCGCGGGCGGTGTTGTTCCAAGCGTGGATGATCGTGTGCTGCTGGGCATCGGTCAGGATCGGCAACTGGCGGATCGGCAGATTGGGCTGGGCCACCAGCGCGTGCAGCAAGGTGGTGTAACTTTCGGCAAGGCGGGTGATCGTGGCCGGCGCAAACAGGTCTGTCGCATATTCCCACTGGCAGATCAGTTCGTGCGGCGTTTCTTCGATCAGCAGGGCCAGATCGGTTTGTGCACCACCATGCGGGAGCCACTCACGGCTCAAGGTCAGGTTGGGCAGTTCGAGTTGACGCACGGGTGCATTCTCAAATTCAAACATCGCCTGAAAGAGCGGGGTGGAGCTGGCCGAACGTTCGGGCTGCAAGGCTTCCACTAGCAACTCAAAAGGCAGGTCTTGATGGGCATATGCCGCTAGGGCCACCTCGCGCACATGGCCGAGCAACTCCATGCCGGTCATCGTTGGGGCGTGCATCTGCACCCGCAGCACGAGCGTATTCAAAAAGAATCCGACCAGATGCTCTAGTTCGGGCTGCGGGCGGTGGCTGATTGGCATCCCAATCGGGATGTCCGCTTGCCCTGTGTAACGCATTAGCAACAACGCATACGTGGCTAGCATTGTCATTGAGAGCGTGGTTCCGGCGTGCTGGCTCAGCCCCCGTAGTTGATCGAGCAACGGCTGTGGAATTACTTGGGTGTGCTGTGCGCCGCGCATGCTGGCCACTGGCGGGCGCGGGTAATCGAGCGGGAGCGGCAGGAGCGGCGGCAGATCGGCAAGCTGCTGGGTCCAGTAGCGTAGATCAGTGGGGTAGTCTGTGGGGCGATTGCGCTGCTGTTGCCACCGCGCATAGTCGGTGTATTGGAGCGGCAAGGGCGGTAAGTCGAGGTTTTGCTGCTGGACAAAGGCGGTATAGCATTGGGCGAGTTCGCGCAGCATGACATCTACCGATAGCCCGTCTATGATAATGTGATGGTAGGTGGCTACGATAACGGTATGATCATCGGCGAGTTGGATCGTCTCGGAGCGGATCAGGGGAGCTTGGCTCAGATCAAAGGGCTGTTCAATTAAAGGCTGGATAAGGCGGTGCAGGGCGGCGGCTTGATCGGGTACGCCCCGTAGATCAGTGCGCGGGATCACCAGCGGGACATGCGGATGGACCTGCTGGATTGGCTCGCCATTGTCGAGTTGGAAGCTGGTGCGGAGGCTGGCGTGGCGGGTGAACAGTAGGTGGATGCACTGCTGCCATATTGACCGATCAAGCTGCCCGCGTAGGTGCAACAGCATGGGTACATAATAGGCTCGCCCACTGCCGAGCTGTTCGAGCAGCCACAGCCGCCGCTGCCCAGCGGAAAGCGGCGCAGTCAGCAGGTTGGGGGCGGTGGGGATGCTGGGGAGTGGCTCGCTCGCTTGCAAAAGTAGGCGCAGGAGTTCGTCTTTGCGCTGCCCCAGCTGCTCACGCAACGCAGGCGTTAGCACTCCTGCGGGAGCACGGTAGCGCAGGCGTTCACCATCAGTATATAGTTGGATGCCCTGCTCATGCAGGTAGTTTAAGAATTCGAGCGTGCCGACCACTAGAGTTCGCCTTCTTCTACGTCCGTTACCGGTGTATCGTCTGGGGGTGAGTGCGGCTGGTGTTGCATCCAGCGTAGGGCTTCGATGGCTTGGGCCAGTCGCTCAATCGTGGTTGCCTCAAACATAACCCGCAACGGCAAGTCTACGCCTAGATCGCTCCGCATACGGGCGATGATCTGGGCCGCCCGCAAGGAGTGCCCCCCAAGTGCCAGAAACTCATCCGTCACCCCGATCTTCGGTGCAGCCAATACATCGCCCCAGATTTGGGCGAGCTGCTGCTCAAGCGTGGTGCGTGGTGCAACGCCCGCGTGGGCGAGTGGCAGTGTGGGCACATCGGGCAAGGCCCGCCGATTGAGCTTACCGCTAGGAGTGAGCGGCAATTCATTCAAGAGTATGAACGCTAGCGGAACCATGTAATCGGGCACGCGGCTCTGCAAAAACGCCCGCAATTCGGCAGGCAAGGTGTGTGTTAGGGCTGCGAGCTGTGGATTATTGGCAAACTGCGCTAGCGTGGATGGTGTGCTGTGTAGCGCAGGGCGGCTCAGAGGCTGCAATGGGCGGCTATAGCCAGCAACCGGTTGCCAACACAACACATCGAAGGCAGCAGGATCATCTGCCGACCAACTTACATCGGTGTGGTAGCCGAGCGGCTCGGTGTAGGCGCGGATCGTATCAGGGTCTACCCCTTGCGTGTTGCACTGCATAGCAATCAGATTGTGCAGTTCGGCGACGGTGTGGAGCATGGGGGGTGGATTTTCGAGCAGGCGGCTGGCGAGTACATCGGCAAGGACGCGGACATTGGGGATTTGGCGTAGCCCGACGGCGGGTGGCAGCGTGGCGAAGCAGTGCTGAAGTTGGGTATCAAGCGGCTGATCGGGCTGCCACGTATGCCAGATTACGGGCTGCACGGGAAGTTTGGGGGTGGCAGTTGTTTTGGTGAGCAGGACGTTGTAGCGAAAGCGGGTGTGTTCGGTTGGGTAGGGGCTACGCTTCAGTTGAAAGGTAAGCGTGGCGATGTCGGGATGCTGAGCAGCAAGGTGGGTAAACAGGACTGGATCGAGCGTGAGCTGTTCCTCATTCAGTAGGGCGGTGGCGACGTGTTGGGCGAGCTGGGCAACGGGTGTCTCTGGAGCGGCTTGGGCGAGTTGCACAGAGGTGTGGAATGCTCGCAAGAGGCGGTAGTTGCGGACATCGCCAATCAGCAGCGTGCCGCCCAGCTTGAGGGCGTGCAGTGCACCTTCAATGACGTGCGTGAGATAGGCGACAGACGGGAAGTAATGCACCACCGAATTGATAATTACAACGTCGAAATATTCGGCGGGGATGGTGCTGAAATCATCGGCGGGGCGGTGCAGCAGGCGCACGCGCTCGGCGGGGATGCCGGTGCTAGCGAGGTGGTGCTGGATGTAGATAAGGGCCTGCTCGGATGGGTCGCTAGCCCAGAATGAGGTGCAGTGCGGCGCAAGCCGGAACAGCAACATGCCCGTGCCGCAGCCAATCTCGAAGATGTGCTGGGGATGCAGGGCGTGCAGGGGCGCAAGCGTATCGCTGAGCCACGCCTGCACTTCTACGTCGGGCATCTGGCTACCCGTGTAGCTGCTGATCCATCCGGCGGTATTGAAGGTTGGATCGGCAGCTGGACGCTGCTGACGATAGAATTCATCGTAGATTGTCCCCCATTGCTGCATCGGTGGGTTAGTGGGAGCATGTGGCACAATGTAGGCAAGTAGCTGGGTATCGCTCGTATCGGGGCTGCGCCGCGCAATGACGGCAGCATCACGCACGGCGGTATGTTCACGCAGGCGGGCTTCGATCTCGCCCGGCTCAATGCGAAACCCGCGCAGCTTGATCTGCTGATCTACCCGCCCAAGAAACTCGATCTGCCCATCCTCGCTGTAGCGGGCAAGATCGCCAGTACGGTAGAGCCGTGCACCGGCTTCGGATGTGAATGGATCAGGGACAAACCGTTCGGCAGTGAGGGCGGGCTGGTGCAGGTAGCCGCGCCCAACCGCCACGCCACCGATATATAGCTCTCCGACCATGCCAATTGGCACCAACTGACGGAATACGTCGAGGATGTAGATGCGGGTATTGGCAATCGGGCGACCAATCGGCACACGCTTAGCATCAGCAGGCAACGGGCCCCGCCATGCAGTCACGTCTACGGCGGCTTCGGTCGGCCCATAGAGATTGTGGAGCGTGGCGGGCAAGGTCTCGATGCAGTGTCGGTACAGATCGGTGGACAACTCCTCGCCACTACAGATGATATGGCGCAGTGAACGGCACGCGCTTGCGGCGGGTGTGTCCAGAAACACGCGCAACAGAGATGGCACGAAGTGGGCCACGCTGATCTGGGCTTGCGTGATCAGGCGGGCAAGGTAGGCTGGATCGCGGTGGCCTCCGGGTTGGGCGAGAACTAGCCGTGCGCCGACGAGCAGGGGCAGAAAGAGTTCCCACACCGAGACATCGAAGCTGATCGGGGTCTTTTGCAAGATGCGATCATGGGGCTGGAGGTCAAGGTAGTCGCGCATCCACAGCAGGCGATTGACGACAGCTGCGTGTTCGTTCATTGCCCCACGCGGCTGCCCTGTCGAGCCGGAGGTGTAGATCGTGTAGACGAGGTGGCGTGCGGTCACATCCAACGCCGGTGCGCTCGGTGGGTATTGGGCAAGGGTGGCGTGGGTGCTGGCTACATCGAGGCAGAGCGTCGGCGGGCGGGCGGTGGGCAAGTTGGGCAGATGCCGTTCAAGCGTAAGTAGCACCGCACAGCGTGCGTCGTGCAGCATAAACGCAAGGCGATCTTGGGGGTAGTCCGGATCAAGTGGGACATAGGCTGCACCCGCCTTGAGGATGCCGAGCAAGCCGATCATCAGCTCCAGTGAACGCTCGATGCAGATGCCGATCAGCACATCGGGGGCGGCTCCAAGCTGGCGCAGGTAGTGGGCGAGCTGGTTGGCGCGGGCATCTAGTTCGGCATAGGTCAGTTGGGCTGTGCCAAACTGGATCGCAACGGCATCAGGGGTATGTTTCGCTGCTTCTGCGAGCAGGTGTGGCAGTGTCTGGGTGAGTGGGTAAGCGGTGTTGGTTGCATTCCACGTTTCAAGGAGGACAGTGCGTTCGGCCAGCGGCACGAGGGCTAACTCATACAGGGCGCGCTGAGGACCGAGCACGAGACTGGTAAGCAGGTTCTCGAATTGTAGCCCCATCCGGTTTGCAAGGGCAGTGCTGATGCGTCCGGTGTCGAAGAGCAAATCCACCTGATCGGGGGCGAGGATCAGCGTGAGGGCGTGCAAGCTAGCGGGCAGTGGGTCGAGTGGGGTGTCGCTAAGGATTGCCCCAAACGGCAGATCGAGGTGGGCGAACAGTTCAGGCGAACAGAAAGCGTGGGTATTGATCTGGTGCAAGGCTTGCTGGACGCGGGGATGCACATCGCTAAAGGTGTAGGTAAAATCGAGTTCAATCTGGAGCGGCAAGCACGGAGCCAGCGTGCTGGGTTGATCGGGCTGCTGAAGAACCGCTGTTAGGCTCGTTGGCCGCACACCAAGCGTGAGCTGGGCTTGGCTGGTGATGCGAGCGAGGTAGATCGTAAAGGCGGCGAGCGCAAAGCTGTGCCACGTTGCTGCCAAGTAGCCGTTGCTAGAGAGCAAGCGCAATTCAGTTGGAAGGTGCACGCTGATGGACTGAAGTATGGACGGCGTTGGCGCGTCGGAGGTAAAGACAAAATCTGGTGCTGGCATCTCACGCAGGTGGGTGCGCCAGAAATTGGCATTCGTAGTCAGTTGATGCTTGTGGGCGACTACCCTCACAATACCCTCGCTGTGTTGCTATTTTTGCTATTATTGAAACTTTGCTCCTCAATCCGCTTAACTTAGCATATCATATAATCGCTGAAGTTGGCGAGGTTGGGCCCGGGTCAAATCAGCAATGCGGGCTTGGGCATCGCGCAGGCGTTGGCTCATCACGGTCACCATGGCCAGCATCACGGTAGCGTTTTGGCTGGCCAATGCGATTAGCGGCTCACGGCTGAGGATCAGCAGCAGTGTTGGTGCGGTTGCCGTAGCGCGGGTGCTGTGCGGGTTGGGATCGAAGAGGCTGGCTTCGCCGAAGGCAACGCCTGCATCCGCTTGGGCCAGTTTAGTGTAGCGTCCGCGGCGTTTCTCTTGGTCAATCACCACCTGCCCACGCACCACGATGTAAAGCGATTGGGCGGGGTCGCCGGGCTGGAAAATGGTTGCACCGGCGGCATACTCTTGCACAATACAGACACGGGCGAGTGCCCGCAGTTGTTCAATCGTCATGCCCTCGAAGAAGGGCACCCTACGCAGCAGCAGTACCCGCTCGACGATGTTTGGTGCGGGGTTCGTGCGGGGCGGGGTACGCAGCACTGCCTGCACCTGCGGATCAGGATCGGCTTGGGCTAGGGTGAGTAATGCGCGGACCTGTGCCGGATCGAGCAACGGCGTAGGGGTGGCGCGGGGTGGTGTGGTTGCGATGGGATCGGTGATTGGCGCGGCGGGCAGCGGTGCAGGCGCACTAGGGGCACTCACCCGCTCCAGCAGATCGTCGAGCCGCTTCTGGCGGCGGCGGGATGCGGCGGGCGTGGCGGGGGCAGGGTGCGTGTGTGCACTCGCCGGGCTGGGTGTGCTGTCAGCCGGAGCGGGATCGCGTTCGGCAAGCGCAAGCTGGTGCTGCAAGGCATACACCGTTGCGGTGCGTTGCCACGCATCTGGGGTTTGGCACACAAGATAGTGGAGTGTGGCCGACAGATCGGGCTGCGTCAGGCCGACGTGGCGTGTTGCCGCCGCGAATGCCCCCGTTGCTGGTTCAGGGTCGCAGATCAGCTCAATCAGGCTGGCTAGCTGGGGCGAGGAGAGACTTTCAAGGGCTTCAATGGCATTCGCCCGTACATGCGGCAGGTGGCTCAACAGTGACTCCTGCACCAGCCGGATCGAGCGGGCATCACTCAGCGCACTGAGCATGTAGAAGATGTCGTCTAGTTGGCTCTGGCTCTGTTCGTAAAGCGTTGCTTGCACCGCCGCCAGTGCCGCATCGGCAGTGAGTGGCTGGATTGCTTGCTGATACAGGCGCAGTTGGTACACTTCACGCAGACGGCCTTCGACCAGTGTCAGCAACGTAGCGCGGTAACGTTCGCGGTTGATACGGGTCAGGATCACGGTGGCCATTGCGCTGCGTTGGCGATCTGTGCTCTGCTGCATTTGCTGCACCAGCAACAGCACGGCTGGTGCAAGCTCGCGCAGCGATGAGGGCTTGCTCTCAGGGCTACCGGCTGCGTGCAAGGAGCTGAGAGCACCGTGTTCGAGGGGGACGCTAAATGCCTGTGGCGTGATCGGCTGGCCACTGCCGAACTGCACCAGAATATCGGCCGCAGTGCTGCGTACCAATGGGCTACTGTCGCTCAGGGCCTTGACAAACACGCTTAGCGCATTCGCATCGCCAGCATAGGCAAGCACGAGCAACGCTGCCAAGCGCACCCGTTCGAGCGGATCATTCACACGCTGGCTGAGTTGCGCGAGCAGATCGGTGAGGGCTTGTTCGGATGCCATCGCGCTAGCGAGGAGTTGCTCACACGCGACGGCGGCCCGTAGGCGCACGTTGTCGGCGGGATCATCGAGGGCGGGTAAGAGCAGGGGCACATAGCAGGCGTTGCGGCTCTGCCCCACCACCTGCACGGCCCGCTCTCGCCATTCTGGGCGATCATCAGCCAGCAGGGTTTGCAGCGCATCTATCGCACGGGTGGTAGCAGCCGAAGAGGGTGTATTGAGGAGCAGCGCAATGGCTTGAGCTTGCACCTGCGGATCGGGATCATCCAACAGTGGCTCAGCAATCGGCTGCAACAGATCATCCGTCCCGTACATACGCTGCAAGGCTTGGAGGGCAAGCAGGCGCACTTCGGTACTGGGATCATTGAGACAAGTGGTGTAGAGATCACGCAGCGCATCGCTGTACTGTTCTGCTTCGAGAAACATGCCCACGATTGCTGCGCGTAGGGTGGGCTGCGGCGTTTGCCGGGCTACGTCAATCAAGATGCGCTGCGCCTCAGGGCTGCCGATCTGGTGGATCAAGTGGGCGAGGAAGATCGCACTGCGCTCGCTGTCACTTTCGTCTAGCTTCTTCCGCAGCAGGCTGAGCAAGGTCGGGTCTACCATGCTCGGCTCACTGGCAAGACGCATCAGTTGCAGCGATAGATCGTCTTCTTCGAGGGTGGACAGCAAGGCATCGGGGTAGCACTTGCGGATCAGCCAGTGTGTGGCAAGGTAGACCACGCCAACGAGGAGCAATAGCCCCGCTGGTAGCCAGAACAGATCGAGGGTTTGTACGCCAAGCAACAGCGCACCGCCAATGATGGCTCCAGCGGGCAGGATCAGCCCACTAGTAAACGCTCGTGCCCGACCTTGCACGCGGGTTGGCACCGCATTGTAGAGTAGGTTGGTGATGGTAAAGGCGACGGGGTAGAAGTTGTTGCGGCTAGCGTAGGCAAGCCCCGCGGTTGGGAGGCTAGGGGCGGCAACCAAGCCGCCACTGATCAGCAGATTGCCGACGGGAAAGATCAACGCGGCATTGCCTACGCCTATCGTGCTAATCAGCCGCCCCAGCAGAAAGAATTGGATCGGGAACGAGAGCAGGCTCCCAAGCGCAATCACGGGGCCAATGAAGCTGGCGATAGCTTCGGTGGTGCGGAGCCGTTCGAGCAGAAACGCGCTTGTGACATATTCCATCAAGACGAGCATGATCATCGCAAGCAGCGATGCCAGTGCGATCCAGCGCAAGAGGGGCGAGCCAGCGACGTATTGGTAGCCAGCCTGCATGGTGGCAAGGTAAGTCTCTGAAGGATTGGCTTCATCCGCTTGGGTGTGTTCGCGGCTGAATAGGGCCGTAGGTGTAGGTGGGGGTGGCGGCGGCAGGTAACGACGGTTGTACTGGGCCAAGCCAATCACGATCAGGAGCGTAAGCAGCCACGCGCTGATGATCCAGATCGGGGCGACGTGCTGAGCCAACACGGGGATACTGAAGCCTGCTAGCACTACGCCAATCAAGGCAGCAGCGGAGATCGGCGGGACGAGCCGCTTGGCGGTGCGGGTATCGAAGAAGCCATTCAGGTAGGTGTACCAGTGCATCACGAATACATCGTCGAGAAGCATCAAGATCAAGTAGAGTAGTGGAAAAGCGAGGGCCTCTGCACCGCTTGCCAGCAAGCTAAGCCCCACTGTTGCCGCAAGCGCACTGATCCACAGGATGGTGGTGAGAATGCGCTGGTTGCTGATCCGATCGGCAAAGAGCGTGTAGGTAAAGAGGATCGGGATCGAAATCATGCCGCGCACCACGAAAAAGAGCGGCAGGGCAACTACACCGAGGGTATTCAGGAATGCCGCCTCAACGATGCTTACGCCCCAAAACCAGCCCAAGACGTAGACAAGGAGCATGCCAAACAACAGCATCGCTTGGGGCAGTTCGGCGGGCGTGATATTGAGCGTTTTCCGCAGTAGTTCCACGTCGGTGGGTTTCCTTCAAGTTTTATGCCGGACTAGGTGGGTTAGGGAGGAGATGGTCGGCAGAATTGGGGTGGCTCTCAGGCAGGCGAGCGGTCAGCTGGGGTTGGGTGTTGCTAGGGATGGGCTGCCGGATTGACGTGGGGCGCATATCGTTCCACACGAGGCGGATGAATTCAAGGCATACGGCTTTGCTGCCGCGTTCGCCCGCGTCGCGCCAGCCCGCTGGCAGCGGCTGCTCAAAGAGCAAGAGCGCGTATTGCCCCTCACTATTCACGACCACACGGTAGCGCAGCTGGGCTTCAATCTGCTCACGGTCGAGGTGCATTAGGTTCGTCATCGGGGTGTTCCTGTTGGGCTTCGAGTTGATCAAAGAGCTGCACTAACTGGCTAGGCTGGACGCGGGTCAGTTCTGTAATGCGGCGGTGGGCTTGCTGCAAGCGTTGGCTCAGTTCGCTCAGGATGACTAAGCCGAGATCAGGGTACTGGCGAATCAAGGCGATGAGTGGGGTCCGGTTGAGCGTGAGCATGCGCGTGGGCTGGAGTGCAAACGCCGATGCGCCATATGCACCACCATCAAAGAGGCTTACTTCGCCAAAATAGTCATAACGATTGAGGGTGGCTACCCGCGCTACGGAACCGGTTTCGCGTTCACGTTCGATACCCACTTGCCCAGCTACGATGATGTATAATGTGCCACCCGGCTCACCCTGATAAACGATCCGTTGATCGGCGGCGGCGGCTTGTTCTTCGCAAATGGTAGCCAAAATCCGCAACTGTTCAACGGCAAGCTGTTGAAAGAAGGGCACTTCTTTCAGGAAGATCATCCGCTCAATCGAAGAAAGACGCGGCGGGTGTATTTGGGCAAGGTTTGGGGTATGCTTCACGAACGTATTCTCAATTACAAGGACATGCTACGCCGGTACGCAAATTGGGTGATGGGATCAGACTCTATGATTCGATTCCATGCTACTCCGTGCTACGTCATCATTATCCTTACAAACGTGGCTTGTAGGGCTTTCGGTGTAGAGGGTGGGTGCAACGTAACCATAGCCCGCGTGGGTAGCCAAGCATTTTGGCAAGATCGCCCACTACGCGAATGACGGGTACAAGCAGCAGCGCACGGAGCCAATACATTCGCGGGATGGGTTGAAGCTGCTGAAGCTGCTGAAGCTGTGGCACAAGGCGACGATAGGGCGCACGAGTGTAGGCGATTACACCGAGTATGCCGAACAGGGCAACCGGCACACGCCAACGCGAGGAGGAGATCGCCTTAACCAACAATAGGCTGCCCGACCCATATGTAGCATAGCGGATGAGATGCCGTTTTGTCCATAGCCCAGCAATCCCATCGCCGCGTGCATAAAAATAGTACTGCCGAAAGAATGCCCGCAAGGATGACCGCGGGCGGAACATAATCACGGCATCGGGCACAAATTCGCGCTGATAGCCAGCTTGATCCAGTGCCAGATCGAACACAAGGTCTTCGCAATGGTTTAGCCATTCGGGGAAGCCGCCTACCGCCGCCCATGCTTCGCGCCGGAATGCCATACAGTTGCCAAACGGCAGGAACCGCGCCGGGTCAATCTCAGTTACATTGCGATAGTTGGTTGCCCCAAGCACCAGCTCAAAGAGGCTGTGTGGTTGCGGGCAGTAGAAGCCGCCGGTCTGATCAGCGCGGCCCTGTTCGATTGGCGCGATCAGTCGCTCCAGCCAATGCGGGTCGAGCACCAGCCCCGCATCGGTGCACGCAATGATCGCGCCGCTCGCGTGGGCAATCGCATGATTGCGTCCAGAGGAGATGTTGTGACCGCCCGTCACTAGCCGGATGTGGGCGTGCTGCGCCGCATACTGCTGCACAATCGTGGGGGTGGCATCGCGGCTCAGGCAATCGTTGATGATGATCTCATCGGGCTGGCGCGTTTGGGCAAGCATCGAGTCGAGCAGGGCGGCGATATTGTCGGCTTCGTCGCGCACGGTGCAGATCAGCGATACGCGCATGGGGTGTGAATTTGACATAATCACCGACTACTTGAGTTGCATAAAGGCGAAGCGGACAAGCTCACTGAGCAGCACCATTCCTTGCCACCCGATCCAGAGCAACACCGCCGCCGTGAGCCAGCGTCCGGCGCGGCTGTGCTGCATGCGCCCTAGCGTGAGGCCCGCAAGGATAGCCAGCATGGGGAGGAGCCAGAGCACCTGCTTCAGGATCAGCGTGACAATGTACTCATCTAACAGGGCAAATGGTAGGTAGGCGAGGCTCCACGCCGCAAGCACCAAGCCTGCATAGACTCGCGGACCACGCAACCGGAGCAGGAGCATGGCACTCCCACTGAGCGCAAGGAGCAGCAGTAGTATGCCGTACTTATCGAGTGGTTGCGCGGTGATTGCAACGAGCGTGCGCGGCAGCGAGAGCGTGCTAAGGTTCCCTGCGGCAGGGGCGGTGCTAGCCGCGCTCGCTGGGCCAAACAGGGTTGGGAGGGTTTTGTTGAGCAGGGCCGGCATGTGCCAGCCGTAGTAGAGCAGCAGCGCAATCGCCGTAGCGAGCATGCCCGCCTGCGCGGTGGGGACCGTTGCCGGATCACGGCGCATTGCCAGCATCAGCACCAGCAACACGCCCGTTGCGCCGAGAAACACTAGCGCGGTAGGATAAGCGAGGAAGGCGAGCGCAAGCACTCCCGCAATGATCAAGCGGGCTGGCCCCGTAGGTAGCTGTGGGCGCAGTTCGAGCCATAGGTATACAGTGAGCAGAGCCAGCATTTGCGCCAGCAACGTCGGGAGGATGCCCCACGAGACGATCATTTGCAAGCCAAACGGAAGCGTTGCAGCGAGCATTGCGGCAGCCCATGCAGCGTGTTGCCCGCCGCCAACATGCAGCACCAGCAAGCCCACCAGCACAACTGCGAGCGCATCTACCACGCTACTGAAGGCAAGCATACCGAGCGCATCGCTGCCGCGTCCGGGCAGGAAGGTCATCGGCACATTCAGGAGATAGAAGAATGGCGAACGCGGGATGGTCACATCCATTTCCCACTGCACGGGCGTGAGTGCGGGATTGGGCAGGAACAGGGTGAGGAACTGCCCATCGCGGATCATCCATGTACGCCCTAAAATATAGCGCAGATCGCTGTTGTGATTGAGCGGGTAGGCAAGGGCGGCATAGCGAAGCACCCCCGCTAGCACAGCGGCGGCCGCCAAGCTGTTGCGAATGCGCGGATCGGTAGGGATGCGCTGCTGTTGTGCGAGCCAGTTCAGCAGGGCTTGCACGCCAGCCCAGATGCCTATCCCAAGCAATAGTACGAGCAGCCAACGGGCACTGTAGCTCGTCAGCCACATGCGCTGATCGCTAGCCAGCAGCCACGCACTGCCCACTGCCAAGCTGCCACCGGTGAGCAGGGCGAGCGGCAGCCGAGCGCGTGTTCCGCGCAGGGTGGCACTCACGAGCAGGACAGCCAGTGCGCTACTCAGCCCAATCAGGAGCGGCTGCACAAGCGACACAGCAGCATTGCGACTGCTGACGCTGATGTGGCTGAGGGCAACGCCACGCAGACGCGGATCGTCTGGGCTAGTCTGGGCGGGTGCGGCTAGCCCAATCCGCACATCGCCACGCCAATCTGGAGCTGGTGCGATCATGATCGTTTGCCAGCCGGAGCGTAGCACAAGCTGGTATGTGGTGTCACCGGTGGTCAGGGTCAGCGGGAAATTGGGCGTATCGCCGTGGATCCGCAGACCAACAACGGACTGGTTCACGCCCGGTAGCAGCACTTCGGCGCGTGGCTCAGTCCAGCGGAAATCGGTCTGGTGTAGCTCGCTAAATTCGGCCCGATGGAAGCCACGCAGGAAGGGGCTATCGAAGCCGCCGCCAATCTGGATCGTTGTGGCCCATGCCTGTGGCAGCGCAAGGCTGCCCAACACAAATGCCAGCACGCCGCAGAGCAGGGCGAGCGGGAGCGGTTGCCAGACACGGCATCGCCACCTTGCCGCCCATATGGAGGTAGGGGTAGCACGGGCGGCAGGGGGCACAACGACGGGGCTAGATACGGGTGCAACAGGTTCATTCATTGCAGCGCATTATAGCATTAGGCTGTGGCAAATACCAATGCACGCGGAGTGTGCAGGTGGATCACGTTGGCAATGGGCAGTGCGCCGCTCCCGCCAAACTCAGCTGCCTCACTATCGCATACCAGTGTGAGGGGCACAAGCATAAACGCAGGCAGGTTGAGGGTTACGTCGGCATCGCCGAAATGCAGGAATGCCAGCACACACGCCCCATCTGGGCTGGTGCGCCGTAACATCAGCGTGCGGGCGGTGAGGTCTACAATTTCGGTCTGCTCGCGGGCGAATGACTGTAGGGCAGGGTGTGTGCGGCGGAGGGCGATCAAGTGCTGATAGAGGCGCAAGATGCCGATGTGCGGCGGCTGTTCGCGCTCAGCCCAGTTCAAGCGCGATTGCATGAACGTGGCCAGCTCTTGCGGATCGGGCACTTCGGTATGGGTAAAGGCGGTAAATTCGGCAAACTCCGCCCGCCGCCCCTGCGTTACCTGCCGCCCCAATTCGGGATGGTGGTCGGTGAAGAACAGGAACGGTGTGCTTGCGGCCCACTCTTGGCCCATAAACAGCAGCGGGGTTGCAGGGGCGAGCAGCAACAGGGCCGATGCGACGCGGTAGCGATCCAGCGCAACCGTGTGGTGCAGCCGATCCCCTGTCGCTCGGTTGCCTACTTGATCATGGTTCTGGATGCAGTAGATGAAGGTCGGATAGGGCAAGGTATCGGCGGGTGCGCCGCGTGCATGCCCAGATTGCGGTTCAACTTGCCCCGTATAAAACCAGCCCTGCTGCACGGTGCGGGCAAGATCAGCGGCGGAGCCACTAAAGTTTTGGTAGTAACTGTCTTGCTCCCCAGTGAGCATGACGCGCACCTGATGGTGGAAATCATCAGCCCAGATGCCATCAAGGCCATAGCCGCCTGCATCACGGGGCTGGGCGAGGTGGGGCAGGTTGCGTTCGTCTTCAGCCAGCAGCAGGAAGTGCCGATCTGGCGGACAGTGCGCTTGCACCTGTTCGGCTAGCGCACGCAAGAAGGGCGTATCGCCAGCATCCACTATCGCGTGGGTGGCATCGAGGCGCAAGCCGTCGAGGTGGTACTCGTGTAGCCATGAACAGGCGTTAGCGATGAAATACTCGCGGACTTGGGGGCAATTGGGATCATCCAAATTCAAGGCCGATCCCCATGGTGTATGATGGAGATCAGTGAAGTAACGCTCGCTGAACTGGCGCAGGTAGTTGCCGTCGGGGCCAAGGTGATTATAGACGACATCGAGTAGCACGGCTAGCCCGCGTGAGTGCGCGGCATTGACGAGCCGTTGCAAGCCGATTGCGCCACCGTAGGCTCGCGCTGGAGCAAACAGGTTTACGCCATCGTAGCCCCAGTTGCGCCTGCCCGGAAAGTCAGCAATCGGCATCAGCTCTATCGCGGTGATGCCCAGATCAACAAGCGCATCGAGCTGCCCAATCAGGCTCTCGAACGTGCCTTCGGGGGTGGCTGTCCCAACATGGACTTCGTAGATGATCAGCTGATCGAGGGGAACGCCGCGCCAGCCAGTATCTGTCCAGCGAAAGGCGGCCAGATCAACCACTGCCGATGCGCCGTGTACGCCATCGGGCTGGGCCCGTGAAGCCGGATCGGGGAGCGGTGGGCGATCATCTATTTGGTAGCGGTAGCGTGTGCCGGGCTTGATTCCAGCCAAACTGAGGCTAAAGTAGCCATGATCATCGGGGATCATTGGGTGTTGTGCGCTGATCGCCTTGCCATCACGTTCATAGAGCACGAGGGTGACGCTGTGGCGGGCGGTTTCCGCCCACACCCGGAAACGAGTTCCGGAGCGATCCGGTACAGCTCCAATCGGCAGCGTCCAGCTTGTTGCATTGTGGGGGGGGGTCATGGATGCGAACTCCTGTTGCTCGCTCTGGCTATTTACTGGTATGATACCATACGCAGGCGAGGCGTGTTGCAAGGATTCGTTGGTTGAGCAGAGATCGGAGGGAAACGCAGGCGTGCCACATCCATTGCTGATCGGGTATATCATTGGCTATGTCGGGCTGCATAGCCTCTTGGCGAGCCTGCCATGCAAAGCGTGGGTGCAACGCTGGGTTGGGGCAGGTGCGATGCGCTGGTATCGGCTAGCGTACAATCTGGTTGCCGTAGTGCTGTTGCTGCCCTTACCAATCTTTTTGGCTCTCCTACCGGATGTGCCCCTCTACCGTGTGCCAGAGCCGTTCAATTGGGTGCTGCTGGCAGGGCAACTGGCGGCGTTGGGGGGGATTGTGTACACGTTGCGCCACACCGATCTGCACTATTTTATGGGCTTGGCCCAACTGCGCCAGACCCGCAGCCACTACCCCACCAACACCATTGCCACCGCACGGCATCCCGCCGATCCTGCTGAGCCTGACCCATCGGCGGGTGACGATGCGTTAATCACAACAGGTATCTACGGCTGGGTACGCCATCCCTTGTATGTCTTCAGCATCCTGCTGCTTTGGCTCTCGCCCGTGATGAGTGCCAATCTGCTCGCCCTGAATATCCTCCTCACAGGGTACATGTATATTGGCTCCTACCACGAGGAGCATCGCCTGCTCCGCATCTTTGGGGCTGAGTATCACGCCTATCAGCAGCGGGTTCCGCGTCTTGTGCCGCAGGTGCTGGCACGGGGCAAACGTCCATCAACGGTGAATGAGAAAGAGGGGTAGTATCTTTATGGTCATTGATGCCCAATTAAAACGGATACAGGTCATCCGCATTTCGCTCTTGCGGCACTTCCAACGCCCAACATTCTACATCAATGCGATTGCGTTCACGGGCTTTACGGCATGGGCCGTGCTACAGGGGCCATTGTATTTGATGCTGGTGGGGTGGTTGCCGTTGCTTATGTATACACTGGTCGGGGTCTACAGTGCGTTTCGGGCGGGGGGGAGCAATCAGGCGCACCTGCTGCCGACGCGCTATCGCTTCTCGGATCGGGGCGTAGAGATAAGCAATCCACAGGGCCAGCAGAGCCAGATTGGGTGGGAGCACTTTGTGCATTGGGACAAGGTCCTCGACTGTTATGTGCTGTCGCTCTCAACCGGACCGGTGCTCGCAATCCCACAGGAGGACGTGCCCAACCACCAGCGCGATGAGTTTGAGGCGATCCTGCGGGCCGGCATCGATCAGCGACGTGGATGAGTGAGGGCGATGCGAGGAGATCGTGTATAATCGTTACATACAATTGTGAACAATCTCGTTGCACCTGTAGGAGCGTCCGCATGATCGTCATTTCTTCGATTAACTCTAAAGGTGGGGTCGGTAAAACGACCCTCACTGCAAATCTTGCGGCAATGCTTGCCCTGCGCGGTCAGCGGGTGCTCACTATAGACCTTGACCCACAATCGAACCTCACTTTCTCATTTATCAGTGTGGATGAATGGCATCGTTATTATGAACAAACACGTACCATTAAATCGTGGTATTATGATTTCCTCTACCGTAATGTTGAATCTGAACTTGCCCCGTTAATCATCTCTCCCAAGCACGTCAATCAAGCGATTGCCGATCATCATGGGCGGGTTGATCTCATCTGTTCGCACCTTGAACTGATGACGATTGACATCTTTCTGGCGAGTCGGCTGAAGCGGTCTAATGCTGCCCAACGCCTTGAGGCAACATTGCGAGTATACTCGCGGCTAAGCCAAGGGGTTAGGCAGTTGCAAGACTATGATTTCGTGCTGATTGACTGTCCGCCGAATTTCAGTCTTGTCACCCAGAATGCGATTGTTGCAAGTGATTACTTGCTCATTCCGGCCAAACCAGATTATCTTTCGACGGTGGGCATGGATCAGCTGCGAACGCGGGTAGCCAACCTGTGCCAAAACTATAATGCACATCTGGATAAAGCCCCAGCAAGCATGCGTCATTTGCCACATATTCAACCTCATGTATTAGGGATAGTGTTTATGATGGTAACATTCTATGCGGGCCAGCCGATCAAAGCTCAACTCGAATATATCGAGATGGTCAAGCGGCTAGGGGTGCCGGTTTTCCAGACCTATATCCGCGATAATAAATCGGTCTATGCGGATGCTCCCCGCGATGGCATCCCGGTTGTGCTCCAACAGCGTATCCGTGCTGCACAACAGGATATTCAGGCAGAATTTAGCCAATTGACCAATGAAATTGAGGAAGCTTTGCGATGAACCCGATAACGCAAGAAGAAGCCGCACCGCTCCTGCTCGATGGGGAACATGTCGCTCAGATACTAGGGATACTGATGAAGGCGATCAAACAGCTCAGTGCTGCTGATCTCGCCTTAGTTGCGAATGGGCAGGCCAAGCTGAATGTCGTCGTAGAAGGGACACCGGCGAAGGCAGCGCGGCGGCAACAGGTAGATACCGCAGACTTGCAGGCATTGGCGACGCAGCTAGAGCAAATTGAGGATCGGGAGACTGCCCTGTTGCTCCTGAAGCAGGACCCAAGAATTAAACTGAAGGCAAACCTCATCTTACTTGCACGCATGTTTGCAATCAATGTATCGTCTCGTGATCGGCGGGATGTGATTGAAGAGAAGATTGTGCGGAGTGTGGTAGACGCACGAGTGCGGTCGGAGATTATTCGCGGGATGACTGGTGCACCACCTGATCTGAACTAGCCGACGTGTGCGCCGCACTTGCCCTACTAATGGTATAATCCTCTCATTCGCCTTTGCTCGGAAACAAACTGGTTGTTGTCACCAGAGGCTTTGCAAAACTGGAAAGTAAGGAGTGAACCATGCGTATTTTGATCTTAGGTGGCGACGGTTATCTCGGCTGGCCCACCGCAATGTATCTTTCGCAGCGTGGTCACGAAGTTGCTGTGGTAGACAATATGGCCCGGCGCTCGTGGGACTACGAATTTGGGGCCGAGAGCCTCGTACCGATCCTCTCGCTACAAGAACGTCTCAGGGCGTGGGAAGAAGTTAGTGGAAAATGTATTGGCGCGTATATTGGCGATATTTGCGATTATGACTTCTTCGAGCCGGTAGTGCGTGAATTTCGCCCGGAAGCGATTGTGCATTACGGTGAACAACGCGCTGCGCCGTATTCGATGATTGACCGCAAGCATGCCGTTTTCACCCAAGTCAACAATATTGTGGGCAACTTGAATGTGCTGTATGCGATGGCTGACCATGTGCCCAACTGCCATCTGGTCAAGCTCGGCACGATGGGTGAGTACGGCACACCGAACATTGACATTGAAGAAGGCTTTATCACGATTGAGCACAAGGGTCGCAAAGATACGCTCCCATATCCCAAACAGCCCGGTTCATTCTATCACCTCTCCAAAGTGCATGACAGTCACAATATCATGTTCTGCTGTCGCATCTGGGGGCTAAGTGCCACTGATCTGAATCAAGGGGTGGTGTATGGGGTAGATACGGATGAGATTCTGATGGATGAACGCCTCCGCACCCGCTTTGATTACGATGGTGTGTTTGGCACAGTGTTGAATCGCTTTCTCGTGCAGGCCGTGATGGGCTTGCCGCTCACGGTGTATGGCAAGGGTGGGCAGACACGTGGCTTCCTCGATATTCGGGATACGCTCGCCTGCGTCGAGTTGGCGATCCGTCATCCCGCTGAGCGGGGGCAGTATCGCGTATTTAATCAATTTACGGAGCAGTTTAGTGTCCTTGAGCTAGCGTTGGCCGTGCAGGAGCAAGGCAAGAAGCTCGGTATGGATGTTACGATTGACCATACCCCGAACCCGCGCGTAGAGCTGGAACAGCACTACTACAACGCAATCAACACCAACCTGCTTGATCTGGGCCTGCAACCCCACTATCTCAACGATACGCTGCTTGAGTCGGTGATCCATGTTGTCGAACGCTATAAGCATCGGGCTAAGCACCACCTCATTCAGCCTGAGGTAAACTGGCGGCGCACGACCAACCACTAAACCATCTCCAGGCCGATCACAATCGGCCTAAACGATAGGCGCGGCGTTCCGCATGAACGTCGCGTTGCGATTCTATGCCAGCCAGTTGAGACTGTCTGGGCAAACAAAATCGCCCTAGCATCATGCTAGGGCGATCTGGATGAGCTTAACAATCAGCAGACAGCAGCGCACACGTAAGGTTTCAAGTATCCCTAGAAAGGAGGTGATCCAGCCGCACCTTCCGGTACGGCTACCTTGTTACGACTTCGTCCCAGTCGCCAGCCCTGCCCTCGGCCGCTGCCTCCTTACGGTTAGCTCACGGACTTCAGGCATTGCCGACTCCCATGACG
>CALCJV010000061.1 GCA_937967405.1 uncultured Chloroflexales bacterium | reverse complement strand
CGGCAGTCCCGTCTATACCAACGTCTTTGCAGGACTGACTGAAGGAACCTACACGATCCGCACCCGCGCCCAATCCGCGAGCGGCTTTGCATGGACAGAGTGGCAATCGCTGACCTTCGTTGTGCCACCGATAGATCTGTTCGTCGAAATCATCTTCCCCGCCGAAGATGGCACGATGATCTCCGACCAGCTGCAAACTGGCTTCGAGGTGATTGCCTTTGACCGCAACCACCCCAGCTATGACCCGAATAAAACCAACGCCCAGAACAACGGTGTGGGCATCAGCCTTGTGGAGATGAACATCATTGCCCCCGGCGGGTTCCAATTCCTCTCCAACGTTACCAACGATACCTCACGTCCGTACTGCGTCTTCTCGACAGCGGCTTCACCATGCAGCAATGCCAGAATGGACAATACCTTGTACAGTCGGTTCCTCTCGTTGCCCGGCAGTGCTGATCGGCCCTACACGATCTTTGCCCGTGCTCGCCCTACCGGTTCGAGCCGCTTCTCGCGCTTCGCTACGCGCACCTTCTCTGGCGTGCCACTACCCACCCCCACCCCAACCGACACCGGCACACCTACACCAACCGCGACGGAAACGCCGACGCTCAATCCAGAGGAACTGACGGCCACCGCCGGTGGGGCAACCTTGACCCCAACCAACACACCGACGACTACGCCCACCGCCTTTGTCGCGCAGTGTAGCGAAACCGATCCGGTCAACGAGATTAGCGGCGGCTGGACAGCCCTCGATATTGGTGGCGGCAAGCCCGGCTCGACATGGGCCACCGCCAATCAAATGACGGTGTGTAGCTCTAGCAGCGGCATTGGCTCCACGTCGGATCAGTTCCGCTATGTCTACCGCGAAGTGTCGCCCAGCTTCCAACAAATCACCATGCGGATTGCTAATTGGAACTACACTGGCATCGGCACAAATGCCCGCGTTGGCGTAATGCTCCGCAACAATACTGATGCCAACGCATCCTTCACCATGATGCTGGGGCGCAGCCACAGTACGGCTAGAACCCGCTTCGAGGGCCGCACCTCTGCGGGCGGCACAGTGGGCAATACTGGCGGCGACCAAACCTATGACACGGGCATCTGGTATCGCCTCAGCCGCGACACTGCCGAGAGCAATGTGTTCCGCGCATGGTATTCATTTAATGGTATCAACTGGGTGCAGATGGGTGGTACGCGCAGCATCAGTGATCTGAGTGAGCCGTTCCTCGTCGGCATTGCCGTCACATCAGGGCGCACAGATTTGTACACGCAGGCGACAATAGACAACATCTCGATCCTTGAGTTTGCGCCCACCCCGACCCCGCCGCCGCTCACCTGCCCGCCTGCGCCCGGCACAGTGCCCGATGTAAGCGCACCGTGGCGAGCGGTGGATATTGGGACAACTAGTCTCGGCTATAGCAACCTGTCCGGCTCTGGAGCCTCGATCTGTGCCTCTGGGCGCGGCTTGCAGACCAGCCCGCCGGAAGGCTTGCACTACGTTTACCAAAACGTTGGCGGCAGCTTCCGCGAAATCACCGTGCGCCTTGCAACGTGGCAGGCGGCCAACAATGCGGCCTTCAACCAAGACTATGCGAAGGCGGGCGTGATGCTGCGCTCATCCACCGCCCCGGATGCCGCTCATCTTGCTATAAATATCACCCGTAACACCAACGCTAGTACTCGGTTTGAAATCCAAACCACCGTGCGGAATGGCGCAACCAACAACCAGATTAACCAGATACAAACAACTGGGCAATTGAATGCGCCGATGTGGTTACGTATTCGCCGCCTTGATGCCAGCCGCTACGAGACGTTCTTCTCGATCAATGGGGTAGACTGGACGCGCACTGGCACCGTAACCATGAACGAATTTAGTGGGGGCTTCACGGCCGGCATCTTCGCTACCGCCCGCGACGACTCGCGCTACGTCGAAGCCACCTTTGATAGTATCAGTTTGCGCTAAGGACAGCGCAGAAGGCGTTTCAGACGATATACCAACCGGAACGAGAAAGAGAGTTTGTCGGCATGAAAAAGAAACCTTACGATCCAACCACCCACGCCCAGCTCCGCACCCGCAAGGTGCGGGGCCAGAGCCTCCCGCTGCTGGCGTTGATGATCTTCGTGCTGTTTGGCTTTGTTGCCTTCTCCGCTGATGTGGGCAACACCTACCAAGAACAGCGTGCACTGGTGCGAGCTACGAACGCAGCCGCGATTTCGGGGATGCAGATGTACCTCACCCCCGCCACAAGCGACGCTGATGTATTCGGTGCGGTGACGCGGGCCTTTCGAGAGAATGGCATCACCCCCAAGCCCTACGATAGCGGTAGCTTCGGGCCGCGTGAACGCGGCGTGCGGGCGATCTACCTTGATCAAGGCGGCAACCCACTTGGCTGCGACGTAGGCCAGTGCGGCACGCGGCCCGGCAACGCCCGCTACATCCAAGTCCAAACTCGCGGCAAGGTAGACACCTACTTCGCCCGCATCATGGGGGTCAATAATCTCCCCGTCTCGTCCTCCGCCTACGCGGGCAGCTGCCCACCAGTAGACGGCGTGTACCCCTTCGTTGTGAGTGCAGGTGCACTTGATAACAGAGGCGAGTTCCGCAACTACGACGGCACCATCATCCTGCCCGATGTGGCCGGGCAGTTTGGGCAACGCTTCAAGTGGAAGCGTATGTACATCGGCGTGGGCGAGATCGCCGTCACCCCCCAGATTGGGCTGGCTCGCTGGCGGCAGAGCTACGGCCCTGATCAAGTTGCCCAGATGCTGACCATTCCGGGTAATTTGAAGATGGGCTTCGAAGAAGCTCCCTACATCCAGATGCAGGGCGAAGACGATACCAGCAGCACCTATCCGAATGAGCCGCGTGTGCTTAGCACTGACGACTGGATGTACGGCTACACCGGTGATACGTTCCAGAGCTTGCTCACCAACAGTCTGCGCGATCAGCTCGATACGCTCATTGACACCCGCACGCGCATGATCCTGCCGATCTACAATGCGACGACCGGCAACCCCCGCGACGGCAACAACCCCACCTTCCGATTGAGCGAGTTCGGCAGCTTCTACATTCGCGGCTACGGCGCAGATGGCACTGGCTCCTACATTGATCTGGTCTCGCTAGGGCGGGCTGTCACCCCACGCGGTACGCCCTGTCTCGCCGAAAACGTCGTTGTGCCCCCCGATCAACGCTACGGCGTGCTGGGCCCCGTCGCCATCCGCCCAGCGTGGACGGAGCGCAACATCATCCCCGATGAGGAGATCAAGCCGGCTGGTTACACGATCATCCTCGACATCAGCGGCTCGATGAGCTGGAGTATTGAAGGCTGGGGCACGTGGCTCTATGACAGCGGCGATGGACGCGACTACCAGTGCGAAACCTACAACCCAGCCGTGCCACTCCCATACTCCAAACACACCAGTCTCAGCGACTGTTTGGGTGGCCCTCGCGCTCCATGGCGGCACGAAAATGGGCGACGCATCTTTGAAGCCCGTGAAGCCATCCTCGATATTGTGGATGGGATGATCCCAGAAGACCGCATCCGCATCGTCACTTTTAATCACCGGTTAGGTGCTGTCAGTGGCAAATGGTATGATCCGGCTGATCCAACCCTAGCCAATCACGTCCGCACTATCGGACAGTGCTGCACTGATCTCGCCGGCAAATCGCCCAGCTACCTGACCAGTGGTGGTACCGCAGGAGCAGATGGCATGTGGAAGGCGTTTGAGCTAATCAAGGCTTCAGACTTCCCGGCCGAGTATATCCCAACCGGCAGCACCACCAAGCAGGATAACCGCCGCGTGATTATCTATATGACCGATGGGGTATCCAACTCGATGTTCAACTCCAATGCCACCAACCCCTTCCGCCCTGAGTGTGCTGGCTTGACGAACCAAATCAACATCGCCTTCTGCAACATCGGCTTTGCTGCGGATGGGCGTGAATTACCGATCCAATCCATGCTGCGGATTTCGCAGGAGATGCACCGCGACATGTACAATCGGGGCTACGATGACTTCCGCTTCTTCGTGCTGGCGATGGGTCGCTTCGATACCACTGGGCTGAGTGATGTCGCCACTAGCCCCTCCGATTTCTACGATGCACGTAATGTCGGCGCGATTGCCGCCTTCCTCAAGCGGATCAGCAACGAGATCAAGTATGATGCGTGTATGGTGCGCGAAGCCAAGCCGGGCGAGGAAGTTCGCAGTGCGGGTGGCAGCAATACCCCTGATGGTGGAGCCGCAGACTACCTGCGTGGGCTAGTCGGTGCAGATCGCTACAATGCCGATGCGGCGGCCTTCGGGACGATCTACGGCTACGCGATTATTCGCAAAACCGACGATAGTATCACCGTGTTTGCACCGGTGATCCAGAATAACCAAAACCAGTTGCACTTCCGCATTGATCCCAATAGCGACAACGCCCTCACGCCCGGCCGCTACACCCTGCGCGTGGAAGTTGGCTACAAGGGGCGCGATGGGGTCACCCGCATTTACAACCAATTCTGGGAAGACGGCGAACGCAAATCTACAACGACATTCTCGATCAGCGAGACCCGCGCCGGAGGCCCGCTCGGTGATACCGTGCCATTGCCCGTCGTTACGATGGTACTGCCAGAGGAGACGGTACGCGGCATTGATGCCGAGTGTGAATAAGCATTGCCCGACGTTTGGATCCAGCCCGCACCATTCATGAATGATGAGTGTGGGCTGGGCTGCCCGACTGAAACCCAGCAGCAGGGGTTGATCCTGCTGCGCTATGCACTACGCTTGTCAAGCCAGCTCTGGAGCTGCTTGCGCTTGTAATTGTGGAGACCTGCCATGCCTAAGCACCGTCGGTTGTTGCCCGCCGCTCTGCTCATCGGAACGCTGTTGCTCATCAGCCTACTCACCCCATTGTTCAGCCCCGTACCAGCCAGTGCGATCACCGTGCGCCGCACGATAGATACCACACTCGGCGACTTCTCGCGGGGCACATTCCAGCGCACCGCTCTTGTTGATCCCGGCACCGTCGCCCCCAATGCCAACCTCGATACGATTGATGGCACCGTCCAGTTGGCCCAAGTGGGCAAGCTGCGCGAGTTAGAGCGGGCCTTCAATTTACCTGAACGGCTCCGCAACTTTGGGGCCGTCTCGATTGGCAACCGCATCTACGTTTTCGGTGGGCAACGCCCAACCGAAGACGGCAACAATGTCGAAGCGATTGCCAACGTCTGGTCGGGGGCGGTCAATCTGCGCCCGGGAGCCGATGGGCGCGTTCCCGGCGGCACGGCACTGATCTCTACCACCGAAACGATTACAGATGGCTGGCGCATTGAGCCAGACCTGCCCCCTGTAAGCCCGCGTGATCCTGAGAATACCAGCCCGATCTCACGCACGCACTCGTTTGGCATTGCTGCCGTAGATAACCGCGAGGGGAACGACTTCATCTACCTGATCGGCGGCGAAGAGCGCTTTACCTCTGAGCGCAGCAACTCATCTCGCGCCGTGCGGATCGCTGTTGTCGCAGGAGATGCTGATGGCGTAGCGGGCACAGGCGGGCGCATCTTGCGCTGGATTACATCCGATGGTACGAATGATGCAATGCGCCTACTTTCGGTTGGTAATTTCGGCGCAATGGCTCCGGCTGTTACCACACTCAAAGTTGGCGATATTACCTACCTCTACGTGTTCGGTGGGTTGGGCTTCACACAAGGCAATCCTCTCGGAACCCGTGCGCTTGGCGAGGTGCACTACGCCCGCATCGGCAGCGATGGGCGGCTGTATCGGCCCGGCACCACCAGCATCAGCGATAGTGATCTGGGCTGGGTGAAACTAGCCGATATTCCCGGCAGCGATCTGGATGCGAAGCGCGGCTTGTACCAAGCGGCCATTGTGAAGAGCAGCTCCGTGCTTACTCCCACCAATCAGACGATCCTGCTGTTTGGCGGGGTGCGCCAATTCCCTGAAGTAGGCGATCCAGAGCCTTCAGCCGAAATCTTCCAAGCTGATGTCCAGCCCGATGGCACGCTCGTATGGCGTGGTGCGGCCGGCTTGGGCGGCAACTTGCCCTTCTCGTTGCGTGGGCACGCTGCCGTTGAGTACAATGGGAGCCTCTTTCTATCGGGCGGCGAGCAAGTCGTCAATGAACCAAACGCCAATATCCTCGCCTCGTATCTCGAAGAGGACTTGACGATCCATCGCTTCCGCAGTGGGCCGAGCGATCCGGGCACAACCTTTCTTGTGCCGGGTGAAGGTGAAAGCTCTTTTAACTCGCCGCGTAGCTTCCATCAATCGCTCACGCTCCAATCCTTCGGCTCCACCGTCGTGTATGTTATGGGTGGGTTCGGTGGGCCCCAATCCCCCCCAAGTGATCGGCTAGCATCGAATACGGTCTTCTCGCAACGGGTGATCAGTGAAACCTTGCTCAACCCCACGTTTGTCAATCGGGGCTGGTATGTCTCGCGCCCCGTAGATATTGAACTCGGCGCACCCAAGATCACGGGGATTAGCTGGAATGTCTTTGCCGAGCGTGGCGGCGTAGCAACCGATGTGCGCGTTGAATACCGCACCAGTAGCCGCAGCTGTGCCGATGCCGACTGGAACGAAAATAGCTGGATTGTTGCTGACGGATTTGAAGATAATGCGTTCTTCTCACGCAACGGCTTGAACACCTACATCGTCCCCGAAGCGCAGCAAGTAACCGCCCGCTGCTTCCAGTATCGCGCTGAACTCACCACTGAGGGCGATAATCTCTCGCCACGCCTGCTTGAGCTAGGCATCACGATTGACAGTGAGAGCAGTGCCGATCTCCAGATTGACCAACTCAGCTACAATACCCAAACTGGGCAGCTGACGACCCGCATCCTCAATCTCTACCGCCCCGATGAAGACCTCACCGAGAATGCGGCCGCCGACGCGATCACCAGCGAGGAGATTCGGGAACGCCCCGTCTACCTCGATCTATTTATTATTGGGCCCGGCTACAATACCGCAACCGCATGGGTCACGCCGACGCTGCCCCTCAGCACCACCACCTACACCCATAGCAATGGCATCCTCACAAGCAACGCCTATGCAGTTGTCAATCTCAACGACCCCGGCTTGAATGCCAAAGCAACCCTCGCCATCCCCACCAGCGCGTGGCTACGACACAACAACAATCAGCCGATTGGCAACTTCGATACCCTCTTCGAAGAGGGCGAATACCGCATCTGCGTCGCGGTAGACTCATTCATCACGCCGGAGGTCTACAACGATCCGGTGCAGCCCAACCGTCGCCGCCAATTCGGGAATGTGACCGAGACGCTCGCAGGGGCAGAGGCGAACAACGTCACCTGTAGCGACCCCTTCACGATCACCCGCCAACCGCCTGAAGTGGCCCTGCGCCCCACCATCGAGCTAGGCAACAGCCGCGTGATTACTGAAGGCACAAGCATCAACGCGATTCGGATTAGCCGCGAAGCCCCCAGCGTTGTCGCGCCGATTACGGTGAGCCTCACCCTCACGGGCACAGCGCGGATTGGCACAGATTATGAACTCTTTACCCTTGATGCACAGGGGCAGATCAATCCAATCACCAATTCGGTGATTCTCCCAACGGGCGCACGCGAAATCGAGATCACGGTGGAGGCCCGGGAGAACGATACCGTAGACGGAGAGCGCACGATCACTGTAGCTCTGCCCACGCCTAGTGGCACGCCGCCCCCTTACGCAGTGGATAGCAACAATCGCACAATCACCTTGACTATCGTGGATAATGACGAACCCGAACCCAACCCCACTGTCTATCTCCCGTTGATTGTACGGGTGGCTCTGGAATAAGCTACGTTATACCCACAGGGGTATGTTGGTTGCCGTGCGCTGATGGCGTGCTCCGCATACATCAGCGCACGGTGACAGTGCAAGGCTACCAGCCTACGGTCAGCGTGGCTAATGTGGCGCATCTCGCCAACCGATGTAATACCTGAAAGTGTAAGTCATTCTCGCCCATAACTAGCCCACGGCAGTGCTGATTGAAAATTGCCTATTGCCGAAACCGAGTCCTTGTGGCACAATAGCTGCTACAAAAGGCTTAACAGCAGCCGGCTACAGACAAGGTGGATGTGCTATAATATCTGAGGGGACAGGCCACGTAGCTAAGAGTCCTCGCGGATAAGGAAGGTGAAAGATCCATGCGGCCGAAAGTCTTAATTCCCCTAATTATCGCAGTGATGCTGCTCATAGCGGCTATTATCGGGGCATTCTTTTTCTTGGGCGGTTTATTTGGTGGCGGCAGTGGCAATCGGATTGAAACCGTTGCGGATGTCGTCCCCACGCCCATCCCCGTCACCGTCATTGGGGCACGGGTAGATATTCCGGTGGGCACAATCATTACTGATACGGCCACCCTGCTGGAGCCACAACAGATTTCACAGGCTGAGTTCAACGCCCAACCGAATGAGTTCTTCACGAGCGAGCAAGTTGGCGACGTGCGTGGCAAACTCACCCTCATGCCTCTGATTGGCGGGCAACCAATCTTGCGTTCCCAGCTGAGTGAGCCGGGCTTGTCTCAGCAAATCCCGGCCGCTAAAGCTGGCGAGGTGCGCCGTAAAGCCTACCCAGTGCAAGTGGACAGCTTGACTGGCGTGGCCGATCAGGTACGAGCCGGTGATGTCGTGGATATTATCGTGTCGCGGGTCTTTTTCTATACCGTAGATGGGCGTGAGTTCCGGTACCCCACCAGCAAGACGCTGGTGCAAAATGCCCCCGTGCTGCGGGTGCTGCGCCCTGCTCCCACCAGCGAAGAAGCTGGCGGAGCCGCCACCGCCCCACCGCCCGGCGATACCGCTCCCACGCTGGATGCACAGGGCCGCCCGATTAGAGCCGATTCAGCCGCAGCGGCTGAAGGCACGCTGCGCGAAGGTCGCTGGGTTCTGATCATTGCCGTCACCAATCAAGAGGCGGAGCTTCTCGAATATGCACGCGGCATCAGTGATGTTGATCGGGACATCGCCCGGATCACCCTCGTACTGCGAGGCGCAGGCGATACTGAGATTGAGGATACAACGGGTATTTCGGAAGATATTTTGTTCGATCAGTACGGTGTACCGTTTCCGGGAATCAACCGCTTGATTATTGTGACCCCCGGGCAGCCATAGCTTCGCGTCACAGCGCAAGCACCCAAATCGTTTAGTCAAAGAGGTAACTATGAGTGACGGTGATCGCATTCGCGTCTTAATTGTGGATGATATAGCAGATACCTGCGACAACCTTGAAAAGCTGCTGTATTTCGAGAAAGACATCGAGGTCGTTGGCAAAGCCTACAATGGCGTGGATGCGGTTGCACAGGCGAAAGACAAGCAGCCAGATGTCATCCTCATGGATATTAACATGCCCGAAATGGATGGCATCACGGCTACAGAAACTATTTTGCAGCACGATCCTGCGATCCAAGTGATTATTATGAGCGTGCAGGGTGAGACGGATTACCTGCGTCGGGCAATGATGGCTGGCGCACGCGAATTCCTTGTCAAGCCCGTCTCAGCCGATGATCTGTACAAATCTATCCGCCACGTCTACACCCGCGGGCAGAGCCGCCCGCGCATGGTCGCATCCGGCAGCAGTGCTGCTAAGGCTGAAGCCACCCCTCAAACGCATGGCAAACTCTTTGCGGTCTATAGTCCCAAAGGTGGAGTCGGTACATCCGTCGTTGCGGCGAATCTGGCAATTGCCCTCCGCGCAATGACCCAAAAGAAAGTCGCGCTGGTAGACGGCAACTTGACGCTAGGCGACTTGAGTGTGATGCTCAACTTGATCTCTGAGCGCACGATTGTCCAGCTTGCCGAGCGCGTCAATGACCTAGACCGCGACTTGCTCAACGATGTGCTGGCCACGCACCCTTCCCAGATTCGGGTGCTGCTCGCGCCGCCCAATCCGCAAGATGGTGAGCAGGTGACAGCCGAACATGTTGGCATCATCCTTGATGCGCTCCGGCTTGAATACGATTATGTGGTGGTGGACACACCTTCGTCGTTTCAGGATCGCGCCCTGACCATCTTGGACAAAGCCGAGCGGATTGTGCTATTGATGACACTGGAGATGACCTGCATCAAAAATATCAAGCTCTTTCTCGAAGTTGCGGGATTGCTCCAGTATCCTCCCGAAAAGCTGATGCTCGTGCTGAACAAAGCCGACAACCGGATGGGCATCAAGGTCGAGAGTATCGAGAACAACATTCAGCACAAAGTTGCCTTGCAAATTGTCAATGCGCCGTATGAGATTGCGCTCTCGATCAATCAAGGCGTACCGATTGTGATTGGCAAGAAAGATCACCGTGCCGCCACTGATCTTTACCGGCTGGCCCGCGAACTTGCTCCAGCCGACGTGCATGCTACCTCAAGCGCGAAGGGCAGCGTGCCCGCAAGCTCTGCCGAGCCAAGTCATAATGGGGGCTTGTTTGGGTGGTTATTCCGCAAAACGTAAGCAGCTTGAATCGGGCCTGAGGACGTGTGCATCACGGAAGGAGAACTATACCTATGTCGCTCTTGAAACGCATCAATGCAACTACTGAAGGGACGATCCCAGCGGCCCAGCGGGTTGCCAATACACTGGACAAAATGGCGGATGAAGCGAAAGCCTCCGCCCGCCCAGTCGGAGCTACAGCCCCCGCACCGACTCCGCAACGCAAAACGGATGACCAAGCCTTGAAGGAGATTCGGGAACGGGTGCAGATGCGCTTGCTCAACGATATGGACCCGAATGCGAATCTGCGCGACCCAACCGTTGTTAACCGCATCCGGCGGCAACTTGAAGAGATTTTCACCGCCGTGCTCGATAGCGAGAATATTGTGCTCAGCCGCGCCGAACGCACCTACATCTTCAATGCGATCCTGAACGATATGCTTGGGCTAGGGCCGCTTGAACTGCTCCTCAGCGATCCTGACATCAGCGAGATCATGGTCAATGGGCCCAAGCAGATTTACATCGAGCGCAAAGGTAAGCTGATCTTGAGTGACATTACCTTTATGAATGAAGAGCAGGTGATGCGCGTGATCGAGCGCATTGTCGCTCCATTAGGGCGGCGCATTGACGAATCCTCACCGATGGTGGATGCCCGTTTGCAAGACGGGAGCCGGGTGAATGCCGTCATTCGGCCCCTCTCGCTCGTGGGTCCAGTCGTCACCATTCGTAAATTTAAGAAAGAAACCTTGACGATCAAAGACCTTATCCGCTTCGGCAGTATGAGCGAGAGCATGGGCGAATTTCTGAAGGCGTGTGTCGAAGCCCGCTTGAACATCGTGGTCTCTGGTGGCACAGGTTCGGGCAAAACCACGCTGCTCAACGTGCTGTCAAACTTTATTCCTGAAGATGAGCGCATCATCACAGTCGAGAATGCTGCCGAGTTGCAGCTCGCCCAAGCCCACGTAGTGCGGCTCGAATCGCGCCCGCCCAACGTTGAGGGGCGTGGCGAAGTGACTATCCGTGATCTGGTTATTAACTGCCTGCGTATGCGTCCTGAGCGTATCATTGTCGGTGAGTGTCGGGGTGGCGAAACCCTCGATATGCTCCAAGCCATGAATACCGGTCACGATGGCTCCATGACAACCGTCCATGCTAACACCCCGAAAGATGCGGTCGGGCGGATCGAGACGATGTGTATGATGGCCGGCATGGATTTGCCCCAACGCGCCATCCGCGAGCAGATTGTCTCCGCCGTCAGTGTGTTTGTGCAGCAAGCTCGCCTCAAAGACGGGAGTCGTAAAGTGATTGCGATCACGGAAGTACAGGGCATGGAGGGTGATGTCCCCTTGCTGCAAGATATTTTCGTCTTCGAGCAGATGGGCTTGGATGAAAAAGGCAAAATCATCGGCACCCTGAAGCCAACCGGGGCCCGCCCACGCTTCATCGAGAAGTTTGAGAGTATGAACATCTTCTTGCCCCCCGGAATCTTTGGCTACGGTGGCGATTCAATGTATGGCTAGGATATAGAAACGGGCTGCAGGCCGCACGAGCTGCCATGCACCCACGTATCAATATCAGGAAAAGGAACCACCTATGGAACCAATTGCACCAATGCTCCCCCTGATAGGCGGAATCTTTTTCATTGCTGTGCTCGGGGTGGTCGGTGTGCTTGTGTATCGCTCAATCGGTAGCAACGTATCCGATGAACGCATTGCCCAAGTGGTCGGTCGCACCGCAGCTGATCAGCGGGCCCAGCGTTCGCAGCAGATTCTGGAAAATGTTGAGCGCAAAGCTTCGAAAAGCAAAGCGGGCGAGAAGTATGCCCGTGACCTCGCTCGTGCAGATGTCAAGCTAAAGGTATATGAATTCTTTGCGATCAAAATCTTTGCAGGCATCTTGGGCTTCTTTGTATTGATGTTTCTAGCTCGCTCAGCAGCCCCATGGGCTGTATTTCTGGCTGGTGGGGTAGGCGCATTCCTCTTCTCATTTCTCCCTGATCTCTACCTGAGCAATCGAGCCTCAGCACGCATCAAAGCCTTCAATAACCAGCTTGGTGATACGATTACGATGATGGCCAATGCTCTGCGTGGTGGCTACAGCTTTATGCAGACGATTGACCTTGTCTCGAAAGAAGCCCCCAGCCCTACAGCAGAAGAGTTCCGG
>CALCJV010000060.1 GCA_937967405.1 uncultured Chloroflexales bacterium | reverse complement strand
TCTGCACCAACCGCTTCAGCTTCGCGCTGCCCCAGATCGCTGCCATCTTCACGGATGGCCTCCTCGACGCGGGCTCGGTTGACAATCTGAAGATCGGCCGTAGGGCGATAGGCTCGCAGGCGCACGCGCAGGGTGAGGGTTTCACCCGGCGGCAAGACCTCGCCCGGCGTATCGCTGAGGGCATTCTCCCAACGGATCGTGGCGTTGCCGTCGAAGCTGGCCGGCGGATCAGTAAGCGGCGGGTCGTCTGGCTCGGCAAACGCACCCACGCCCGATGGGGCAACAATCGTGGGCACAAATTCATCTACGACAACTAAGCGGGTCAGTGTGAGTGCGCCAGTATTACGAATGTCTATCGTAAATTCGAGGAGTTGCCCAACTTGGACCTGCGGATTGCCTTGCAGGGTTTTGCGAATTTCTAAGCCCAGTGTCTGTGCCTGCGCTGGGCGTGAGCCGAAGTGGATCACGCCGCTCACCAGAACCATTCCGAGAACGAGCATAAAACCGAGAGCAATTGCTCGGTGTTGTCGGGATGCGTTCATAGTCCCCCCCTTTGATTCGCACAATATACGGTTGTTTCTACGTGTAGCGTACCACAAAGCCTTGCGAAAAGCCGATTACAAAGAGGTTACTTTTTTCCTGTTTTTGGCCCGCCTGCGGTAAAAGGTTTCATCTCCCTGCGCTCATGTGGACAGCTTGTCGGTAATTCGGCATAATGAAAGAGAGTAAGAACAACGGGTGTGGTGCATACGCCGAGTATGTACGACCCACTGAGAGGATTGGCTGTGACAGAGAATAATCAAGCCCCTGTGCGGATTCTGCTGGCTGACGATCACCGCATCTTTCGGCAGGGGTTACGCGAATTGATCGAACGCAAAACGCCGTTTGCGATTGTCGGCGAGGCGGCAACCGGCAGCGAGGTGCTGCACCTTGTGGCAATGCTCCAGCCCGATATTGTGCTGCTAGATATCCAACTGCCCGAACTCGATGGGGTTACGGTGGCCCGCCAGCTTGCCGCACAGCACCCGGCGGTGCGAGTGGTAATGCTGACGATGTACCGCGAGGATCAGCACCTGTTCGAGGCGATCAAGGCGGGTGCACGGGCCTACCTGCTCAAGGATGTAGATGCGGATGAATTGGTGGAGGTGCTCGGGCGCGTACAGCGCGGCGAGGCCGCACTTGATCCAGCCCTGACGGCGCAGATGTTTGCTGAGTTTCGGCGCATGGGCAACGATGGATCCGAGCTGGATGCCTTGACCGAGCGCGAGCGCGATATTCTGCAACTGCTTGCGGCGGGCTACGATAACCGCACGATTGCGGCGCGGCTGCACATTGCGGAGAAGACTGTTGGGAATCGCCTTAGCGAAATCTTCCAAAAGCTCGGTGTCACCAATCGCACGCAGGCGGCACTGGTTGCCGTGCAGCGCGGCTTGATTAGTGCTGCGCCAGAGCTGCCCAATCCTAATCGGTGAGGTGTTGAAAGGAGCGACTGAGATGACGATCAATGTGCAGACGATCTGTGGGTGGGCTTACGAAGCGGGCACAATCGCCATGAGCCATTTCCGGCGCACGGTGGCGAGCCGCAAGGCGGATGACACGATAGTCACGACTGCCGATACCGAGATTGAGCAGTTCCTGCGCGAGCAGATCCATGCCGCCTTTCCCGATCACGGTATCCAAGGCGAGGAACAGGGGAGCAGCAACATTGAACAGGAGTACGTCTGGTCACTTGATCCAATAGATGGCACGAATGCGTTTGCTTCTGGGCTGCCAATCTGGGGGATCTCACTAGGCTTGCTGCGGCACGGCACACCCGTCCTCGGCGTGATCTACCTGCCTGTCACCGATGATTGTTTCTGGAATGAGACGAACGATCCCACCGATGGTGGTGCAGCCGCGTTCTGGAATGGCACGCCAATTCGCGTGCGCTCGGCTCCTGCGGCTCCCGCCGCGCTCTACGATGGGCAAGATTGGCTGGCGATCACCTCCGACGCGCACCTGCACTATCGTGTCCGTTTTCGCGGCAAAACCCGCTCAACCGGCAGCACTGTCGCGCATATGTGTTATGTGGCGCAGGGTGTTGCGGTGGGGGCTTTGCTGGGCCATGCGCGGCTGTGGGATATTGCCGCAGGGGTGGCGATTGTCACGGCGGCGGGCGGAGTCGTCACGCACCTGCACAGTTCCCCGCCCGACTACGCGCAGATGTTGCGGGGCACGGCTCCACCGAGCGCATTGCTCGTTGCGCCGCCGCACATGCTGCCGATCTTGCAGGCGGAGATCAGCCTACTGGCATAAGCCGGTCAGCTCCGCCCCGTGTGCCAATGAAAGGACTCTGCTATGCGCTGGTCATACCGCGTCGCTCGCATTGCGGGCATAGATATTTCGATTCACATCACGTTCCTTTTGATTGTCCTGCTGTTTGCGGTGCAGTGGGGGAGCATACATGGCATCTTCGGTGCGTTCTTTGGGGTGGCACTGGTGCTGTCGCTGTTCCTGTGTGTGTTGCTGCACGAACTGGGGCATAGCCTTGCCGCACAACGCTTGGGGATTGGCGTGCAGCAGATTATGCTGCTGCCACTCGGCGGGGTGGCGTTGCTCAGTCGCACCGTCACCCGCCCACTGCACGAATTGCTGATCGCCCTCGCGGGGCCACTGGTCAATGTGCTGCTAGCGATCTTGATTGGCGCGGTGTTAGCAGCGACTGGCAATCTCCTGCTGCTGGACAGTAGTGCGATGGTGCAGGGCTTGAATGTCGCCTTAACGTGGCAAACGCTGCTGCTGTGGCTCTTTGAGGCAAATATCCTGCTGGTCGTCTTCAATATGATCCCCGCGCTACCGCTCGATGGGGGGCGGGTGCTCCGTTCAGTGCTGGCGATGGCGACCGACTTCCGCCGGGCCACGCGCATTGCGGCGGTGCTGGGGCAAGGTATTGCTGTTTCACTGGGCTTGTATGCGCTGCTCAGTGGCAACCTCTTTCTGCTGCTCATTGCGGTGTTCATCTTTCTAGGGGCAGGGCAGGAGCAGTTGGCTAGCCAAGCGCGGGTTGTTCTCAGTTCGCACCGCGTCGGCGATGCCTACAACAAACACGTCCTCACGTTAACAATTGGGGATCGGGTGGGCAAGGTGCTCGATTACATTCTGACTAGCTACCAGCCCGACTTCGCGGTGCTGCAAGAGAATCGCTTGCTTGGCATCATCACCCGCGACGATGTGCTGCAACTGCTCCGTACTATGCCGGACAATGCGAATGTGCTGGATGTGTATGTCACTGCGGTGATGCAACGCGAGGTCGTGCGTGTGGATGCGGAACAGACGCTGGATGACACGCTACAGGTGATGGACGCAAACAATGTGCGGGTGGTTGCTGTCTTTGATAAAGCGCACTATTTGGGATTAGTCAATCGAGATGACCTTGCTGAAGCCTACACCATCCTAACTTTTGTGGAGCAGTCACAGCGCGTGCCTACAGTGTAGGTGGTGGTGTACGGGGTACAGCTAAAAGAGTACCCCCCCCGCGTTGGGTGCGGGGGGTGGGGAGGGGTGAGGAAGGTTTGGTGGTCGTCAGGAGGTTGTCGTTGGTAGCTACACTGTAGCAGAGAAAGATAAGTGTACGATGAATCTGAGATGATACCTTCGTGAAAATGTTCTGCAAACCCTGAGAAAGTGAGTCTATGCCAGCGACAACAACTTTGACCGCCGGACAGATCGCCTTTCTGAATGAGCTGCATTATGCCGTTGTGGGCACGCTCAATGCCAACGGCACAATCCAGCAGACGGTTGTGTGGTATCTGTTGGAAGATCAGCAGCTCCGCTTCGGGATCGGCGGCAATAGCACCAAAGCGCGTAATCTTCAGCGTAACCCGACGATCACCGTGACGGTGGCGGCTGGCGTGCGCTACCTGAGTATACGTGGCACAGCGGTGCTAGAGCCGCCTGATCTGGATCTGCGCCGCCGCCTTGTGATCCGCTACCGTGGCCCTGAGCACGTCGAGGAGTGGCTTGCCCGCCGCCCCGATGCACCGCGCCTGAGTGTGCGCGTGCTGATCGAGCAGGTGTATGGGCAGCAGGTAGCGTGAAATCAAATGGAAAGTGACAATCACTATCATCCTCATGTACCCGATCCACACGCTTCCTGAGCCTCACCGGCATATGCTGAGGCGTACTTGACGTAAACGAAGGCATCGGATATACTCAGCATTGGAATTACAATAATCTTCGCTATCGGCACAATTGCATACTAGTGTCGTTTTCTACTACAACAACCGCAAGGAGGTTACGATGGAACAGGCAACAACACCGTTACGCCCTGTAAAAGTAACGCAGCAGCTATCATTGTTGGATCGATTTCTTACGGTGTGGATTTTTGCCGCAATGGCGGTCGGCATTGCAGCGGGCTACTTTATTCCGGGAACCGAGGCTTTCATCAATCAGTTCCAAGTTGGGACAACGAACATTCCTATCGCTATTGGACTGATTGTCATGATGTATCCACCTTTTGCGAAGGTGAAGTATGAAGAGCTAGGCGATGTCTTCCGCGACAAGAAAGTGCTCGGCCTATCGCTCGTGCAGAATTGGGTGATTGGCCCCTTCCTGATGTTCTTTTTGGCGATCATTTTCCTCAATGATCTGCCTGAATATATGGCTGGGCTGATTATGATCGGCTTAGCTCGCTGCATTGCAATGGTGATTGTGTGGAATGAGCTGGCTAAAGGTGATACCGAATATGCGGCTGGGCTTGTCGCATTTAACAGTGTGTTTCAGGTCTTGTTCTATAGTGTCTATGCTTGGTTCTTCCTTACCGTGCTGCCCCCGCTCTTTGGCTTGCAGGGTAGTGTTGTCGAGATCGGCATGGGCCAGATCGCCGAAAGTGTGCTCATCTATCTCGGCTTGCCGATGATCGCCGGGTTCGCTACACGCTTCTTCCTCATCAAGTCCAAAGGCAAAGAGTGGTATGCGCGTGAGTTCCTGCCGAGAATCAGCCCCTTGACCCTGATTGCGCTCCTGTTCACGATTGTTGTGATGTTCAGCTTGAAAGGGGAACTGATTGTCCAGATACCTTTTGACGTGGTACGGATTGCGATACCATTGCTGCTCTACTTCGTGCTAATGTTCTTGGTGAGCTTCTGGATGGGCCATTTTGTCGGCGCAGATTATTCCAAAACAACGACGCTGGCCTTCACCGCAGCAAGTAATAACTTTGAACTAGCAATCGCGGTGGCGGTGGCGGTGTTCGGAATTAGCTCTGGGGCAGCCTTTGCGGCGGTAATTGGGCCTCTCGTCGAAGTGCCGGTGATGATTGCCCTCGTCAATGCGGCGCTCTGGTTCCAATGGCGGTATTTCAAGCAGGATGCACAGCCCGTTGCGCCGGAAATGAGTGCCGCAGCCAAAGAGGTGTGTGATCCATTACCTGCCGCTGCCCGAAGCAAACGCCTTGAGTAAAGCGGGTGCTTTGTGGCCCAATCACAAGACCCTTGTGGAAGTAATGTAAGTGTCGCTGTGCAGGTGTAATGGCTGGTTGGGATAACCGCATTACACCTGCACTTGTGGCAATTCCTCTGTACTCCTCGTATAGGCCCCAATCACAGCCATCGTATCTTGATTTCATCCGTTGCGCCAGTGTACCCCCTAGACCCTATGACCAAAGCTATATATATTTATAGCGCAGTATTGGGTATAATGGAGCTAGGGGGAAGCCATCTGAGCATGGCTGCATGGTCTACGTATGGAATTGAATCCAGAAAGCTATCACAATGAACACATGGAAAGATGCGTGGTTCTTGATTGGTGTCCTCGTGCTGCTCCTAGCTCTTCCGGGTTGGCAGGCGGGAGCCGTGCCGCCACCGCAAGCGGCTGAGCTTCCGACGGGCTTGTTTGCCCCGATGGCGGGCAGGGCACAGGTGCAGGTGAGTGCCACTCCGCAGACGATTCGGGAGCGGTTGGTGACGATAGATTTTGGGCAACTGTGGTCGCCTGCACTCGCCGGACAGTCGCCTACGCCAGTGGCCCAACTGTCCCTGAACCTGTTTGGCGATGCCACCTACACGGCCGTGCTGACCCAGCTGGAGACGGCTCACCTGACAGGCAATCAGGTGTGGATTGGAACGCTGGCTGGGATTGAGCAGAGTACGGTGATCTTGGTTTATCAGGATGGGCTGATGCAAGGGCAGATTGTGCATCCGCTTGGCACGTACACGGTGCGTTATGCGGGCAAGGGCGTGCATCGCATTAGCCAGATTGATAGTGCCGCCTTTGTGGATCACGATCAGCCGCTCCCGCTGCCCGATGTGCCCCTGCGGCCCGATCTGGCCCAGCAGCTCGAATTGGCTCGCCAAGCTGATGACGGAGCTGTACAGGATGTGATGGTGGTCTATACTGCTGTTGCCCGCCAAGCGGCGGGTGGCACAGCGGCGATGCAGACCCTGATTGATCTCGGTATAGCGATTACGAATGAAACCTACCGCAACAGTCAGGTGCAGCAGCGCGTGTGGCTGGTGCATACGGCGGAGGTGAACTATGCCGAGACAGGCAATTCCAACACCGATTTGCAGCGGCTCCGCAACCCGTCGGATGGTTTTATGGATGAGGTGCATACGTGGCGGGATGAGTACCACGCTGATTATGTCTCGCTTGTGCTCGACAACATTGGCGGGAGCTGTGGCTTGGGCTATGTGCTAGCAAGCATCCCCAACCCATCCTTCGCGGCGTTTGCGTTTAATGTGATTGCCCGCGACTGTATCGCTGATAACTACACGCTGCCGCATGAGCTAGGGCACAACATGGGCTTGCGCCATGATTGGTATGTAGATGATGACCCAAGCCCCTTCACGGATGCACGCGGCTTTGTCAATGTTGCGGGCAAGTGGCGCACCGTAATGGCGTACAACAATCTGTGCACGGCGAACAGCACGAGCTGTACACGGTTGCCTTTTTTTTCCAATCCGGCCGTGCAGTACAACGATACGCCGCTTGGTGTACCGCTTGGCACAAATGCAACGTGTGTTGCCGGTCAGCTTGATCCCAATCCCGAAATGTGTGATGCTGCTGCGGCCCGCGTGCTGAATCTCTCAGCTCCCAACGGCGCAGGCTACCGCGCTAGCCAGATTGTCTGGACGGGCAACAGCAACAGCGATTGGAGCAACCCGAACAATTGGCGCATGGCGCAAGGGGCGAACAGTGCCCAGACGATCAATCGGGTGCCACGCAGGATTGATGATGTGCTCATTCCGGCAGCACCGGATGGCTCCCGTTTCCCGACATTGAGTGGGGCTACCAGCGTGCGTGATGTGCAAATCGAGAGTGGCGCACAGCTCGACATAACTGGTGGAACCTTGACGGTCTACGGCAATTGGGAAGAGCTTGGCACAGCCCGCACCAATGCGGCTAACGCGAATCTGGTGCTGGCGGGCAACCTGCCCCAAAGCCTGCGCTGCAACAGCGATAGTCGCTTCAACGCTATGCAGGTGGGCACGGGGACGAGTGCGACGCAAGTCGCACTGGCGGGTACGCTGGTGCTTAATGGCGATTTGACGATCCGCACGGGCGCATCGCTGCGGGCCGGCACGAGCCAGCTCCAAGTGGGCGGCAACTGGAACGATGCGGGCACTGGCTTTCGCCCAGAGAACGGGACGGTGGTGCTGAATGGTGCGGCGCAGACATTGACGATTCAGACCACGCGCACGCTGCTTGATGAAGACTTTGCCTACCGCGATGGGACAGAAAACTACACGAGTACCCCGCCTACTGGCTGGCTGACGCTGGATCAGAGTACGCCGGTCGGCACAAACGTCCGCACGTTGTTTGGGGGAGGGACATTCCGCCCGAACAACCCCAACACCACCGGCGGCTTTGCGTTGCGCTTCCCCGATGCAACCGCCACGCTGGTAGATGCGTGGCTGGTTTCACCCCCTATTGAGCTACGGCGTGGTGCAACCTACCGCCTGTCGTTCCTCTATGGCGTGGATCGCAATGATCCACAGGCGTTTCAGGCGTGGCTGGGGACATCGCCAAATGCAATGTCGCGCCAGCTGGTCAGTTTCACGAATGTGACCGCGACGACGTGGCAGAATGCCGAGCAGAGCTTTAGTGTCAGTGCGGATGGGGTCTACTATCTTGGCTTCCGCAATGTTGACACAAGCCCAGATGAAGGCTATGGCGCGTGGGACAATCTCCGCTTGACTGAAGAAATCGGGCTACAGTTCCACAATCTGATCGTCAACAGCACAGGCGCAGCTCAGCTGCAAGCTGATGCCGCCCTCACCGGAAGCCTGCTGGTGGGCGAGGGGGGCACGCTCGATCTGGGGGTGCACGCCTTGAGTGTCGAGGCGCAGGTGACGAATAGCGGCACGCTCCGCCAGAGCCGGACTGTCGCGGCGGATAGCACCACTGCGTTCCTCTTGATCGCCAATGCCACTGGTACGCAGATCAGGTATCGCGGCGTAGATTTGATCTCTAGCGGCAACTTGGGCTTAACGACCGTTGCCGTCAAGGGCGGGCAGCTGTGCCCCGCGAATGCCGCGCTGCTGCGTGCAGTGCAACGCTGCTACCAGATTACCCCAACGGGGAACGCCGCGACGACGCTTGCATTCTGGTATGATCCTTTGAGTGAGGCGAATGGCAGCACCAACCCGCGCCCCTTCCGCGCACTGGGCGGCGGCGCGTGGCAGGCGGTAGCGGCAGGCGGCAGTGATGCGGTGGGGCTGTTCCGGCGGGTGCTAGCAACCGATGTGCAGGCGTTTGGCGATTTTGCGCTGGCCGATGAGCTACTCGATGAGGTACCGACGGCCACGCCTACGGCGACGGCGACTGTGCCGGGCGCGGAGCCGACGGTCACACCGACCGCGACGGCGACCGTGACAGGCGCGGAGCCGACGGCCACACCGACCGCGACGGGTGGGACTCCCCTAGCTACAGCTACGCCAACCGCAACACCTACGCCACAGGTGCAGCAGGTGTATCTGCCCTTTGTGCGGCGTGCAGCAGCTGCCACGCCTACCCCAACGCGCAGCCCCACCCCTTCGCCGACGGCGGGGAGCGGCGGGGGGCTGAATATGCAGGATCGCGCATCGGTACGAGCCTTCTATCTGGCTGAGTACAGCTCGCCCGCACCGGACTACGGCTGGACGGGTGATGTTGCCGCCTGCAATGCGGGCGATACCTCTGCCGCGTTCAAGGCGGCGATGCTGCGTCGCGTGAATTTCTACCGTGCTATGGCAGGTGTTCCCGCGAATGTTACCTTCACTGATGCCTTCAACCGCAAGGCCCAACAAGCGGCCCTCATGATGGCGGCCGAGGGGAATCTGTCGCACACTCCGCCGGAGACGTGGGCTTGCTACACGGCAGAGGGGCGTGAGGCGGCCCAGAAATCGAACCTGCACATGGCGTTTCCTAGCTCTGGGATACGGGCCATAGATAGCTACATCAAAGACAGTGGCGCAGGCAACGGTGCGGTTGGGCATCGGCGGTGGGTCTTCTTCCCGCAGACGCTCACAATGGGTACGGGCGATGTGCCCGCTATCGCCCGCAACTGGGGCACGAATGCATTGTGGGTATTTGGGGCGAATAGCCCCACGCGCACGGCCCGCGACGAGTTTGTGGCGTGGCCGCCGCCCGGCTTCGTGCCCTACCAGATTGTCTATCCGCGCTGGTCATTCTCCTACCCGCGGGCCAACTTTGCCGATGCTACGGTGAGTATGCAGAGCAACGGGCAGGCGGTCGAGTTGCGCCAAGAGCGCGTGCAAACGGGTTTTGGCGAAAACACGATTGTCTGGATTCCGCTCGGCTTAGGTGATCGGGCCAGCTGGCCCAAGCCCGATACTGACACGACGTACACGGTGACGATCAGCAAGGTGGTGCTTGGTGGCGAAGCCCGCTCCTTCACCTATAATGTCACCGTGTTCGTGCCGTAGGGCGACAAGGCCTACGGGGAGCAGAGTTGAGGACTACCGGCAACACAGGGGTGGCAAAATCGCTGCCACCCCTGCCCTAGCTTATGCGTGGTGTGTGAGGAACTAGAAGTCCATCCCGCCGCCGCCCGGCATCGGAGCAGCTGGTTTCTCTTCAGGAATGTCGGTGATCAGGGCCTCGGTGGTCAAGATCATCGCGGCAATGCTTGCGGCATTCTGCACCGCACTGCGCGTCACCTTCGCGGGGTCAATGATACCCTCTTCGATCATATCCACCATCTCGTTGGTTAGCACGTTGTAGCCATAGCGGGTGCTGCCCGTCTCGGCGTGCTTACGGCGCACGGCATCAATGATAACTGCGCCATCTTGACCAGCATTGCGGGCCAGCATCCGCATCGGCTCTTCCAATGCCCGGCGCAGGATTTGCACCCCGATGCGCTCATCCTCATGCCCTACCTGCACCTTGTCGAGTGCGGCAATCGCGTTAATCAGAGCTACGCCACCACCGGGCACAATGCCTTCTTCAACAGCGGCGCGGGTTGCGCTTAAGGCATCCTCAACGCGATGCTTCTTCTCCTTCAGCTCCGGCTCGGTGGCCGCACCAACCTTGATCACTGCCACACCGCCCGCCAGCTTGGCCAGCCGCTCTTGCAGCTTCTCGCGGTCGAAGTCACTGGTGCTGGTCTCGATCTGGGCCCGGATTTGCTCGATGCGTGCCTTGATTGCACTCTCATCGCCACGCCCTTCAATGAAGGTGGTATCATCTTTGGTCGCAATCACGCGGCGAGCGCGACCCAAGTCTTCGACGGTAACACTATCGAGCTTGCGCCCAACTTCCTCGCTGATCACCGTGCCGCCAGTCAGGATCGCAATATCCTGCAACATAGCTTTGCGGCGATCACCGAAGCCGGGAGCCTTCACGCCGAGCGGGTTGATCGTGCCGCGCAGCTTGTTCACAACCAGCGTAGCCAGAGCCTCGCCGTCAATATCTTCGGCAATAATGACGAGGTTCTTGGTCATTTGCAGCACCTTCTCCAATGTGGGGATGATGTCCTGCACGCTGCTGATCTTCTTGTCGGTGATGAGGATGTAGGGGTCATCAAGTTCGGCTTCCTGCCGCTCGGTGTTGGTGATGAAGTAGCCGGAGATGTAGCCGCGATCAATCTGCATACCTTCAGTGTATTCCTTCTCGAAGGCAATCCCCTTGCTCTCCTCGACGGTAATCACGCCATCCTTGCCAACACGTTCCATCACTTCAGCGATCAACTCACCGATCTCGCGGTCGGCAGCCGAGATGCTGGCCACGTGGGCAATATCGGCGCGGTCGCGCACGGGGGTGGCCATGCCCTGAATGGCCGTCACCACATGCTCAACGCCACGCTCCAACCCACGCTTGAGCATCATTGGATTCGAGCCAGCGGCAACGACCTTCAAACCTTCATTGACAATCGCTTGAGCCAGCACGGTTGCAGTAGTAGTACCATCACCGGCCACATCGTTGGTTTTGGTGGCGGCTTCTTTGAGCAGCTGTGCACCCATGTTCTCAAACGGGTCTTTCAGCTCAATCTCTTTGGCAACCGTCACACCGTCGTGCGTGACTGTCGGAGCACCGAACTTCTTGTCAATTGCTACGTTGCGCCCGCGTGGGCCAAGCGTCGTCTTGACCGCATCGGCAACGGTATCTACACCACGCTTGAGAGCGCGGCGAGCCTCTTCGTTAAAATACAACTGCTTTGCCATTGAAATCTCTCTCCTTCGTTGCTACTAGATTACACTATCGCGTCACACACAGATGCATCGCTAACCTGTTCCGTTGCACAGGGCAGTTGTTTAGCCCTGAATGATGCCAAGAATGTCCTTCTCGGCAAGGATCAGATACTCTACGTCATCAATCTTGACTTCCGTGCCACTGTACTTTGCGAACAGCACGCGGTCGCCTACTGCAACATTCATTGGTACGAGCTTGCCATTGTCATCGCGGCGGCCTTCGCCAACGGCCAATACCGTACCTTCTTGCGGGCGTTCTTTAGTGGCGGTGTCGGGCAGGTAGATCCCTCCCTTCGTCATTTCCTCACGCTCTGCGGGCTTGACAACTACGCGATCACCAAGCGGGCGAATGCGAAAATCACCTTGCATGAGAGACTTCCTCCTTTGTTCCTGTATATTCATCATTAGCTACAATGAACTCAGTTTGGTCTAGTTAGCACTCTTGAGTCGAGAGTGCTAACCAAAAATTATGATACCGAAAGCTGTGCGGTTTGTCAAGGGGGATTTTAGCAGAGTTTGGCAAAGAGTGCTAATTTGATATTTTGTGGTATTCTATAGGCATGCGCCAATGATTATCTACAGTGTGGCTAGAGAGGCACAGAGGAGAATACTATGGCAGTGATGCGGAACGATGCTGTGCGAGCAGGCTTAGCGGGCTTGTTGCCCGCCAATCAGATTGTCACTGATCCAGTGGCTCTATTGACCTATGATCGGGATGCGGGGCTAGACTTGGGCATGCCTGATGGGGTAGCCCTGCCTTCCACGACAGCGGATGTGGTGCGTCTGATTCAATGGGCGCGACAGCACGCCATGCCGATCATCGCTCGTGGGGCTGGCACAGGGCTATCCGGCGGGGCCGTTGCCGAGCGCGGTGGATTGATCCTGACCTTCTCACGTATGGAGCAGGTCATCAGCTTTGACCCACTCGGCGGCAGTGTGGTTGTACAGCCGGGAATGACTGGGCAAGACCTTGATCTGCTGGCGAAGCGGCATGCATGGTACTACCCGCCTGACCCTTCGAGTGGGCGGGCGGCAACAATTGGCGGCAACATTGCCGAGAACTCCGGTGGCCCACACTGCTTCAAGTATGGCGTGACAACTAACTATGTGATCGGGCTGGAAGTTGTGCTGGCTGACGGGCAGGTCGTGCAGCTCGGCGGGCAGGCCTTCGACTACCCAGAGTATGATCTTGTTGCGCTGCTGACGGGCAGCGAAGGGACGCTCGGTGTGATTACCCAAGCGACGCTCCGCTTAATCCGTACCCCACCGGCGGTGCAGACTATGCTGGCTTCGTTTGAATCGGTCGAGCAGGCTGGCGAGGCGGTGTCGGCCATGATTGCACGGGGACTTGTGCCGGCGACAATGGAGATGATGGATCGCCGCTTTATGCGCGTGATCGAGGATTTCGCGCATGCCGGGTTGCCGGTTGAGGCAGGAGCCGCTTTGATTGTTGAGGTGGATGGCTACCCCGATAGCATTGCGCCGCAGATGGCTGAGGTGATTGCCACGCTTAAGGATAAGGGAGCCTCCGAGCTGCGCGTAGCCCAGAACGACGACGAGCGCAGCCGTATCTGGTATGGGCGCAAGAGTGCGGCTGGGGCGATTGCTCGCCTTGCCCCTGCGTTCTATCTGGTAGATGGCACGGTGCCGCGTAGCAAGCTCGCACGGGTGCTTGCCGATGTGAATACGATCTGCGAGGAAAGTGAGCTGCGTGTGGTGTATGTGTTCCACGCGGGCGACGGCAATCTGCACCCGTTAATCTTGATCGAGGATACCAAAGATCAAGCCCATGTGCAGCGCGTGATTGATGCAGGCCGCCGGATCGTTGCGCGTTGCGTTGAAGAAGATGGGAGCATTACGGGTGAGCATGGGGTAGGGATTGAGAAGCGCGAGTTTATGCCACTGATGTACAATCCGGCTGAGCTGCACGCGATGCAGGATGTGAAAGAGGTGTTCGATCCGGATTACCTGCTCAATCCGCACAAGATTCTGCCTTCTGTGATGCCGGTGCTAGAAGCCCTGCCAGCACCGAGCGCACCACCCGCTAGCCCCTTCAGCCCAGTAAACGCTAACGAAGCGGCTGAGGCCATTCAGGCGTGGGTGGCCGCTGGGCAGGCTATCCGGGTGATGGGGGCGGGAACCAAGTCGCAGGCTCTGCCAGCCACCCCCGCGATCCTGAGTACGGCGGCCCTGAGCGGCATCAAGACGCTCGCGCTTGATGATCTGTATGTTACGGTGGGAGCGGGCATGTCGCTAGCCCAGCTACAGGCCGAACTGGCAGCACATCAGATGTGGGTTCCGCTGGCCAGTCCGTGGGCGCAGGCTACCGTCGGTGGAATTGTGGCAAGCGGCTTCAATGGGCCGTTGCGCCTGCGTTATGGCGGCATCCGTGACAATGTGCTGAGCAGCACGGTGGCCTTGCCCAATGGACGGGTGATCCGCGCTGGTCGTCCGGTCGTTAAGAATGTGGCTGGCTACGATCTGCCGCGCCTCTTTGCTGGTTCCTATGGTACGCTCGGCTTGCTCGCCGATGTGACCCTCAAGCTATCGCCGTTGCCGCGTGCACGAGCCAGTGTGGTGGCGGCCCTCGCCGATCAAGCGGGCAAAACGGCGATGCAGCGTGCGCTGGAGCTAGGTAGCCAACTCTTGCGTCTGCGCCTCGTCTGTGCTGGGATTGTCGTCTGTGCGGGTGCTGTGGTCAGTGTCGCCGCCCCGCTTGCACTCGTCTACACGGCGGAAGGGTTACCCGAAGATATTGCCACCGAGCTGAATGATGTGCAGCAGCTTTTGGCGCAGTTGGGAGCCAGCGATACCCGCCGCCGCGACGATCTGAACAGCACGCAGCTTTGGGTTGAGCTAGTCGGCGCACCTAGCGCAGTTGCCGATGGGAGCATATTGTTCCGCATTGGGGTGCCGCCGGGCAAGTTGCCAGAGCTATACCCGGCACTGGCTCCGCTGCTTGCGGCCCATCCGTATGTGGTAGACCTATCGAGTGGCTTGGTGTTTGTGCATGTGCCGCCCGACGCACTCGCGCAGGCATTAGCGGTGCGGCAGGCGGCGGTGCAGCTTGGGGGCTATGCGGTGGCACCGCTCCATGCAGGCAGCACCAGCTTCGATGCTTGGGGCTACACAGCGCAGGGCTTGCCGCTCATGCGAGCGATCAAGGCGCGGTGGGATGCGGCGGGGTTGTTTAACCCGCATGCGTTTGTGGTGTAAGTGTCAGGTGACAGGGGTCAGGTGACGGGGGTCACAGGCTAGGTGTCAGGCAACACAGCAGGAAGATCAACGTTGAACACCTGACCCCTAGCCCCTGTCATCCCTCCCCTAGTCCTAGCCCCTCACGCCGTCTCGACTGGACGATACGTGCCGCGCCCATTGAATCGCCCTCCGAAGGTGTCGCTCAAGCTCTGCAAGATCATGCTAGCGAGCTGGACTTCACGCCGCACGGCCCGCCGCAATGCGCCCATGTCGTGCGGGTTCCACTGCTCAAGCAGATCGGTCAAGTTGGTGCTGACCAACTGAATCTGGGCGAGGGCCGGTTGATGCTGGGCGTTATTGTGATAGACGCGGCGCACATCCACCGGCACAAAGAGCGGTTCACCAAGCTCATTGGGAAACATGCGCTGCATCGCCCGTTGGACGGCACGCTGAAACATCTGCACCAGTTCGCTATCGGTGCGGTCGCGCAGGTTCATTTGCACCAGCACCAGATATGTCCAGCTCAAGTCGAGCGGCTCGTGTTCGATTTCGCGTCCTTCCGCCCGCATTTGATGGGCAGCGTTCCACACAAACGTTAGCTCCACCCACGGCGGCATCGTGCTATCATCCAGCAGTTCATCGTGCTCTGGGAACAGCTCGGCGCGAAAGCCGCGTTCGTGGGTTGCTGGGGTGTAGGTCTCAACAAGGGCATGCTCGTGTAAGCCAGCCGCCACCCACGCATCCTCTAGCGTGGCAACCAGTTCATCATAGGAAACCATAGCCAATTTCTCTCTCTCATTGTCCGCCACCGTGCGGTACAGATCGGTGCAGCCCCGTGTGGTCTGTGATAATCGCTCATTGTACTGTGTTCTAGAGTTGCAAGCAACTAGGGGTGAGGAGCGAGGTGTTAGGGGGCGGGGTGCATACCGGGCTGCCTGCGCTTGCCTACCCATTTTACTAGTCCTACGGCTAGCCACACGGGGGGTGTTGCTGCGCCGCGTGCAGTGTATAGTGAGGTCAGTTCCGTAGGTGCTACGGGCAGGCAGGCAAACGAGTGAATGAAAGGATAACCTACGTGGAGCATACTCCGGATACAAGTGTGTTGGCTCTGCTCTCCAACCAAATGGCAGATGCCGTGGAGCAGGCGGGTGCGGCGGTGGTATTGGTGAATGGGCGTGAACGGCTTCCCGCGACGGGGGTGGTATTTGATCCCGATTTGGTGATTACGGCTGACCATGTGCTTGAGCGGGATGAAGAGATTACGATTGAGACGGCAAGCGGCACAACCCTTGCAGCCCGCCTTGTCGGGCGCGATCCGGCTTCGGATTTGGCCGTGCTGCGGGTAGATGGGCTAGGTGTTGCGCCGGCGACGCAAGGCACGGCGCGGGTTGGGCAGATTGTGCTTGCGGTGGGGCGACCAGCAAGCGGCGGGGTAATGGCTAGTCTGGGTGTGGTGAGCGCACTGAGTGGTCCGCTCCGGCGGCGGCGGGGCGTGGCCGTAGAGCAGGTGATCCAGACGGATGCCACGCCTTATCCCGGCTTTTCCGGAGGCCCGTTGATTGATGCACAGGGGGCGGTGCTAGGCATCCTCACAACCGGCTTGGTCCGCAACACGCCGCTCGCTATCCCGACGGCGGTGGCGTGGCGCATTGCGGGGCTACTGGCGCAGCAGGGGCATATGCAGCGCGGCTATCTGGGGATTGCCAGCCAGCCGATCCACCTACCGGTGGCGCAGCGCGGCGGGCTAACGCAGGAGCGCGGGCTGTTGCTGATGCGCGTGGAGGAAGGTAGTCCAGCTGAACAGGGCGGGCTGTTGCTCGGTGATATTCTGGTCAGCGTGAATGGGCAGACGATCACCGATACCGATCAGCTTCAGGCGGTGTTGGCAACCTCGCCGGTCGGTACGGTGTTGGAGATCGGTGTATTGCGCGGCGGTGCGGTGCAGCAGGTGGTTGTGACAGTCGGGCAGCGGGCGTAAGCGGTATGCTATTTGGTGACAGGTGGCGGGTGACAGGAACGCAGGGGGGAGTGTTCGGACACTTCGCCCCTGATCTGCGACACCGCTTCGTACTGGAAAGTAGGTGAGGATGACGATAGCAGCTGAACTGGAAACGGAGCGCGACACGGTAACGACCGATCTCGCGCACGGCATAGATGCGCTCGTGCGGCGCGTGCAAGCCAGCGTCGTGCGCGTGGTGGGGCAGGGACAGGGCGTGGGTTCGGGTGTGGTCTGGCGCATCAATGGTGACATCGTCACCAACGATCATGTTGTTGCGGCACAAGCGGGCGGCGTGGCCGTTGAACTGGATGATGGGCGGGTGTTGCCTGCAACAGTGGCGGCGCGGCATCCGGCGTTTGATCTGGCGTTGCTCCACGTCGAGGGCGTTGGGCCCGGCGAGTTACGGATGGCCGCAACGGGTGCGGCGGTGCACCTACGGGTTGGCGAATTGGTGTTTGCGGTGGGCAATCCTTACGGGCAGCGCAACGTTGTGACGGCTGGGGTCGTCAGTGGGTTTGGCGAGGCCCGCCTGCCGCGAGTCGCGCAGCCGTTGCGTTACATTCTTTCGGATGTGCTGCTGCGGCCGGGCAATTCAGGTGGCCCGCTGGTGAATGCGTATGGTGGTGTAGTTGGGATCAATGCCATGATCCGTGGGGGCGATTTGGCAGTGGCAATTCCGACGGAGGTGGTGCAGGCGTGGTTGAACGATCAGGATCAGATGCTCTAATCCAGATTGGGATTGCGGCTCCCACGCCTGCGCTGCGGGCGGGGCTGGCGGCAATGTTGCAATCGCCATTGTTGGAGCCAGTTGCACAGGCGGGATCGCTGCTGCTGTTGGCGGCGCGGCACGTTGTGTTGGATGCGGTGGTGGTTGCCGATGAGACGCTGCTGCTGGATTTGGATGATCTCGATCTGCGTGAACTAACCAGTGCGGTGCTGGTGATGAGCGAGCAGTCCAGCGTGGCGGCGACGCTCGCGGCGAGTGGGTTGCGCGGGTGGGGCGTGGTTGATCCTGATGCTACACCAGAGACGTTGCAGGCGGCAACAGTTGCAGTGGCGCAGGGCTTGGTGGTGTTGCCGCCTGCGCTTGCGGTCAGCACGGCTCGCCTTGCGCGGGTAGATGTGCCCGTTGCTGATGGCTTGCCGCAGGACAGCTTGACTGCCCGTGAGCAAGAGGTGCTGGTGCTGCTTAGTCAGGGGCTGGCGAATAAGCAGATCGCCCGTGAGTTGCAGATCAGTGAGCATACGGTCAAGTTCCACATCTCCTCGCTGTATGCCAAGCTCGGTGTCGCCAGCCGCACCGAAGCCGTCAGTCAAGGGGTGCGGCGCGGGCTGGTGACGTTCTAGGGGCGCGGCTCGCGTTGCTGGCGGGCTGTCTCGCGCACCTGCTGCACGTTGATGATCTCGGCGACCTCGAAGCGGGTGGGGGTGCTGCCCGCGATGGGACGCATCCGCACGATAGCCGGAAACAGCCCCATACGCCCGTGTAGCTCAGCCAGCAGCACTACCGCGACGGGGGCGAGGCCGGGCGGATTGACGATGATTGGCTCGGTCTGCCATTGGGTCGGATCAAGCCCGACGCTTGCTACCAGTGCCCGCACTTGCGCTTCGAGCGGCTGTTGCTGGTCAATTTGCACGGGGATGTGGCGCACATCGGGCGTATCGCCGAGCATGGCGGTGAGCTGCTGGACTTGCTCAGCAGTGAGCGGGTGGGTGAAGTTCAGGAGAAGCATGGTGGGTTAGCCTTTCAACATTTCCTCAACAGCTTTACAAAGAAGTTTCTCATCTTCATCCGAAAGTTTCGTCTGCGTGTCAGCCGAGTACTCACAAAGCCGCACGAGTTTTATCCCATACGCTTCGCGCAGCTCATTGTGTCGTTCATCAGGTTCCACTGTTACTACAGATATTACTTGTGTATACAGACTTAACAGGCGGGCAGCATTATTCAGTTGCTTGACAGCATCTAATTTGCGTCCGACGTTGCCTGATTTTGCTTCGATAATCCCTACTTGATTCTCAAATCGCACCGCTACATCTATATCTACTTGGTTATTCTTTGCACGAACACCACACATCACCTCGTAGCCTGCACGACACAAAGTATCGGCAATAGCTTTCTCTAGCTTCCCGCCCGTCTCGCTACTTGGACCTGCCTCGCTCCATGCATTGATGCCAAGATACAGGTTAAAGAAATCCTTCAGCGTGATAAGTTCAGGCAAGATTTCACTGTTATCGAGACGAAACCCACCATCCCATACATAGCGATAAAACTTGCTCTGCTTGCGCTCACTTTCGAGATACACAAGCGGTGCCGACAAATCCGCAGCAACACGATACACCGCCAGCGACATCGGCTTGGTGCCACCCGTAAAGTTGACCACCAGATCGCTGCCCGCAACCCCGCGCTGATCAATCCACTCACGCACATCCTTTGTAACCTGCGGCATATCATACGCACTAGTCTGCAATCCCTCAACCGCCACTCCTTGTGGAACAAGCACCGCCTCAAGTCGCTTATATACTCTCTCCGTCTGATCAGTGTACACAAACAGCACCTTCTCCGGCTCCACCGCACGAACCGGTATGTAGTTCGGGAGAGGCTGCCCCCCCAC
>CALCJV010000059.1 GCA_937967405.1 uncultured Chloroflexales bacterium | reverse complement strand
TGCTCCGGCGCACCGCCTAGCCCCAAAACGGCCTATAATGACAAACAGAACCAAACTGAAGGAGAGGAGGTGTCCCGCATGGATGAGCAACCAACCCGCTTAACCCACCTTGACGCTGAGGGCAAAGCGCACATGGTAGATGTTGGCGCGAAAGCAGAAACTCAGCGTGAAGCGATTGCACGCGGCACGGTGCAGCTACAGGCGGCGACGCTGGAGATGATCCTGCGTGGTGGTATGCCTAAAGGCGATGTACTGGCTGTGGCACGGGTGGCCGGCATTATGGCCGCAAAACGCACGCCGGAGCTAATCCCGCTCTGCCATACCCTGCTGCTGACGCATGTGGCCGTGGATTTCCGCCCAGTGCCGCTTGCCACGCCGGATGAACCGCTGCGGGTGCTAGAGATTGAAGCAGTGGTGCGGACACGCGGGCAGACAGGGGTCGAGATGGAAGCTTTGACGGCCGTGAGTGTGGCTGCGCTGACAATCTACGATATGTGCAAGGCGGTGGATCGAGCCATGCGGATTAGCGACATTCGCCTTGCTGAGAAGCGCGGCGGGCGCAGTGGCGATGTGGTGCTGGAGTAGCAGCGGGCGGTGTTGGGCAAGCTACACGTAGAGCAGTCCATCCATATGCGCTAGCTCGCCGCGCATGGCCGTGACTTTGGCTTCAAGCTGAGCTATGCGCTGGGCTTCGTGATGCAGGCGTTCTGCAAGGCTAATGCAGAGCGACTCAAGGCGGACAATCTCACGCTCCAGTAGCGGATCAAAGCCGCCTGCACGCTGGGCATAGAGATCGCGCAGCAGGAACTGCGTATCATCCAGTTGCCACGCCAGATCGTTGTGCAACGCACGCACATTCTTCAATTCGGCAACCTGTCGCTGATAGCAGTGGTAGCTCTGAATTGAGCGTAGGGATGGCGGATATGCAGTTGTGATGGTCGTGCTACTCATACCGAAATTGTAACACAACGTAGCGCGAAAGCCTAGAGACGTTTGTCCTGATTCCGCACCGGTTCGGCTTGTATACCTCTGCCAATCGGTGTGGTTTTCTGTGCAGAAGGTGGGCAATTCATTCACAAACCCTTGACATTGCCGACCACATGCGCCATACTGAAATTATATTATTCTGTGCAAGCAACGTTAGCACGCTATGCTTTGAGCCTGCGGGCCAGATCGGGTGGTTTCGCGTCGTGAATGTAACCATAATGGTTTGTACAACGTGTACCGTCTGTCCGAACGATCTGGATCGGTTGTTGATCCAGCTGCGGGCCGCTTACGGCAACACCATCCAGATTGAGCCGAGCGCATGCCTCGCGGCGTGTGATGCCGCTCCAGCCGTATTTCTTAACGATACCTACTACCCACGTATTGACTTGAGCAACCTTTCCGCCTTGATTGATGCCGAACTCAATGCGCTTTAGCGACAGCACCCGCCTGCACTCGGCTGCGGCTGAGGATCGGCCTGAAGCAGGGCGTGCGCGGTTGGAATATAGGCTCCGGCGCGGCGCAGATAGTCCTGTGCCCATCCGCTCTGGCTGATCTGGGTGGGCTGGACAATGCCCTGATTGTGCCATGCCGCAAGGGTGCGCCAGCTTTGCGGCACACCTTCGTAGCGGGCGCGGTAGCAGCCGCGCACCAGATTGGCGGCGAGGTACTCAATCGCTATAGGCGCATCGCTAATCTCCTCATTCAATGCAGCATACAGGTGATCCATGTTGCTGAAGTGGGCTGGATGAATCTGGCTCCGCGCAACCCGTAGGGTCGTTGTCATAATACCCGGCGCGTGCGGGATCGGCACTTCGCCGCGCACCACTTCGAGCGCGACGGAGGGGCGCAGATTGGTGGGCCAGACGCTATAGTTACTGCCTGCAACGTGGCGATTGAGCATCACTTGTGCATGTTCGTAGGCCGGCCTGAACGGGCGCACTGGCTCAACCATATCTTCAAACCAGCCGTTTTGCTCATTGTAGATAATCACCGCGATCAGCCGCGCAAAGCTTGCCTGATCCAATTCGCACACCCTCGGATCGTAGTAGTGCGCGGCTGCCGCTTGGATCGTCGGTTGCCAGCTCAGCATCTGCATTGCAAGTGTAGGGCGTACATATGGCACGATAGCAAGCTGTGGCGCAGGCATGCTGTGTGGGCTATGCTGGATACTGTGGGTGGGGCGGAGAGCTGAGACGGCGGGTTGGCGTGGATCGCTGCTGTGCAAGCCAACCACTAGCAGCAACAGGAGCAGCCATTGCCCAACATGTTTCGAGCGCACCCAACGTGGCATGTATGCTCCTCTAACGGGGCATCAATAGCTCAATTTCTCATGCTATCATAATCTGTGTGAGTAACAGCAACGGGCATCGTAAGCAACATTTACCACATAAATCTGCCGCTTTCGCTGTGCTTATCACGTTTTGCCTATTGACATCAGATCAATGCGCCTCGTATAATGAACCAAGATGTAAAGCGACGGGAGTCCAATGCAAACACCTGCCTTTGAACAACTTGTGCTAGATGTGATCGAGAACCTGCCCGAGCAGTTTGCCCGCTACCTCGCCAACGTGGACATCATTGTTGAGCCGCATTGCACCGCGCAGCATCGAGCTGAGCTAGAGCTAGAGCCGGATGAAGTTGTGTATGGCTACTACGAAGGTGTCCCGATCACTGAGCGGGTGGCGGGCGATCTTGTACCGCCGGATGTGATTGTCATTTTTCAAGATAGCCTCGAAGCCGATTTCCCTGATCCCGCTGAGCTACGTGCGGAAGTACGCCGCACGGTGCTCCACGAACTAGCGCACATGTTTGGGATCAGTGATGACCGCCTCGAAGAATTGGGAGCCTATTAAGCATGTCCCACCGTACCCTGCGCCACCTGCGTCGGTGGCTGATAGTTGCCCTCTACAGCACTGCCCTCCTCGTCGCGGGCGTATTGCTCTATCGCACCTACACCCTTGCTCAACAACGCCCCGACTTTCTGGTGATTACCGCGCCTGCGCCTACCCCACTGCCTGTCCCGACTGTACCTGCCGTGCCGACGGTGGTTGCCCTCCCGACGGCTGTGCCGCCGGTTGTGGCAGTTGCGCCCGTGAGTGCGGTGGCCCCGCTGCCGCTGCCAGTGAGCGGCTTTCACCCCAAGAGTGGGCGGTATGTTGCGGCATGGTTCCCACCGCTGTATACCGGTGGCGCACGCGAGTCGTTCGAGCAAAACAAAGATATTCTCGATGAGATCAGCCCATTCTGGTACTCCAGCGATACCAGTGGGCGGCTGTATGGCAATCGAGATGATGAACTCGTGCAGGCAGCCCACGCCGCCAATGTGTTGGTGATCCCCTCGATCCACAATGTCGAGGATCCCGGTGCCGTGATTGGCGTGCTGTCGGATAACTACATCCGGGCCCGCCACGTCCAGAATATTGTAGATGAGGTGCTAGCCCGCAACTACGATGGCATTGATATAGATTACGAGCTGTTGCCCGACTCGTTGCGACCGAGCTTTTCGGCCTTCATCATTGAGCTTGCGACGGCCCTCCACGCGCATGGCAAGCTGCTCACGGTTGCCGTGCATGCCAAAGATTGTGACTACTGTGGCTTGGGCGGCTTCCAAGATTGGCAGGTGATTGGCCAATATGCAGATCGGGTGCGGATTATGACGTATGATTACAGCTGGCGGGGCGGTGGTGCAGGCCCTGTTGCCCCGCTCTACTGGGTCGAAGCGGTGGCTGCGTATGCTCGCAGTGTCATCAATCCAGAGAAGATTTTCATCGGCGTGCCCTTCTACGGCTACGACTGGCCCCCGCAAGGCAATGCGCGTGCCTTGCCGTGGGCTGAGATCGAAGACCTGATCAGCAATCAAGGCTTGACCGTCAACTTGATGCAGCGCGATCAACGCGGGCGCGTAGACGAAAGCTGGTTTCGCTACCAATCCGGCGACGGCTTGCGCGAAGTGTGGTTCATGACTGATAATAGCCTCGAAGCCAAACTTGAGCTAGTGCAACGCCTTGATCTGGCGGGCATTGCGATCTGGCGCATTGGCTATGAAAAGCCCGAATACTGGGATGTGATCCGGCGGGCATTAGTCCAAGACCCAGTGCTGGTTCAGCGTTCGATCAGTCCCCTATTGCCGGAGCATTAAGCGATGACAACGCTCGGTAGGCCCAACAACGCGCCCCCGCCTCGCCCATCGGATGTCCCTGATGTGTATGCCCACCCGGATGAAGCGCACCGCCTCTTTGCCCGCGGCGTAGCGGCGGCACGGGGCGGCCATCGGCGCATGGCGGAAGGCTTGCTCACGCGCTCGGTGCAGCTCAACCCGCACAACGAGCAGGCATGGCTATGGCTCAGTGGTGTGCTTGATGACCCGCACCAGATTGCCTTCTGCCTCAATACCGTGCTTCAGCTCAACCCTGACAATGCGCGGGCCCAAAAGGGCTTGCGCTGGCTGGCCGACCAGAACAAGCTGAATGGCACGCCAAAGCCTTCGCCGCTGACCGAGATTAGCTTGACTGCCCCGCGGGCTGCCGCGCCCGCCTCCACCCGCCCGCCCGATGCGTGGTGGGTGCGGTGGCGGCAGTGGCAGCACGATGTTAGCTATCTCAGGATCATTTTGCTCAGCTTGCCACTGGGGCTGGTGTTGGTTGCGTTGGTGCTCCACCAGAGTTTCGCACAGGCCGTTGCTCAGAGCCAAGAGCCACCCCTTCTGTTGACCCCCACCCCTGCACTCGTGGTGAATGCGCCGATGCTGGTGCTTGCGCCGTTGCTTGCGCCCACCCCGACTCCAAGCCCATTGACTGAAGCTGAGCTGGCCCCCATAAGTGCTAGCCGCACGGTGCTGTACCTTGAGCAGATCGCCCCGATCCGGCGTGATTTGCAACTGGCGGTGGATACCTTCCGCACGAGCATTGGCAAGCCGGGCGGCTCGGTGGAACACACCGCTGCCACGCAGGATTTTGCGGCACTTGTGACGCAGGCGCAGGAACGGTTTGCGGCAATCACGCCCCCGCCCGAATTGGCGCAGGCGCACCAGCTTTACCTACAGGGGCTAGAAGTTGAACTCTCCGCAATCAGTGCCATGCAAGAGTTCTACGAGAGTTACCGCGTGGAGTATGCCAATCGTGCGGCCAATCGTTTCCAAGAGGCGAATGCGCTCTTTGCAACGGCGCGGATCCAATTTGATACCCGCCTCGCCCAGCTCCGGAGCGATAGCAGCGTGTCGGTGCATACGCTCCGTTAGGTAGGGCTGTGGCGGGGGCACGCCGTCGAACATCTCGCGCAGCGCATGGTTGCCCCCGCCCGCACCCGATCAGCCTTCTGCTTCGTAGCCTACCCAGAAATTGTGGTGTTGGACATGGCCGACACTACGGATCGCAATGGCATTGTGCTGCTTGATCTCCGCCTCGCGCACCAACACCACATTTGGTGTGCGCTTGAAGCGGTAGGTGTAGGCGGCAATGGCCTGCTCAATCTTGGTCAAGAAGGGGATGCGCGGGTTGTCATCATACCAGACAAGATAGTGTGTACCGGGCATGGCGAATACCTTTCTGCTCATAAAAGAACGTGCGTGCTTAGCTTGATGATACCAGAACAAGTGTTTGATGTCAAGTGGGTGTTGGGCACACGGTGGCAGGCTTCAGGTGGCGCAGTGCTACCCGCAGCAGCGTGTAGATTCATCCAAGATTGGAGGTCGTATAGTTTAGATAAGCGAGCAAGGAAGACCTACGCGGCTGGCACTGGCGCAACAATTTCGGTCTTGCGTATACACATGTTCTGCCCCATGTGCTTGTGCCGTTGCGATAATAAGGACATCCTTCTTCATGCGCGTATTTGAAAGTCCCGGTGGTGGCGGGGTAGTCCGAAGTTGGCCTACTAGATCAGCAGCCGTATGGGCACATGCAGTATCAAAAGGAAGCAACCGTACCTGTACGGGAAGCAATTCTAGGAATTGGTTTCGCTCTGCTTCTGTAGGTATGCGAACCCAAAGCTCAGCCAGAACGATGGTAGGTATGCCAAGTGGAGTAGCGGATTGTTCAAGCTCATTTAACAGTTTTTCCACACGCGGCAGCAGTGGCTCTTTTCGGATCAGGATGGATCAAGAGCACACCTGTATCAAAAACGATCTTTCTGCTCATCCTGTTTCCTCGTCGTCGTCATCACGCAAACTGCGAACCCATGCAACCGAATCGCGGATGTCTTCGTAGTAAACGGCAAACGCCTGCAAGTGGGGCAATGCTGCTTCCCACGATTGGTATTTACGGGGTGGGATGATTTCCTTCGACACAAACCTCCTGATCCACATTGCATCCAAATTCCACGTTGCCACACCAGTGATTCCGATCTCTTGATCCAGATATTTGCCAAGCTCGCCGGCTTGTTCCGCAGTCACGTCAATGCTGACATCTTGCCGACTTGTCTGTAACTGACAAGATGGGCTTGCGCCTCCCGTTACAGATACTAGCTTGCCATAGAGGGTTGTGGACTCCTCGATCTCCAACGGCTTTGGGGTGTCGGGAAAGGGAATGGCTATGTTTGTGGGCAAGGTCACTTCCTGTTGCCCAGCCTGATCCGGGGGTAGGTTGCGGAACGTAACAGCCTGTGCGGTGGGTGTGGTTGTAAAGAACCGCCGCAGGCTCCGCCGAAGATCGGGGGACATATCCTCAAACTGCTGAAGCTGCACTCGTCTGATCACGGAAAACAGCGCGGCTATCGGATCAACTTGCGCTGAAGGCATTACGCCGAAGGAGAGCATAATGCTCCCTGCCCTGAACTCAGACAGATAGATCGGTGCTTGAATTTCGCTCCCAAATGTCTCGCGTACACATGCGGACACGAGTTTGTCAGTGGCATCGAGAACTTGTGCGAGTTGAGTGAGGCTGATTTGTTGGGGCGTTGTGCCAGCAAAAGTCATCAGCATCTGTTGCTGGAGATCGTCTCTCATCGCTCTCCTCTTTTCCCTTGCCGAACTTAAATAAAGTCTCCCCTACATGCTTAATTGTAGCAGACATTCACACCCACTCCGTGCCGCCTACCCGCGCAGGCCACACTCGCGCAGGCGGGCATCAAGCCATGCGGCATCGCTAGGCCCAAGTGGGGGCGCGGGCGGGTCGGCGCGGTAATCCACCTGCACATCGTAACGGGCGGTGCGGTACACGTGCTGGATAATCTGGGTCAGGTCGAGGGCGACATCGGGATCGGGCGCACGCAAGGGCACGGGCACGGTGGGCAGGGGCTGGTGCAGGGGGCAGGGCCAAATGGCAATCTCCGGAAAGCGATCCGCACGGGTGAGGAACACGAAGTAGGGCACATCGGGGAGCGGGTCAGGCTCGAAGACCTGCGGGCGGCGGCCGGCGCGGAGCAGATCAATCTCTAGCAGGTGGACATTACTCTCGAAGAGGGCGCGGCGTTTGTGTTCGTAGGCTTCGGCTCCATCGGGGGTGGGGCGTTTGTTGACGGGCGAGAGCAGTTCAATTGCGGTGACGAGGGTCGCATCGGCTACGGCGCGGATTTCGATGCGGGCATAGCGGGTGGGAACTGTCAGGGCCAGCGTACCAACGAGGGGGGCGGTAGCAATGGAACGGGAAGGGCCAGCGTGGGGCAAGGCGGCGAAGTCGTGTTCAGACACGCCGACATCGGGGACAAGGGCGTGGCGGGTGGCGGCAATGCCAATCTGCTCTAAGGCGATGTAGGGCGTAATCTGGGCGACATAACGGGGCACAAGCTGGGTTTGGATATGGTCGCAGATGGCGGTGATGATCCGATGATGCACATCGGGAAAGAGCGAGGGCTTTTCGAGATAGGGGTCCATACCCGGCAAGGGCGGCTGCATACGCTAGCTCCTTTCACGCTGATTAGTAGGTGCATGATACCACACTGGCGTAGCGAGTGATGGCAATCGCGGCGCGAGCCTCAAGCGTGCCTGACGACATCCTCATACACTGCTTGTAGCCGATCCAGCATCACTGGCTGGCTAAATTCGGTGTGGGCCCGCCTGCGTCCCGCCGCGCCGAGCGTGCGAGCAAGGTTGGGGTTGGCGAGCAGGACTGAGATTGCCCGCGCCAATGCTGCCGGATCAGCTGGAGGCACGACCAAGCCGGTGCGCCCGTGTTGGGTAACAAAGCTTGTGCCGGTACCCAACTCGGTACAGACAATTGGCAGCCCGCTTGCTTGGGCCTCGATCTGCACAATCCCGAAAGCCTCGGCCCGTAGGTGCGAGGGCAATACAAACACATCCGCCGCAGCGTACACGGCCGGTAATTCAGCATCGGCCACCTCGCCCAGAAAATGCACCCGCGCACCAATTCCAGCTGCATGTGCCTGTGTCTGCAAGCGGGCTTGCTCCGGCCCCACGCCAACAATTAAGAGCTGGGCATCGGGATGGGTCTGAGTGATCTGTGGCATTGCCTCGAGGAGGAAGTGCAAGCCTTTGTAGTAGCGCAGGCGACCCACAAACAGGACCAATGGGGCGTGCCGGTAGCGGGCCCGCACTGCGGCCACTGCGGCCGCATCCGGTGCGACAAAGCGAGCTAGCTCAATCCCAAACGGCAGGATCGTGCAACGGGCATGATGGGGGCGTAGCCACACTGAGCTGTGCATATACGCTGGGCTTGTGACCAGAATGCGAGCGGCACGCGCTAGTGTCGCACGAAGCAAGGGTGCGTAGAGCCGTAATATCCCTTGCTGACGCACAATATCGCTGTGGTAGAAGATAACCAGTGGCGGGTTACCCGGCACACTCCGCGCCACGAGATCGCCGGGTGGGTAGGGGAAGTGCAACTGCACCACATCTACGGCAGTCAGCCGGTGGGCCTGCACAAACATCGGCCAACTGAGTGGCGTAGATGCAGCATGAAACTGGCGAGCAGCTTTGATGATCCGTAGCGAGCCGGATTGCTCCGTAACAGTAGCTCCGCTCGTATTCGTCACCAATACCGTTACTTGTACACCACGTGCCGCTAGCCCTTCAGCGACATCACGTAAGTGGTTCTCGATCCCACCCAGAACGGGGAAATAGTCTTTGTAGATATGCAGAATGTGCATGCCGGTCGCTTTCAATCTAAGAGCGTATGCCAACCCGTCTCTATCCTACCATACCCGTAAACATGGTATACTGAGAAATAGGAGATTACCTCGCTCATTGGGAGCCGTATGAGTACTGTAGAGCGTAGTCTAAGCGTACCCGCGACAACGCCACAAGCTGATGCCACAATTTTAATTGTCGGGGGCGCAGATACTGGCCGTGCGCCAATGGCGGCGGTATTGCTGCGCCAACTGCTCGCCGAACATGCCCCCACCTGTCATGTGGCTTCGGCCGGTGTGACTGGCCACGACGGCGACCCACCAGAGGTTGAAGCCCGCGATACAATGGCGGCCTTTGGTGTGGATATAACGGCCCACCGTGCCCGCTCAATTTCGGCTGAACTGGTGCAGTCTGCAACGTTATTGATAGCGATAGATCGCGGTATTGCCCATGTGTTGCGCCAATACTACCCCACGGCCCGCGATAAGATTCTGTCGCTCAGTGAGCTTGCCGGAACTGAACGCGATATTCCCGATCCGTTTCGGATGCAGATTGGGGCGTGGATGGCATACGCCCGTGAGATGCAGCAGATGTTGAGCGATGGTCTGCCGTACCTGCGCGCTCGCCTCGCCGGTGCGCCATCAGAGCCGCCGGCCACGCCTAATGCCCCAGAGCTGCCGGCCACGCCTAATGCCCCAGAGCCGCCGACTGTAGCTAGCTCACCGGAGCCGCCGACTGTAGCTAGCTCACCAGAGCCGCCGACTGTACCTACGACGGCTACGTCCTGCCCTGACACTTCCCCCCGTACCGTTGCCTTGGGCCAGCTTGAGCGCGTGCTGGCGATGCTCCATGATATGCCCGATCTGTTTGACTGGCCGCAGGTGCAACGCCAAATCGAAGCGAGCCTACAGGCGATTGCGGCAGAGCCGGTAGCAGCGGGCGATCTTGCTCTCTCGTACACGGCTCTGCTGAATACGTTGGTGCATGGCGCAAGCGCACCCTTGCACCCGCGCCAAGTGCACATTCTCCAAACGGCGGTAGCGCGGCTGCACCAACCGATAGACCAACTTGCCCTGAACGAGCTAGCGGCACTACTGGCCCATTGGTATCAACCACCGAACAGCGAACGCTAGTAGTGAGTAGCATTATGTATAGTGTTGACGCTGATCATCCCATCGTGTACAATACCGAAAGGCAGTCTTGGTGGGGCTGCGCTACCGTGTGTAATCCGAACGTAATCTTACCATCTGGCGAGAATGCTGCTACTGTACGTAGATTTACAGTAGTAAGTAATCTATTGGCAGCGATGTTTCGCCGTATATAGGAAGATAGTGTTCGATGAAACGAATAATTATTCACGATGCAACACCCATAGCTCCGTTTGGCGAACCCGCCTCAGAATTGCGCCTGCTCAACAAGCAGCTCTGGCTGTTGCAGCGCGATCTGCTTGCGCGTTATTGTAAAGGCATGCTGCAACTCGACGGGATTGAAGAATTGCCGGATTATCTCGATGACGAGCACTTCGTTTGCAAAGACAACCTGTTCTTCAACCAAGAGCTGGTAGATGAGTTTATTATGCAGGCTCGGGCCCGCCGCACAGCCTGCCAGATCGCGTTCGCGCTGGATGACAAAGCTATCACTACGCACGCGCTGCCGCTTGCATCCGGCATTCAGCGCAAGGGCGATGTGTATGTCGCCGAGATGTACTACTTCCCTGTTGGCAAACGCCGTGAACCCCAACCGCTGGTGATTGATACGCAAGCCTACGAAATGGGCTACTACAATATTCCCCAGTATATGGCTCCACAGCAGGGTGATTTGGTCTTCCAAGTGCCCAATCGAGCGTTTCTCTCGATTGAAAGCTGGGTGCATATCTACCTTGCCAGTACGCCCTTTGGGGTGTTTAATTGGGCCCGGCAGGTGGATGATCTCATGCAGCGTGGGCGGATCGCCAATATCCGTAAGTGGACGAAACAAGATTGGCAGGCCCTGCGCCCCAAAATCGAACTCCTGCTTACCTCGCTCGGTGAACGGATCAATCCCTTTGAGGATCACTGGCGCAATCATTTCTTCGCCTGCCGTAAATTGGTGAAGGTAGGCAAGAACTGCTCGATTGATCCCACTGCAATCATTCATGGCCCAACTGTCATTGGGGATAATGTCTATATTGGGCCCGGTGCGGTGATTACGAATAGCTTGATTGGCAGCAACGTTAACATTATGCAGGGCGCACAAGTGATGCTCAGTGTGATCAGTGATCGCTGCTTCTTGCCCTTCAACAGTGCAATCTTTATGAGTAGCCTGATGGATGGCAGCATGGTCGCCCAAAATACCTGCATCCAGCTTGGAGTTATCGGGCGGAATACGTTCATTGGGGCAGGCACGACCTTCACCGACTTCAACCTGCTCGGCGAGCCGATTCGCACGCTGCATCGCGGCAAGCTCGAAGATGTCTGTGCGCCCGTGTTGGGCAGTGCCGTTGGCCACCACTGTAAGATCGGCAGTGGCTTCTACACCTATCCGGGGCGCATGATCGGTTCGAACACTGTGCTGATCCTTGACAACGATTTCAACGTGATCCGGCGGGCCGTAAATATCCCCGATCACGATGCCCCGCCCCCGCTAGAAGAAGACCTGCACAGTGAGGTGAAACGTATTGTTTATCGCTGGCCTTATCTCTACAATCCTGAAACGGGTGAGCTACGCGACCCGCGCCCGCCGGGGCAGCGTGACGTGCCGCCCGTTGAAATCTCTGACCCGGTGCCCGACTTTGATCAGCATCATTCACCGGTGAAGCATCAATCTTCATCGGCTTTCGCCGCGGACGTGCATGATGCTCGGCCGTTGACCTCTCAGCCTGAACGCAATGCGGTTACTGTCTCAATCAATGAACCTCAAAGCATCTATTCTGGTGGAGCGTAGAAGGAGTACCTAGCTGTGACGAAAGAACGTATACTCGTCGTCGAAGATGCCCCCGATATTTCGAGCCTGCTGAAAATCTACTTCACCTCGCAGGGCTACGAGGTGATGACGGCAATGCGGGGGCAAGTTGCGCTCGAAATCTGCCGCAAAACCCCACCCAACCTTGCCCTGTTGGACGTGATGTTGCCGGATATGGAGGGCTACGACATTGGCAAGGCGTTGCGGGCTAGCCCACGCACGCGCCACATCCCGATCATCTTTCTGACTGCACGTGGTGAACGCTCGGATCGGCTCAAAGGGCTGGGCGAAGTGCAAGCCCAGCACTACCTGATCAAGCCGTTTGATATTGAGGAAGTCCATATCATCGTCAAGAACCAGCTTGAAGATGCCCGCCGCAAGAACCAATCGCACCCCGTTACCAATCTGCCGACAGCAGACATCATTAGCGAGCAGCTGCGCGGCTTGCTGACAAGTAATGGCTGGGCAGTGGCCCTGCTGCATATCAATGGCTTTGAGAGCTTCACCCAAGTCTACGGCGGCACAGTTGGCGAAGATGTGCTGAAGTTTACCGCGCTGCTCCTCAATGATGCGATCAATGAATTGGGGAACGATGAGGATTTTCTGGGGCACATGATCGTCGGCCCCGAATTTTTGATTACGAGTACGCCGGAGCGTATGCGGGCCTTGCTCGATACGATCATCACCCGCTTTGATAGTGAGATCGGGTTGCATTATAACTTCAAGCACCGTGAGCAAGGCTATATCGAAGTGACTGATGAAGCTGGGCAACTCCGCCGTCTGCCGCTTATGTCGCTCTCGGTGGGTGTGCTGAGTAGCCAAGATGGCCCGTTCTATGATATACGGGAGCTTGGTGAGATTCTTGAAGAAACACGTCAGCGGGCTGTGGTTGAAGCCCGCGAACAAGCACGCAAGAGCTTTGTCCACTATGGACGGATCGCCTGATTCGCCCGCGTGTGCATCGTCTGAGAGCAATAGGCAGGATCAGCGCATGGCTACGGAGCTAACAACCACCGCAGTGCGTGACCAACGCTGGGAGCTGTTGGCACACCTGACCCTCACGGCACAGGCTGATCGCCACCGGCTTGAGCCAGCGGCGTTGCGCCAATCGCTGCATGATCTGTTGCAGCACTATCTTGCTGATCTGCCCGGCGTTGTCATTACCGACGGCGAGGCTTCGACGGTGTATCTTGCATGGGGCATGGATGCCGCACACGCCGATGAGCTGCGGCAAGCGTGGCAGACTGCTGCCACTGGTGCAGCGACCCAGCTTGCCAGCTTTCCATTCACCACTCGTGTCAATGGTACGATCCGGCGCGGGGCGTTGGTGGTGCATCCGGAAGCGATCTTGACTTCTAGCGACGATCTGTATCTGCGGGCCCTCAGTGTCCAGCTGGGCACATTGCTTGCAACCGCATCTGAGCCGCCCGATCCGGCTGTCTTCACCATGGCTGAGTTGCAGCTGATCAGCGATCTAGCACAGGTTGCCGTAACCTCATATAATCTCACCGCGTGGATCACCTATGCTTATCGCACCTTGTCGGCGTTGATTCGCGCCGATACTTACCGTGTGGCAATCTACTATAGCGATAGCAATCCGCAAGAACTCTGCTTCACTGCCCGTCTGGATGATATTGTCACCTACAGCACACCGCCGCGTCCACAAGCGGGTAGCCCCGAAGCCGTGCTGGCTGAAACCAATCAGCCCTATCGTTGGCAGACGGTCGAAGCCGATCAAATCCAGTATCATCTCGGTGTGCCGTTGATTATCGGCCGCTACCAAAATGTCGGGCATATCGTGCTCTCGCGGATGGCCCGCGCCTATAGCGATCACGAACTGGCCTTGCTTCACAGCATTGCTCGGCAAGTTGCGACTGGGGTGCAGAGCATTCAGCTCCAGCTCCAAGTGGAAGAACAGACGCTGCAACTGAGTCTGCTCAACTTTGTCTCAGCGGTTGCGGCTTCAAGCGGCACAACGCAGGAAATCTACTACGCCGCGATTGAGTCAATGGTACAGATTACGGCTGTTGATCAAGCGCGGGTATTCTTCTTCGATCAGGAGCAGCAGAGCTTTGTCGCTGTGTCGGAGTATATCCCTACGGCGCGGACCAAGAGTATTGTGATCCCGATCAACAATAACCCGCTGGTGGCATGGCTTGAGCAGCACCGTGCGCCCTTCGCCAGCTATGATGCCCAAAATGATCCCGTGCTTGCGCCCGTGCATGCAATCCTCGACTCGTTGCAGATTGCCTCAATTGCCTACATCCCGCTTTTACTGAATGACACCCTGCTGGGGTTTATCAGCCTTTCGGTGTACGACGAGCGGCGCAACTTTAACCCGCAGCAACTTGCCTACTGCCAGACCCTTGCCAATACCGTCGTGACGGTGATTGACAAAGAGCGGCTCTTTGAGGATGCAAAGCAGAATGCGGAAGCCCTGCACGTCAAGGTCGGTGAACTCTCAACGCTGCTCGAAGCAGCGGGCATTCTAGGCTCCCTGCTGCGCCCCAAAGAGGTGCTGGATAGCTTGATTGACCTCGTGCGCCGCCAATTGCAAGTGACGACAGTGGCATTGTGGACGATAGGCAACGATCAGGTGTTGACCCCCGCTGCGACCTATGGCATTGCACTGGAAGCCCTCGCTACGATGCGGGTTCCGTTTGGGCAGGGGCTGACGGGGTATGTCGCTCAAACGGGCAAACCGCTGCGGATTACTGATGTGCAACGGCACGGTGGGGCGTTGTTTAATAACATTCGCATTACTGATGGGTCGCAGGCCGCGCTCGCGTCGTATATGGGTGTGCCCCTGCTCTACCGCGATCAGGTGATCGGTGTCCTCAGTGTCATGAGTACGCATGAACGCGAATTCAGCGAAGATGAGATGCAGCTGTTGATCGCTCTTGGACGGCAAGCGGCCGTTGCGCTCGAAAATGCTCGCCTCTTCCAAGAGCGCGAACATCGGATCAATCAGCTCAGTGTGATCAATCAGATTAGCGTGGATGTGAATGCGACCCTCAATCTGGATGATCTCCTGCTGACGTTGCAGCGTGGGATCGGCAATATTCTCGATACGCGCCAATCGTACATTGGCTTGTTTGAAGATACGAGCCTTGATGTTGCTGAGTATACCGTTAAGCTGCGCGTGATCCAGCAGGGCGATACGCCCCACCTCAGCGATGCAATGGTGGTGATTGATGGTTCGGGCTTGATTGACTACGTCATGTTGCGGAGTGAAGCGTTACTACTTGAAACGCCTGAAGCAATTGAAGCCCATCTCGATGCGTGGAGCAGCCAGTACAGTGTTGCCCGTGAACGCATGCGTCGCTCACCGATCAACACCCACTTTGCCGCAATGCTCGTGGTGCCGATCATGCAAGGGCGCGATCTGCAAGGCATTATTGGCCTTGAAAGCCAGCAGCCGCATGCCTTCACCAATGATGATCTCCAATTCCTCAGCACGATTGCTAGCCAAGCCGCTGCGGCAATTGCCAGTGCCCGCCTGCTGCAAGAGCGTGAACGTCGTCTGCGCGAGATGAGCGTGCTGAAAGATATTGGGACGGCCCTCTCAACGTCGCTCGATCTCCAAACCGTGCTGGAACGGCTCCGCCTTGAGCTGGGCCAAGCGATAGATATTAGTACGTCAGCGATTATTCTGTACGATGCCGAACGCGATCTGCTCTCGTATCCGGTTGCCTTTGAGCGCGGCAATCGGGTCTACCTTGCCCCCAACGTGCTTGGCAACGATGTGAATGGATGGGTCATCCGCAACCGCCAGCCGCTGCTGATCCTTTCGCCCGAACAAGCCCACCAAATCGGATTTGATGATCGCTTGATTAATTTGTTCGAGATTCGTTCGGGGCAGACCGGCCAACGCCTTGCGGACTCGCAAGTGCCGCAATCACTGTTGATCGTGCCGATTATTACTGGCGATCATGTGTTTGGGGTGATCAACATCCAGAGCTATACCCCACGTGCCTTTGACAATGATGACCTGCGCTTCGTCACGACTGTTGCCAACCAAGCGGCGGCAAGCATTGCGAACATTAGCCTCTTTATTGAGCGCGGGCGACGGCTTGAAGAGCTGACGATCTTCAATGAGATCGGGCGTGAATTGAGTGCAACCGTGAGCAGCGATGAGCTGATGGCCCTGATCAAACGCCAAATTGGGCGGCTGATTGACACCAGTAATCTGTATATTGTGCTGCTCGATGAAGATCGCCGGATGCTGAGCTTCCCGCTCTTTTATGAGCAGGGCGAACGCCAGCACATCGCCCCGATCCCCTTCCGCGATGGCGAGAGTCAATCGGTGCGCTCCCTGTCAAACATCTCCCGCTGGCCTGTGCTGGTGCGCTTGACGCGCCACGCCTTGCACAGCCCTGAGCCGTTGCTAGTGCAAGGTGACGCTCTCATTGCCGATGGCTGGCTTGTTGAACTGCCGAGCGAAATGCGCGGCATCGAGCGTATCAAGCCGTTTGCGTGGCTAGGCGTGCCGATGGTGGTTGCCGATCACGTGATCGGCTTGATTGTGGTGCGGAACTATGAACTGGCGATGGCGTATAGCAATGACGATGTTCGCATCCTCTCGACCATTGCATCATCGGCGGCCATTGCCCTAGAGAACGCCCGCCTGTTTGAGCAGACAAGTAAGCTCGCTGCCGATCTGGAGATTCGCGTCGCCGACCGAACCCGTGAATTGGCTGCGGCTAATACCCAACTAATAGATGAGAAGGAACGGCTCGAAACCGTTCACGCCATTACTCTCGAACTGACGGCACTGCTTGATCTGGATGAGATCATTGGGCGTGCGCTTGAAATGACTTCCGCCAACCTGATCGTTTCACGTGGCTCGATTATGCTGCGTGATCCGCAGACGGGGGAACTCTTCTGCCGCGCCTTGCTGCAAGAGCAGGGCATGGTCAATCGGGTCAACTTCCCGATCACGTTTCAGGGGGGCGATAGCCTTGCCCATTGGGTGATCAACAATCGTGAGCCAGTCCGGATTGGCGATGTGCGTCTCGATCCGCGCTGGACGATTGCCGAAGGACGGGCCGAAGAGACCCGTTCAGTGATTGCGGTGCCGCTGCAAACGACAGACAGTATTCTTGGCGTACTGATGCTGAATAGCCCGCGCATCAACTACTTCACGGAGTCTCAGCTGCGCTTGCTCGAAACGGTTGCCAATGAGATTGCGATTACGATCAATAATGCCTTGCTGTATGGTTACATCAACGAAATGGCTACCCAATTGGCCAACAAAATGGAAGAAGAACGGCTGGCCAATTCGAAGAATGATGCCGTCTTCCAGAGTATGACCGAAGGCGTGATCGTGCTTGATCAAGCGAAGGTGATTGATGCCTTTAATCTGGCCGCGGAACAGATGCTCGGTATTCCTGCCGCAGCGGTGAAGCATAAGACGTTGGATGCGATTGCTGCCTATGGCGAGACAGAAGCAACTCGCCGGCGCGGGGCAATTATCCTTGAGACGCTTCGCAATGGGCTGAAGACAGCGAAAGAGCGGAATGACATCTTCCGCACCACGTTTGAGCTGGAAAACCCAACTCAGACCATTTCAGTCAGCCTTTCGGCAATCCAATCCCGAACCGGTGAAAACTACGGTGATGTCGCGGTGCTGCGTGACATCACGCTAGAGATTGAGGCGGATCGGGCGAAGCGGCAGTTTGTGTCGGGGGTGTCGCACGAATTGCGAACCCCGCTCACGGCGATTGGTGGCTATGTGGATCTGCTGATGCTTGGCACGGGGGGGCCGCTCAATGAGCAGCAGAAAGAGTTACTGAGCGTAGTCAAATCGAATGTACGCCGCCTGCGCTCGTTAGTGGATGATATTTTGGAGATTTCACGCTTTGAGGCGGGCAAGATCGAGCTGGTCTTCAAACCCGTTCGGATCGCCGAGATCATCCACGATGTGGAGCAGTCCCTGCGCCTCGAAGCGGAGCGCAAGCAGATGCAGGTCACATTAGAGGTGCAGCCCAATCTGCCGCCGGTGATTGCGGATGAGAAACGCATCACCCAAGTCATCACCAATCTGTTGAGCAATGCGATCAAGTATACCTATGAGCGTGGTATCATTATTGTGCGGGCGTTTCTCAATCCGGCCAATCTGCTGCAAGTAGAGGTTGAAGACAACGGGGTTGGGTTGTCGCCCGCTCAGCAGCAGAAGCTCTTCCGGCCCTTCTACCGCGCCTTCAACCCGCTCAGCGAGCAGGCGGGTGGGACGGGGCTAGGCTTGTTGATAACCAAATCGCTTGTGGAGCAGCACGGTGGCGAGCTGTGGGTGACAAGCGAGCAGGGCAAGGGCAGTATCTTCCACTTTGTGCTGCCACTGGCGCAAAACGTGCGCCAGCTAACCGGCGATGAGCAAGAGGATGCCGCATGAGCGCAATCTACCTCGACAATCGCTTAGTTCACTATGAGGTGTACGGGCGCGGCCAGCCGATTATTTTCCTACACAGTTGGGTTGGCTCGTGGCGTTATTGGGTTCCGATGATGGACTTGGTCACGGAGCGTTACCGCGCCTATGCGTTAGACTTCTGGGGCTTTGGTGAATCGGATCGCAGCAATGGTACGAATATTTATACCATCGGCGCGTATGCGGAAATGCTGGTGCAGTTCATTAACCAGATGGGGGTGTCGCGGGCGAATCTGGTTGGGCACGGCCTAGGTGGGATGGTTGCGGTGCATGCGGCCCGCACGCATCCGGATCGGTTCCCGCGTTTGATGCTCGTCTCAACCCCGTTGCGAGGGCAGATCGTTGGCGATGTGAGCCGCTCGAATCCCTTCTCGCGGCTGATCGGGCGGAGTAGCCTCACGGAGACGTGGTCGAAGCTGATCCGCCAACTGCCGATAGATAATCCCACGATCAAGCAAGAAATCCTTGATGATACGGAGCGGCTGAGTGAACAAGTGGTCAAGGCGGTGCAACAATCTGTAACCCAAACCGATCTGCTCCCCATGATGAATAGCCTGACAAAAACGCCCCTGCTTGCGGTATATGGCGAAAAGGACACCATCGTATCGCCAGAACATGCGAATGTGCTAAACAACGAATCAGACCGCCCGCACCAATTGCTAGTGTTGCCCCGTGTGAGCCACTTCCCCTTCCTTGAGGATAGCGCAAGGTTTGGACGGTTGATTATGGATTTCCTTGTCAGTCAAGGTAGCCCCGTCGAGATCAAAGAGCAGTGGCGGCGGCGCGTCTCCCAACGCGAGTATATTTAGCATCCTGTCGGAAGGGAGATGGGGCTGTGTTCATATACCTAAAAACGCTACGAACAGTGGACGTAAGCAGGGTATGCTGAAGCACCGATATGGTAGAACGTGAGGAAAGGGGCAAGATGATGGTGGACACGGCTGCGCTAGTTGCACTGCGGGCACAATTGATGGGCGAGGTGGTGTTGCCAAATAGTGATTCCTATGATGATCTCCGCCAGCTTTCAAACGGACGCTATGATCGCCACCCAGCCTTGATTGTCTGTCCAGCTAATTCACACGATGTAGCCCTTGCGGTGCAATTTGCCCAAGCCTACCAGCTCCCGCTTGCACTCCGTTCTGGTGGCCACAGTACAATTGGTGCCTCAGTCAATAATGCCGGCATGACACTGGATTTGCGCCGCCTCAATCAGGTTGAGATAGACTTAGCCACCCATACCGTACAGGTTGGGAGTGGGGCGACAGTTGGGCTTGTTTCGCAGGCACTGCAAGAACACGGGCTAGCTGTGCCCTTTGGGGCCATCTCATCGGTTGGGGTGGGAGGTCTCACAACTGGTGGTGGTTTTGGCTGGCTTATGCGGAAATATGGGCTGACGATAGATAATCTTGTTGCTGTCGAGATGGTTACAGCGGATGGGATGATTCGCCATGTAGATGCAGACACCGATCCAGATCTGTTTTGGGCAATTCGCGGTGGTGGTGGCAACTTTGGGGTTGTGACGCGCTTTATCTACCAAGCCCACCCGATTGGCACAATGGTGTACAGTGGGCCGCTCGTGATCACATTGGACAATGCGGTGGCCGCATTGCAGGCTTGGCGTGAATTCGCCACGACTATTCCCGATGAATTGACGCTGTGGGCCACTTTTGCAGTGCTTCCACCAACGCCGCCCTTCCCGCCGCACTTACACGGCCAAGCGGTGTTGTTGCTTGATGGGTGCTATGTGGGCGATCTTGAACGCGGCGCACAGGTGCTTGCGCCACTCCGTGCGGCAGTAGCAGCTGAGCTTGATCTCATGGGGCCGATGCCGTATATGGTACGGATGACCATGATTGACGGCATGGCCTATCCGGGCTTTCACCACGAGGCGACGAATACGTTTTTGCACAGCCTCCCCGATACCGCGCTTGAAACACTAGTTGCACAGGTGGCGGCAATGACTACGCCCTTGATTGCTGTACAGGTGGCTCCCATTGGGGCGGCGGTGGCGCGGGTGTTGCCCGATGCAACCGCATTTGCCCACCGTGATGCAGCCTATCTGCTCTGGCTCCCATTGGCATGGCCTCCCGATAGTAGCGCGGCGGATGCAGCCCGGCATACACGCTGGATGGTTGATACGCTTGTAGCGATGCAGCCCTATAGCACTGGCGGCGCATATGGCAATGCACTTGGTGGGGAAGATACCGATGCGGTGCGACGCACCTATCCCCCGACAACCTATGCCCGTTTGCAAGCGATCAAACGGAACTATGATCCGGCAGATGTGTTTCACGGGTATCCGCCCATTCTCCCTGCATAGGCTAGCTCCGCAGCATCTTCGCCAGTCACCTGATACCATTCGGTGGGTCGGGTGACTGGCGGCGGCTTGATGCACACTACCTGCTAAACGAGCATTGCTTGCCCCAGCATATGGTTCAAGGGCCCGTGCCCATGCCCGATCTGCATCGCATCGGCGGCTTGCACCGCGGCTGTGATGTAGGCCTTCGCCCGTCGGGCTGCATCTGCCAGTGGCATACCCTGCGCCAAGCCCGCCGCTAGGGCCGATGCAAAGGTGCAGCCAGTGCCGTGAGTATTCTTGGATATGTGGCGCGGCGCACGTAGCTCGACGAATGTATGCCCATCATAGAGGATGTCAATCGCATCGCTGCTATCTGGCAGGTGACCACCTTTAACAATGACGTGGCGTGCGCCGAGGGCGTGGATGCGTTGCGCGGCGTGGCGCATATCGGCTACCGTCTCGATCTGCATCGCCGCTAAGACGCTTGCCTCGTGATGATTAGGAGTGACGACGTAGGCCAGCGGCAGCAGCTGTTCAATCAAGGTGGTGCGGGCTTCGGGCTGCAAGAGCGGATCACCACCTTTGGCAACCATCACCGGATCAACGACCAAGCGGCTGATCTGGTAGTGCCGAGCACGCTCGGCTACCGTTTCAATAATGGTGCTGTGCGACAGCATGCCTGTCTTCCACGCATCGGCACCGATGTCCTGCATCACCGAATTGATCTGCATCGCAACGAAATCGGCGGGGATTTCGTATACGCCCTGCACGCCCTGCGTATTCTGGGCCGTGAGGGCTGTGATGGCACTTGTGCCGAATGTGCCCAGTGCCGCAAAGGTTTTCAGGTCGGCTTGGATGCCGGCCCCGCCGCCCGAGTCTGATCCGGCAATTGTCAGTACGGTGTGCATGGTGAAACTCCTGTGTCTAGCTGCATCGTTGGGAGCAGGGGGCTGTCCCATGTTTCGGCGGTATAGGCCATCTCCCAGAAACGGTACTCGTACAGCGTGGTGTAGCGGAAATAGGTGTGCATCTCAGCCCGCATTGGCGGTGCAGCTACCGCAGCGAGCGCATCGAGCGTACCCGCTAGCCAATCCACATAGCTCCGAAAGGCATCGCTCGTCCAGTTATTGATAAAGGCTTGCCACTTGCTCGCGTTCGTCTGGCTGGTACGCACGCGCTCCCACGCATCAAAGTAGGCCTTCTCAGCGGCGTACAGCACCGTGAAGCCAATTTCAAAGGGGCGGTCGTAGGCCGTAGCCAGCAGAAACTGGAGGTAGGCGTGGCAGGTTGGGCTATACTCGCGGGTGAGGGTGATCGCGTGCGCGGCCATTTGTTGCTCAAACAGCCCTAGCTCAGTGTTGAAGGCCGTGATTGCGCCGCCGAGTGCCGGGCGCAGGGCAACGGGGGCTTTGGCGGTGAGCACGCCCAGAAAGGGCACCGAGCCTTCGACGAACAGGTAATCTTGGGCGATCCATGTTTTGAAGGTCGCATCGGCAATGCTGCCATCGGCGACAGCCGTGAGGAACGGGTGCGCGAGTTTGCGCTGCCACAGGGGGGCAACGGCGGTAAGCAACTCCTGATGAAATGACATGTTAGGCTCCTTGTTCCCATGCAGCCTGAAAGAAATCGTATTCACACTGCATGGCATAGCGGTAGGTCTGATCCAGAGCCACAGCGGTAGGGGCATAGCGTTCGATCAGCTGTTCAAGCTGCTGGGCCAGTTGCTCAAATTCGGGGCTACTATAGGTAGCAATCCACGCGCTGTAGGCGTGGGGAGGTGGGTTTTGTTGGGCGAGCTGCTGCCCAATGTAGGCATACAAGCGCATGCACGGAGCCATCGCTACGGCCGTCGTGCCGGTAGATTGCCCCCACGCCGTTGCCAGCAGGAAATCGGTGTAGCGGCGGGTGGCGTTGCCGATCTGCACGGCTCGCAGGTCTATGCCCAGCTCGGCGGCAACGCCGGTGTGGAGGGTGCGTTCGTGGAGCACGCCGCTGGCCAGTGCGTGCAGTTCGCAGAAGCCTTCCCAATCGGGAGCCTTTGCACCTGCAAGGGTGTATGCTCGCGCAAAGGCTTCGAGGTAGAAGGCATCTTGGGCGATGTAGTAGCGGTAGCGGGCTTGGCTCAGTGAGCCATCGCCTAGCCCCTGTACAAAGGGGTGCAGCAGGCACGTATCGGCGAGGTCACGGTGCTGTGCCCATAGCTGTTGGGCGAGGGTCATTGGTCGGTCCTTTCATGATAAGCAGGTGCTCGGTCACCGGTGGTGCGCTGAGCTGCGCCGTCGGCTACCTTAGCCCTGAAAATGCTGCCAGCCGCGTGCATCGAGTGGGCTATGTTGCCCATCAGCAAGCCGCAGTATGCGCCCGTGTGCGGCCGGCACAATCTCGCCGATGATCGTAACGGGCGTGCCGGTTGCGCTCTGCACGGCGGTGATCAGCGCGGGCGCGGCATGGGCGGCGACCGTAAAACATAGCTCGTAATCATCGCCGCCGGCCAGTGCGAGATCAAGCGGCGATCTGCTAACGGCGTGGGCCGCACGGCGCGTCAAGGGGGCTAGTGGGAGCGCGGTGCTATCGAGTTGCACACCTACCTCGCTCTGTTGGCAGATGTGCCCAATATCGCTGCTCAAGCCATCGCTCACGTCAAGCATCGCCGTTGCGGAGCCACTGGCGGCAATGATCGCCGCTTCCGGCAGGCGCGGGGTAGGTTTGACGTAGCGCAGCAAAAGGGCCTCACGTTCGCTCGCACTGAGTGCGGTGTGGAGTGCGTCGGCTCCAGCGAGTTGTTCCCGCGCCACCAGCAAGCCTGCCGCGCCCGCCCCCAGATCACCGGTGACCAGCACCAGATCACCGACCTGCGCCCCCGCCCGCAGCAGTAGCTGGGCGCGGCGCACCTGCCCGATCACGGTCACATCCAGCACAACCCGCTCTGGCAAGCGTGAGATGTTGCCACCCACGATGGCTACGCCATACTGTGTCGCGGCTTGCTGTGCCCCGCGATACACACGCTCCAGCCATGCCACGTCAGTCTCCGGTGGGAGCAGCAGGGCAATCAGGGCGTACAGAGCCTGCCCGCCCATCGCGGCAATATCGCTGAGGTTCACCGCCATGGCCCGCCAGCCGAGTTGTTCAGGGGTGATGATCGGCGATAGGAAATGCACCCCGTCCACTTGACTATCTACGGTTGCCAGCCAGAGCGGATCGCCCGTGCCAAGTACGGCGGTGTCGTCGCCGATGCCGTGCAGCACATCGTGGCGTGGGCTGCTATCGAGCAGGCGGTGCAGGCGTGCGATCACGTCAAACTCACCGATCTTGGCGATAGGATGCGAAGCAGGCGGGTGAGTCATGCGGTTGCTGGTAGATCGCTCAGGTCAACCACTCGCGCCTGATCATGGAGCAGTTCCGGTGTGAGGTTGTAGACCTGATCAAAGAAGGCGGCTTTGAAGCTGCCGGGCCCCTGCACACCTGCCGTAGCCGCAGCGCGTTCGGCGGCTAGCCCATAGGCGGCAAGGGCAGTCGTTGCAGCAAGCATGGCATCCGGCGCAACGGCGGCGCAGGCGGCGATAGCAGTGGTTGCCATGCAGCCCGTGCCAGTGAGCGTAGTGAGCCAGATATGCCCGTTATCCACGCCGTAGAGCCGCTGCCCATCCGAGATGAGATCGCGCTGGCCCGTAATTGCAACAACTGTCTTGAAGCTGCGGGCGGCTTCGCGGGCGAGGGTTTGCGGGTCGGTATCGCTCCCAATGCTCTCAACCCCGCGCACGGCTCCGCCCATGCCGCTCACCGCGCCGATCTCGCCCACGTTGCCGCGCAGCACGGTAATGCGTAGCTCGGAGAGGAGATGCAGTGCAGCATCAGTGCGGAGTTGGGTTGCGCCGGCCCCGACGGGATCAAGGATGATCGGGATCGCACGGGCATTTGCGGCATGTCCGGCTTCAAGCATCGTCTCGACTTGGGCTGGGGTGAGGGTGCCAATATTCAGTACGAGCGCACTTGCAGCCTGTACCATCTCAACCACTTCTTCGCGGGCGGCCGTCATTACGGGCAAGCCGCCAAAAAAGAGCGTCATGTTGGCGGTGTCGTTCATTACCACATCATTAGTGAGATGATGGATCAGCGGACGTGTGGTTCGCAGCGTGCTGAGGATGTGGGCCAGTTGGGTTGTGTCAAATGTCATTGGTGTACCTCTTTCTAAATGCTATTATTCAGGTGCATACCCGTCGGGTTACGGGTTGCGGCGATGCTGTTGCACAATCTCGCGCAGGCTACGTGCGGCCTGCTGCGGGTCGGCAGCACTCATGATTGCGGAGACGACCGCCACGCCGTGCACGCCGGTCTGCATGACGGCGGCGGCATTGTCCAGCGTAATCCCGCCAATGGCCACACACGGCAGCGGGGTTGCTTGCACAATTGCGGCGAGCGTATCCAGCCCAATTGGGGCATTCGCGTCGGGTTTGGTGCTTGTGGGATAGACTGGTCCCACCCCTAGATAGGATGCTCCAGCGCGGGCGGCTTGTTCAGCTTGGGCCACCGTCTCCACCGATACGCCCAGAATGCGGTGGGGGCCGAGCACGCGCCGGACAATCTCGGCGGGCAGATCAGCTTGCCCAACATGCACCCCATCGGCATCCAGAGCCAGTGCAAGGTCAAGCCGATCATTGACAATGAAGGGTACATTGGCGGCGCGGGTGAGGTCGCGTAGCTCTCCGCCGAGCGTATACAGTTCGCGGATCGGGCGGTGTTTGTGGCGCAGCTGCACCACACTTGCGCCACCCGCAAGGGCTTGGGCGATGACGGTGGACAATGGGCGTGAGCCAACAAGATCGTGATCGGTAAGAACATACACGCCCCAATCAAGGGTATCATCTAGCATAGATTCGCTCTCTTTCATGTTTCTACGTCAGGGAGCGGAATACAAAAAACCGCTCAACACGGGAGCGGTGTACCGCAAAGCGAAGCTCTGCTGCGGTCAAGCTCCGTTTCCCTTCGCCAGTATGATCTGGATCAGGTGCGTAGGGTCGACGTGTGTCCTCTCAGCCCGACAGTGTGCCAGACTCCCCTAACGGATCCGAATATTGCATTGCTCACTACTATAACATGGTGAGCAGCTACTGGCAAGTAGCGGTTGTTGTAACTTACTCAGATGATGGTATGCTATAATTACTGAAGAGCTGCTGATGTGGAGGGCTTGCGGTGAACCTTACGTTGCGGTACAATGCTACCTCGCAAGTGATCAACTGGATGAGTGCAGCTGCTGAGCTGGATGAAAAGAGGGTGTGAGCGTGAACACAGAGCAGATTGGTGATGTCCTAGTCATTACAATGCCAGCCCGCCTCGATGCGATTGGGGTGGCATCTATCGAGAGTCAGCTATCGGAAGCCGTGAACAGCCACAAGGGCAAAATTCTTGTGGATATGTCGGAGGTGGCGTTTGTGGCAAGCCTTGCGCTGCGGATGCTGCTGACCAACCTGAAGCAGGTGCAGGGGATGGGCGGTGATCTGCGCCTTGCGGGGCTACAGCCCCAGATTGCGGAAATCTTCCGCAAGAGCCGCTTCGATACACTCTTTAAAATTGCCCCAGATCGAGAGACAGGGTTAGCTGAGTACGCATAGCTAGAGCAGCCGCTTGCGGCAGTGCAAGCGCGTATGGAAGTGAAGGTGTGACGTGTCGCAGATACGCCTAATTATCGCGGATGATGAGTCAATTATCCGCATGAATTTGAAAGAGACCCTGATTGGGCTAGGCTACCTCGTGATTGGTGAGGCTGGCGATGGTGTGAGTGTGATCAATCTTGCCCGTGAGCTGCGCCCCGATCTGGTTTTGATGGATATCAAGATGCCTAAGCTAGATGGGATACAGGCGGCCAAAGTGCTGACCCAAGAGAAGATTGCGCCGGTGCTGCTCTTGACGGCCTACTCGGATCGAGAACTGGTTGATCGCGCTAAAGAAGCTGGGGTCGTTAATTACATTGTGAAGCCTTTCCGAGATGCCGAACTGCTTCCCGCTATCGAAATTGCCCTCGCACGCTATCAAGAGTTTCTGGAGATGGATAACGAAATCCACGATCTCAAAGAAACGCTCGATACGCGGAAGTTGGTGGAGCGGGCGAAGGGGGTTTTGATGGATGCCCAAGGGCTGAAGGAAGCGGAAGCCTTCCGGAAGATCCAGCAGCTTTCGATGAATACGCGCAAGCCGATGAAGGAGATTGCACAGGCGATCCTGCTGGCACACGAAATCTAGCAGGTGGAGCGGCGTGTCTGCATCACCGCCTGAGCACACAACGGTGGCTCGGCCAGCATCAGTCTGGCTGCGTCGTGTGCGTGCGGTGTTGCCCTACCTGCTCACTATCGTGGTAGCGATCAGCGTGGCCTTGCTGATCCAAAATCTGTTGATTGCGCCCCGCCTAGCCGCGGTGCTGAGGCAGCCCGACGCAGCGGCAGCGCAAGCTGAACTACCTACCGCCACCTTGGCCCCGACGCGCCAGCCGACGCGCACCCCCGCCCCCTCGCCGACCTCCGTTCCGCCCCGTCCGGCCATTGCTGGCCCTGCCCCGCTTAGCCCACCTGATCCTGATGAGCTAGCCCTGCTGCGCCGCGAAATCGAGCGGCTATGGAGTGCTTACTACCTTGCCCGTGCGGCCAACCAGATTGCCGATGCCGAAGCCGCGCTTCAGATCAACAACTTCGATCATGTTGAGCAAAACCTGACGGCGGCGGCGGCATCCGTGAGCCGCGCCTATGAGTATAGTGCCGAGCAGGAGAAGGGACCGATCAGCGAATTTCGCGCCCAGCTCAGTACTCTGCGCGAGGAGATATGGGTGCGCCCAGAAGGGATGGATCAACGCCTGCGGAGCCTACGCCAGCGCATGCTTAGCCTTGCCGATGCTGGGGCCTAGGGGGCAAGCTGGTTGATCGCCGCTGCTAGGCTGTTGCTGGGCTTGCTTGGTGAGGCTGCTTCTTGAAATCCACGAAGCGATAGCCCACCCCGCGCTCAGTCAGGATGTAGCGTGGCTGGGCGGGATGCTCCTCAATCTTCTGGCGCAGGTAGGTGATGTACAGGCGCAGGTAGTGGCTCTCGTCGCGGTACTCTGGGCCCCACACGCGGGTCAGCAGCATCTGATGGGTCAGCACGTAGCCAGCATTCTGCACGAGATGATACAGCAGGCGATACTCAGTGGGCCGTAGATTCACCCGCTGGCCTTCAACGAGAACCTCGCGGCGGGCAAAATCAATCTGTAGGCGATCATCCACATGCACCACCGTCTGGGCGAGTGGGGGGGCAATATAGTGGCGGCGCAGCACGGCCCGAATGCGGCTAATCAGCTCACGGTGGCTAAAGGGCTTGGCGATATAATCATCTGCACCTAGCTCCAAGCCGCGCACGCGATCATCTTCTTCGTCCCGTGCGGTTAAAAAGAGGACAGGCACTTGCGAGATTTGCCGCAGGCGTTTGAGGGTTTCAAAGCCGTCTATCTCTGGCATCATCACATCCAGCAGCACCACATCAGGCATATCCTCGCGCACCAGATCGAGGGCTTCGCGCCCATTGCTGGCAGTGATCACCCGCGCTCCTTCTAGTTCTAGGTTCATCCGCATAAAATTCACCAGATGTGGCTCATCATCCACGACGAGGATGAGCTTGTCGCGCAGTTCGGACATCGTTCGTTCCTTCTCCACTAGCATCTGCCCATGTTCTTTTTAAGGGCAAAATGTTGCAATTTCAGAAGATGCAGGTTCGAGGGTATTGACATTCACCTCAACTAGATGTATACTAAAGCTGTGCAAAAGATGGACAAAACAATTACGAACCTGTGCATCCGGCAATAGTGTTTTGAATACCATCCTTACATCGCTACGATGTTCATAGTACAAAATGAATCGCAAAAACGCAATTCGCCGCAAAGTACAGGAACTAGAAGTTAGGAGTACGAAAATGATTGCATTACGTCTGGGAACCACGATTAAAGGCGCAGAACCGCAAGCAGTTTTTGAGACACTCTCCAACCCGGATGCATTGCAGTCATTGCTGCCGCGCATGCGTAAGGTTGAGTACACGCCATTGCAAGGCAGCCAAGCCAAACTCGTGATGCACGTCTCGATTGGGCAGACGTTTGGCACAATTCGCTGTGATGGGATTTTGAGCTGGGATGAGCCAAATCGCCTGATGTTCAAGGTGACTACGCCGCTCCCCGTCACCATGAATTGGAACCTTGACCCATCGCCTACTGGGGGCACTGATATGGATGTCACCCTGAAACTGGATCTCGTCCCGCTGCTTGGCCCGATGGCAGCGTTTGTTCCGCAGGATGTGGTGAAAGCAATGATGGAGACTGAAATCCGGCACGCGATGAAAGCGGTTGCCAAGCAAGTTGAAGTTCAGCGCAGCACGCGCCGGATGGCAGCTTAAGCGGTTGAGTGAAATGATCCTCTCCTTGAAATGATGTATGCCAATCTATGTTCTGCTTGAGGGGGCAGCATCCTTCACAAGAGCGAGTAAAATAACCGGTTGTGTTCCATAATTCGAAAATCGTATTAAGAGCGGGGCGTGCAGGAGCACGTCCCTTCGTATTGTATAGCTACCGACCGTGCCGTGCTCCTGCGTGCTTCACCCAATCTCTCATCTCTGATGGAGACCGATATGCTTGATTGGGGGCGCATCTTGCTTGGGATCATCCTGAGCAGTGCGATTGGGGGCCTCGCCTATTGGCGTGGTTCGCTCACGCGCAGCGGCTGGCTTGGGGCAGTGATCACCGGCACGCTGACCTTTGGCTGCGGTGGGTGGGCGTGGGGCCTCACCCTCATCGCCTTCTTCGTCAGCAGCAGTCTGCTCTCGCGATACAAGCGGCACATCAAGGCCCAGCGCACAGGAACACGTTTTGCAAAAGGTGAGCAGCGTGACCTAGGGCAAGCACTTGCGAATGGTGGCATGGCCAGTCTGCTCGCGGTAGCCTATGCCCTTGCCGACATGCCGACGCTGCTTCTTGCGGCGTTTGCAGGGGTGATGGCAACCGTCACGGCCGATACATGGGCCACCGAACTGGGCACGCTGAGCCGTCACCAACCACGCTTGATTACCTCTGGCAAGCCCGTCCCGACAGGTACATCCGGCGGGGTGACGCTGGCCGGCACACTGGCAACCCTCGCGGGAGCAGGCTTCATTGGGCTGGTGCTGCCGCTCTGCATTGCGCTGGAAGCAGCCTTCACAGGACTGGTACAGACGGGCGGATGGTGGTTATTGGTGGCAGCAACGTTGGGCGGGGTTGCCGGATCGCTGAGCGATAGCCTGCTGGGGGCAACCGTGCAGGTGATGTACCAACTGCCCGACGGGAGCGAGACCGAACGCCCGCGTGCCGCCGATGGGCAGGCGCATGCCTACCTGCGCGGCGTGGCGTGGCTCTCCAACGATGTCGTCAATCTGCTCAGTTCGTTGGTGGGGGCGGCGGTGGCAGTGGCGGTGGGGCTGGGGCTGGTATAGCGCGGGTGCTGCCCAGCAGCGCGTACTGCCAGTAATCAAGGGTGGATTGGAGCAGGCTTGCCAGATTGGGCTGGAGACTGTTGATGGGCACACCATACGCATCTAGCCCATAATCGCCAGCGAGCTTTAGCGTCAGTAAAAGCTGCTCTGGCTGGTCCACAATCAGAACCGACTTGAACTGGTTTGCTTGGGCAATAGCGGCCACTTGACGGATGCTTGCAAGGCGGTTGGTGGTGGTGATCGGCGGGATCAGGATGACCTCAGGGCTGATCCGGCGGGCGATCAACTGATCCCTGAAGGCCGGCGGATCGCTGCCCGCGACAATCAGGCGTGAGGCGTAGCCCTGCTGATACAGGCGTGCTGCGGCATCGAAGTGGGGCGCGGAGGATGTGTCAAGGTGGGCAATCACAATCACATCGGCGCGACGGGCTTGATCATTGCGGCTCTGAGCCATCGTCAGCAGCAACACAAGGATGATGCCGGCCGCCGCCACACCGAGCAGCAGCAGCAGATTTTGCAACAGGCGCAGGCCTATCTGGGCGATGCTCTGCAAGTCCATCTCAAGCTAATCCATAGATCGCAAGATACAGCAGCGTGCCCAAGCAGAGGAATGTGCCGTAGGCGATATACTGAGGGGTCTCGCGCTTGAATACAGTTCGCATGAGCAATACCCCCGCCGAGAGCACGCCCGCCATGAGGATGCCATACAGGAGCGGCGTACTCATGCGGGTCAAGCCAACTGCTGCCCCAATAAAAATGGCGAGATATACATCGCCCAAGCCGAAGGGTACAGAGGTTGCTGGAAAGAGGATACTGCCCAGCATGTACAAGATCAGGAAGCCCATCCCGCCGATCAGTGCGCCGAGTAGCCCATTGATGATGGTGATCTGCGGAATGGCAAAGCCCGCCAGCAAGACCAGCACGGCCCCACCCAGAATGACGAAGGTATAGATATAGCGGTGGAGCCAATCTATTGCCCCCGTAATAATCAAGATGCTTGCCACCAGCAGGAGGTAGGCGAAGGTTGCTGAGAAACCGTAATGCAGGTAAAACACCACCGGTAAGGTGGCACTGATGATCTCAACCAGCGGGAACATCCAGTGCAGGCGGCGACCATCGCGGCTGCGCCCACGCTGGATCAGCCAGCCCAACAGCGGGATTACTTGCCACCACGCCAATGGCTCGCCCGTGCGGGTGCAGTGCAACGGCGTGCGGAGCAGCTGACGTTCGCGGGGCAGGCGGATGATCACAATGTTGAGCAGGCTCCCAAGCAACAACCCACCCACAATGAGCAGTCCAAGTATTGGCAGGGGCGGCAGCGAGTTCATACAGGGCGGGTCTGAAGCGACTCACGCAAGGCGGCCTGCATCACGTCCACTGGTGCAGGCTGCCCCGTCCAGCGCGTGAAGGCCTGCGTCCCCTGTCGTAGCAGCATGCCAAAGCCATCGAGGGTGCGGGCCCCGGCGGCCTGTGCCGCCTTAAGCAGGCTGGTTTGGCGATAGACCATATCGCATACGAGGAGGTGGGCGGGAAGAGGCAGATTGCTCAGGGGCGATTCGTCACCGTGCCAGCCGAGTGCTGTTGCATTCACAAGCAGGTGGCTCTGGGTGAGCCAATCACCCAGATCGCTATCATCAAGGGCAAGCGCAATGAGTCGCGGCGGGGTGTCAGGCGTAGATGCAGTATGACTGTTCGTGCCACCTGCCTCATCGTATAGGCTATTGAGCACATCAGCAAGGAGATGCTCAGCACGCGCAAGCGAACGGTTGGCAACGATAATCTGCGCTGCACCCGCATCGAGCAGTGCAAACACGGCCGCACGGGCAGCTCCACTGGCTCCCAAGATAAGTGCCGTCGTGCCCGCCGGATCGAAGTTGCCATCGATCCGGAGCGATTCGAGGAAGCCGGGCGCGTCGGTATTTGCGCCGATCAAGGCTCCATCCTCGCGCTTGTAGATCGTGTTGACGGCCCCGATCCGCGCTGCATCAAGCTCTAACCCATCGAGCAGGGGGATCACCGCCAACTTGTGCGGCAACGTTACACTCGCCCCGAGTATCTCCGGCGCACGCAGGCTGGCAATCCGCGTCGGCAGGGCGGCGGCGGGTGTAGGCCACCGTTCATACACCGCATCCAAGCCAAGCTGCTGAAACGCGGCGGTGTGCATAGCTGGTGAGAGGCTATGCTCAACCGGATCGCCAATGATGCCAGCGCGGTAGGTCGTCATGGTTACATCCCCCTTGCCAATCGGCTTACGAACCACCGCTACAGGCCAGCCACTCACGCTCGTATTCCTGAAACTCTGGGTAGGATGAAGCGAATTTGTGAGTTCCATCAAGCGCACAGCTTGCCACGAAGTAGAGGTAGTTGTCACTTTCATCGGGGCGGGCAGCGGCGAGGAGTGCATCGAGGCCCGGCGCAGCAATTGGCCCCGGCGGCAAGCCCGGCCGTTCACGGGTGTTGTATGGGCTGTCTACGCGCAGATCGGTGTCCGTCAATTTCTTGCGCCACCACGTTTGCTCCTCTTCGCTGAAGCCGAGTGCGTACTGGACGGTCGCATCGGCTTGGAGCCGCCCGTTGCCGGTCTCGGCGACATTCTCTGGCTTAAGCCGATTCCAGAATACCGCTCCGATCAGCGGCATTTCGTCAATCCGCGCTGACTCTCGCTGCACAATTGATGCCATCGTAACGATTTGATGGACATTGACGTTAGGCACACGCACCACTTGATCTACGTTCTCAATATAGAGCTGACTAAAGCGATCCAGCATGACGCTGGCAATCTCCTCTGCACTGGCTGTGGTTGAGATGCGGTAGGTGTCAGGGTAGAGGTAGCCTTCGAGGGAGGCATTGGGGGGCAGTGAATTGAGCAAGAAGTAGTTCGCTTTGAACGGCTCCGCGTTGCTAACCACATCGAGGAAGGCTTGCTTGGATACAACCCCGGTCTCCTCCACAATCGCAGCAATCTCCTCTAGCCGTAAGCCTTCCGGAACAGTGAACTGCACTTCTTCCACGCGGCTGAACTGGAGATTGATCAGAATTTCATTCATGGTCATCGAGGGTGTGAGCAAGTAGCGTCCGGCTTGCAGCTTGCCGTCAAGGTTTTGGGCCCGCACAATCGAGGTGAATAGGAGTGGCTGGCTGATCAGACCCTCGCGGGCAAGGATTGTCGCAATATCGCTCGTGGTGGCCCCGGGCGCAATCGTAACCTCAACGGGCACATTGCTGCTGCCACCTGTAGCGCGTATCTCACGCAGGAGGGCGTAGCTTCCGCAAGCTACTACCAGAGCTATAAGCGTGATGCCGAGCATCACGGCACGTATGTATCGCATTGTGGCAAACCTCGTGTAAAACCTCTGTTGTATCGTTTCACCGCGCCATTATAGCATGGCTCTCACACAGTGTGGGTGGATGGGGGCTGCTCAACGGAGCAGGCTAGCGCAGGCCCGCCGCCCGTAGGTGCTGATCGAGCCAGTGGCTGTCTTCAGGCGTGAGCAGGGGGGCAGGCGGGGCTTGGGTATAATCAATTGCCAGATCGTAGCGGGCGCGGCGGTAGGTGGCGTGGATCGCCGCACCGAGATCGAGGGGCACGGGCGGGTCGGGGGGGCGCAGCGGGATTGGCACGGGCTTGATTGGGAGACGGAGCGAGAGGGGCCAGATTTCGAGGTAGGGGCGACGCTCGACGCGGCTGAGGAAGATGAAGTAGGGGGCATCGGGCAGGGGGCGGGCGACCTGTGGGCGCACGCCGCCGCGCAGCAGGTCGAGTTCGAGCAGGTGGGCGCGGCTGCGGAAGAGTTCTTGCCGCTTGCTTTCATAGGCTTCTGCGCCGGTGCGGGTGGGGCGTTTATTGGCGGGCGAGAGCAGTTCAATCGCGGTGACGAGGATGGAGTCGCGCACGGTGCGAATTTCGATGCGGGCATATTCAACTGGAACTTCCATCAGGGCGGGGAGGGTGAGTGGGGCGGCTTCGATGGCTACGGCGGGCGCAACGGCCGTGGCTACGGCAATGTCGCTAGGTGCTGAGCGCGGGGGCGGGGTCTCGAGTACGCCCACGTCGGGCAGGACGGCTCGCACAGGGGCAATCTCAATGCTCTCGAAGGCGGTGTAGGGCGTAATCACGGCGCGATACTTGGGCGCGAGGGCATTTTGAATCTGGTTACGGATTTCGGTGATCAGACTGTTATGCACATCGGGCCACATACTCGGCTCTTCGAGGTAGGGGTTCATGCCAGCAAACGGTGAGTCCATCGTGGTGCCTCCTGTTCGGGTTATTCCCTATTTATGATACCATAACAGCACATGTTTTGCGATAGCTTACGGCAACAGCGCAACCTGACGTGAGGCTGCGTTGGTTGGGCAATTCGCGGGGCACAGGTAAGCGGCGGAGTTCGTGGTATCATAGAAGCGGGTGTGGACAACAACCCCATCCACTCCACCATCGTTGCACCGCCTTATCTGCGATGCCCGTGTCAAAAGGAGCAAACCAATGCCACAACCACCACCGTCATCGCCGTCACCCGTAAACTGGACGCGCATCTACAATGTGGCGCGGATGCAGGTGCATGACACGGCTACCACCAAAGTTTTTGTGGCGGGGTTGGGCGGCTTCGTCGTATTTAATCTTGGCATGTGTCTGGGGGTGTTTATGAATGCCCCGATCTACATAGCGGCGATCTTCATTGTGGCTGGCTTTGCGCTGGTCTGGCTGATGGGCGGCAGTGGCTGGCGCGACTATATGGGTAGGCCAACAGTGCTGGTGGTGCAGGTGCTAGAGAAACGCCGCACGAGCAGCACCGATAACAGTAATGACGCACCCGTGCACCGCTGCTTTGTGCGCGTCAATATTGCCGAAGCATTCTATCTGGGCACGTATGGCTTGCAGGAAGCCGTGCCCCGCTCGCAGGGCGAGCGTTGGCTGCGGGCGCAGGAGCGGCTCTATCGTCATCTCCACGAGCAGAGTTTCACCACGCTGTTGTGTACCCCTAACGGGGAGGCGATAGCCTATCTCGATGATTTACTGGAGCCGCCGGATGGGTTGCCCCATGCCGCGCCACCGATACCCGAAAGTGAGGCTAGCTCCCGTGCTGAATGATGAACAACATCAAATGGTCATTGATTGTTGCCGCGAACTGGTGCAAGCCGAAAGTTACGCCGGACGCGAAGCTGCCGCTGCGGCAGTGGCCGAACGATGGATGCGTGCGCTCGGTTACGATGAAGTATACGTAGGGACGTATGGGAGTGTCACTGGACGCATTCACGGGCGTGCAGGAGTAGGCACGCGCCTGCATTACGATGGGCATCTGGATACTGTACCGGCAACCGCCCGATCCTTGTGGCGGCGTGATCCGTTTGGCGCAGAGCTTGCCGATGGTGCGATCTGGGGGCGCGGTACGGTGGATATGAAGGGCCCTGTCGCAGCGATGATCTGTGCGGCGGCGTTTGTGTCGCGTGCCGACCTGCATGGCACGCTCACCGTCTCCGCGAGTGTTGCCGAAGAAGCCTACGAAGGCGAGGCTCTTGCCGCTATCCTGAGTGAGCATCCGGCTGATCTGGTGGTGATTGGCGAGGCCACGGCACTACAGGTGGGGGTGGGGCACAAGGGCCGGGCGGGCATCTGTGTCACGACGCTGGGCACGCCCGCGCACAGCTCAACGCCACACATGGGCGATAACGCGGTCTACACGATGATGGAAGTGATCCGCGTATTGCGTGAGCTACCCCCTCACCACGATCCGGTATTGGGCGCAAGTGTCTTGGAGTTGGTTGAGATTGTCAGTGCCCCGTATCCCGGCACGGGCATGGTTCCCGATCTTTGTACTACCCGCTGGGATCGGCGGCTGGTGCGGGGCGAAACACAAGCCCATGTTCTGGCTGAAATACAGGCGGCGTTGGCTCCATTTGGCGATAGGGTGCAGGTGATCGTGCCAGAAGTGCAGGTCGCAGCCTACACGGGCGCAACGCTCCGGGGCCCTGATTTCCATGCGGCGTGGGCCATCGCTGCCGAGCATCCGTTCTTACAGGCGGCTCTAGCGAGTGTGCAGGCGGTGGGGCTGCCCGCGCAGACGTGTGCCCCGGCCTACTGCACCAACGGCAGCGCAACGGCGGGACGGCTCGGCATCCCGACGCTTGTGCTGGGGCCCGGCGATCCAACCCAACTGCACCGCATTGATGAGCATCTCAGCATCGAGCAGTTGCTGCTGGGCACACAGGTCTACATGGAACTTACGCGGCGCGTGTTATCCGGCGCGGTGTAGCCGTGCTATCATCGAGCACGATGACACGATCCAATCAGGAGCATACCCTGCCTTGAATTTGCTGGAATTGCTGCGGGCCCTGTTTGCCCTGCCATTGCTCTTCTACCTGCCCGGCTGGCTCTTCTGTCGTCTTGCCCTCCCGCATCTCGATCCGCTCACGAGCGGCTACGTGCGCGTAGTGGCGAGTACCCTGCTCAGTGGCTGGCTGGCGTTGCTGCTGGCAAGTGTGGGCGTATTCAGCTTGTGGCTACAGCTTCTCATCGTCGCGTTAATCTGCGGCGGGCTGGGGCTGCTCGCCCGCCGTGTGCCCGCGTTGCCGCGCCCGCCGGAGGCTACGCCGCGCCGTGCCCAATGGTACGAGGTAGCCGCCTTTGCGTTGATTGGAGCACTGGCATTTGGCTTGGTGCTGCCGCCCTTTGAGACGGTGCTTGGCGCACGCGATGCGGGGGTCTATGCGAGTACCGGCTTGGCGATAGCCCGCACGGGGAGCCTTGTCCAGTATGACCCACTGCTCGCTGAGCTAGGGCAACAGGCGCAAGCTGCGGATTCGGTGCTGCGCGGAGCCGCCGAACAAGCCCGCTCGAACTTTCTCGGTGTGCAGAACCCGGAACGGTTTATTGCCACGCGGCTCTACACGGCGGGCTTCTTCATCAATGAGGGCGAACTGGAGCGCGGGCGGATCGTGCCCCAACACCTGCACCTGCTCTCGGCGTGGATCGGCTTGCTCGCCAGCATCTTTGGCGTATATGGCGGCTTAGCTGCGCCGGGTGTATTGGGCGTACTCGGTGCATGGAGCGTGGGCATGCTAGGGCGGCAGCTGATGGGCGTATGGGGGGGGGGGTTGGCTTTCCTCCTGCTTGCGCTGAATACGGTGCAGGTCTGGTTCTCGCGCTATAGCACCGCCGAAACCGCCGCACAATTCCTGATCTTTGCGGGGCTGTATGCGTTTGCCGCGCTCTACGGCAACCCGCCCCTACCGAGCCGAGCGCGGCTGGCCTATGCTGGCCTTGCGGGGATTGCCTTCGGGCAGCTTGCGCTCAATCGTATAGATGCGTTTCTCGTGCTTGCGCCAGTGCTGGCCTATCTTGGCTACTGCTGGCTCACGCGGCGGTGGCATGGCCCGCAGACGGTGATGAGCCTTGCCCTAGCGACGATGGTAATCCACGCCGCGCTGCACATCATTCTCATTGCACGGGCCTACTTCTTTGATACCGCATTCGCTCGCCTGCAAGATTTTGCGCTCACGTCCTACATCGCCCAGCCGTTCATCACCCCGCTGCTGCGTGAGGTCTACCATACCACCAACCGTAGCCCCTTCAAAGACCCGCTGCAAATCTGGCGCGAACTGGCTCTGCTCAGTGGGGGCATGGCCCTCGTGCTGGTGCTGTGGCGGTGGCAAACACCGGTGCGTTGGGTTGAGCAGCAACTTGTGCGCTGGCAAGACTGGCTACGCGGCGGCATAGCTCTGCTGATCCTATTGCTGGCAGGCTATGCCTATATCGTGCGCCCGCAAATCCTTACGCCCGCATTGCTGGCTGAGCTGCCCGTGTGTCTTCTGCCGCAGAACTGGCAGGGGCAGGCTGGGCTTGCGCCTGAAGCCGATGCCTGCCTGATCTTGCAGGGCTACGTTGGTGCGCCAGTTGCCATCCCCGAACCACCGCCCGGCGGCGATCCGCGCCGGATGGTTCCGCTTGCCAATCTCGTGCGGATCGGCTGGTATCTCTCGCCGCTAGGGGTGGTGCTAGGGGTGGTGGGCTTTGCGCTCTGGTGGTGGCGCGGGCTAAGCCGGGCTTCGTGGCTGTTTCTGGTGGTGGGCTTGCTAGGCACGTTCTTCTTTGTGCGCGATACCTACGGCACAACCGATCAGACCTACATCTATATCCTGCGCCGCTTCGTACCGATTGCCTACCCCACCTTCTCGCTTGCCATCGCCTATGCACTGGTGCAACTGGCAGGGCCTCGCCCACTGGTGCAAGGCTGGGCGGGGCGCATGCGCCGTATGAGTGCCGCGAGTGCCGCACTGCTGCTGGTGGCATTCTTTGCGTGGACAGGTCGCCCAGTCTATCGCCACATCGAGTATCACGGGGCAGTGGCAACCCTCGCGGACACAGCCGCCCAGATTGAGACCGACACCGTCTTGCTGGTGCGGGGCGGTGCGCCCACCGCCAGCCAGAGCCGCGACGTGCCTGATCTAGTGGCTACGCCGCTGCGCTTCGGCTTTGGCGTGAATGCCTTACCCGTCAAGAGCAGCAATCCCGGCACGTATGCCGAACCACTCGCGCAGCAGGTGGCCTACTGGCAGGCCCAAGGGCGCGAGGTGCAACTCCTGCTGAGTGCCAGTGGAGCTGATCTGGTGCTGCCCGGCATGCGCTTAACCCGCCTTGATGACCTGACCCTGCGCGTACCCGAATTCGAGCAACTCACCAACCAGAAGCCACGCAATGTAGCCCTGCTCAGCCTCGATTTCACCCGCTATCGGGTTGAGCCAGATCAGGCGGGCAGCTTGCCCACCGTGCCCCTGCCGATCACGGCCCGCGACTTTGCGGCACAGGTGCGCGGCTTCTATCTGCCCGAAGTGGCTGCCGATGGCACGGTGTATGCGTGGACGAATGGGGATGCGCTATTGCGGGTGGCGTGGCGGGTCGGCGATCCGGCGGCAGTGCTGAACCTCACGCTTGCGGGCGGCAACCGCCCAGCGCAACTTGGGCCCGCAGAGGTGTGTGTGACGGCTGCCCCAGAGACAGTGGCGTGGTCGCCTGCTACGCACGATAGCTTGAGCTTCACGCCGCTAGGATGCTTCACATTAGAGGAAGCGTGGCGCGAATATACGATTGTGCTTGATCCAGCCCAGATTCCCCCGGCTGCTACCGGAAGTCTGCTGCTTCGGCTCACGAGCGACGGGTGGGTTCCAGCCCAAGCCGACCCGCGCCAAAACGATCAGCGCGGGCTAGGCGTACAGTTTGGCGGGCTTAAGCCGGATCAAGCAAGCCGTGCACCAGCCCCACCAGCCCACCGATCAGTGCGGCGAGTAGGGTGGCAGCGGCAATGCTGCTCAGCACAGAGGTGACATCTGGCAGGAGGAAGCCGAGCGTCGCCCCGATAATCGTGCCCGCCAAGCCCAAGCCGAGACTCCAGTGAAACATTGCCGCCATTACCAGATGCATCCGCGAGATGCGGGGTGTGCCCTGTGTCAAAGCGTATTGGCTCCGCCGCTTGCTGAAGATTTCGCGGGTGAACCAGCCGAGAATGAGCATGAAGGTTACACTGACTCCTGTTGCAATGAGGGTAGGCATGGTCGTACTCCTTTCGTGCAGCGTAAACGCGGTGGGTATTGCGCGTCAGGGCATGCTGGTGGATGTGCAACGTGGATCACCTCCACCTTACTATCTATGATAGCTGAATTGCGCTGAAAGTGGGCTTACAAAAGAGTGATAGTTTGGTAGAGGTTTATTTACGCGGCGCGTGGTTGGCCGCGTAACGTATATCTAACCTATCGCCCGCATAGCAATGCGGAGAGCCGTGCCGCTCCCCCTCGCGTCTGTATCGGCAATGGTGGGCGCGGTCTAGCCGCTGCGCTGCTACTCCGTTGTTGTCATCAGCAGCAGGTCGCCGTCAGGGTGGTTGCCGTTGCCGTTGGCCTCGTGATCGGGTTGCTCGACCGAGAGTGCGGCAACCGTATCGCCTTTGTCGAGGTTGAGCAGGATCACGCCCTGCGTCGAACGCCCTAAGCGCGAAATGCCCTCCGCCCCAGTCCGCAGCACAATGCCGTTGCGGGTAATGAATGTGACCAGCGACTCGTCATCTACGATAAGTGCGCCCGCCACCCGATCTGTGTCATTGCGGAGCTTGATGCTGATCACGCCCTGCGTTGCCCGCCCCTTCACCAGATACTCATTGAGGCTCGTGCGTTTGCCATGCCCAGCTTCCGTCACCAGCAGCAGATCGGCGTTATCGCGGGTCAAGTTCATATTCACCACGCGGTCATCTTCTTGGAGGCTAATCCCGATTACGCCTGTCGCGGGGCGGCCCATTGGGCGCACCTCGCTCTGCTTGAAGCGATTGGTGCGCCCTAGTGCCGTTGTCAGCAGAATATCCTCTTTGCCGCGACTAAGGGCAACCCAGCCCAGCATATCATCCTCTTCTAGCCTAATCGCAATCAAGCCATTCGAGCGCACTTGGCTATACTCCTTGAGGGCGGTGCGCTTGATCCTGCCGCGCACGGTTGCCATCACGAGGTATTCACCACTCTCGAAATCGGCATCCGAGACGGCAAGGAGCGAGGTGACTTGTTCGTTTGGTTCTAGTGCGATCAGGTTCACAAGGGCGATCCCTTTGGCGGTGCGGCTGGCATCAGGCACTTCGTAGGCTTTGAGCTGATACACCTTGCCGCGATCTGTGAAGAACAGCAGATTGTGCATCGTGCTGCAATTGAGCAAGTGGCGCACCACATCCTGCTCGCGGGTCAACACGCCGCGCATGCCGCGCCCACCGCGCCGCTGGGTGCGAAAGATGTCGGCGGCTTGGCGTTTGATCGAGCCGCGATCCGTGAGCGTAATCAGCACGCGAATGTCGGGGATCAAATCTTCGTCGCTTACGTCGCCATCCACATCGGGGATGATGCGGGTGCGCCGTTCATCCGCGTACTTCTCCTTCAGGTAGGCGAGGTCTTGCTTGATCAAGTTCAGCACCTTTTGCGGGTCAGCGAGAATGCCTTCGAGGTCGTCAATCAGCTTGAGGAGTTCGTTGTATTCATCCTCGATCTTCTGGCGTTCGAGGGCTGCAAGGCGGCGCAGCTGCATATCCAGAATGGCTTGGGCCTGTATCTCACTCAGCGTAAAGTTGCTGATCAAGGCGGTGCGGGCCGCCTCAACGGTGGCGGAGCTACGGATCGTGCGGATCACCGCATCGAGGTTGTCGAGGGCGATCTTCAGCCCTTCGAGGATGTGGGCGCGGGCGCGGGCTTTCTCCAGATCGAACTCGGTGCGTCGCCGGATCACCTCGCGCCGATGCTCGATGTATTCAAGCAGAATGCGCTTCAGGTTTAGCACCCGCGGCTGCGTGCCACCTTCAATTAGGGCCAACATATTCACACCAAAGGTCGTCTGCATCTGGGTGTGCTTGTAAAGGGCATTCAGCACCTTCTTAGGCTGGGCATCTTGCTTGAGCAAGATCACGAGGCGCATACCGCTGCGATCCGACTGATCCTGAATATCGCGGATGCCTTCGATCTTGCGCTCTTTGGCCATCTCGGCCATCCGCTCGTGGAGGCGAGCTTTGTTGACTTGGTACGGTAGCTCGGTCACGACAATGTTGAATGCGCCGCGGGCCGCTTCTTCGATGTGGGCCTTGGCCCGCAAGGTAATCTGCCCGCGCCCAGTGCTATAGGCTTGGACAATCCCGTTAGTGCCGAGAATGCTTGCTCCCGTCGGAAAATCGGGGCCCGGCAGAAGCTGATTCAAATCCTCCACCGTCGCGTCTGGATGGTCAATCAGGTGGGTGAGGGCGTTGCAGAGTTCGCCGAGATTGTGGGGTGGGATGTTGGTCGCCATGCCGACGGCAATGCCCGCTGCGCCATTCAGCAGCAGATTGGGGAGCAGGGCCGGCAGCACTTTCGGCTCTTGGTGTTCGCCATCGAAGTTGGGGCGGAAGTCTACCGTATTCTTCTCAATCTCCATCAGCAGCTCTTCGGCGATCTGGGTCAGGCGGGCTTCGGTGTAGCGGTAGGCGGCGGGCGGGTCGCCGTCAATCGAACCAAAGTTGCCTTGCCCATCCACCAGCGGGTAGCGCATATTCCACGGCTGGGCCAGCCGCACTAGGGCATCATACACGGCCGAGTCGCCGTGTGGGTGGTACTTCTTGAGCACCTCGCCGACGATACCGGCACATTTGGAGTAGCGTTGATCGTGGCGCAAGCCCTCGCGCAGCATCGCATAGAGGATGCGCCGTTGCACGGGCTTGAGTCCATCGCGCACATCGGGCAGCGCACGCGAGACGATCACGCTCATGGCGTAATCGAGGTAGGAACTCCGCATCTCATCTACGAGGCTGATGGGGCGCACAATACCAATTTCCATAACGCTTGGTTACTCCTTTTGTTGCTAGGCAGGGGCAGAGCTAGCCACGTACACAGAAAAGCGGGCATGCTGTAGCAGCCCCACTTTAGCGTACCCTAATCGGCTATTCTATGCACATAGTATAGCACAGCATGGCGGATTTGTCGAAAGAGGGTAGGACAGATGGGCTATTCTGGCTGCACCCCGCGCACCAGCGTCGGCGCAAAGTTCAGGTAATCGCAGGCGGTCAGTTGGTAGCGCACGCCATCCACGTGGCCCTGCACCGCTGCTGCCCAGTCCTCGCGGCGGTGCAGGTGGCCATACAGGCACACGGCCACACCGGCCGCGCTGAGCCGCTGGGCAAAGGCAGTGGGGTGGTGATTGACAAAGGGTGGGAAGTGCAGCAGCGCAATGATCGGCTGCTGGCCTTGTGCGAGGCGGTGCGCGTGGGCAAGGGCGGTATCGAGCATGCCTAACTCGCGGCGGTAGATGCGCTCATCAGTCGCAGGATCGAAGCCAACAAAATCAGGCGTGAGCCAGCCGCGTGTGCCACACACCACCACCTCGTGCGTCGCTACTGCATCGCCACCGAGTGCGATGATGCTGTCCGGCAGGTGCTTGCGGAGCGGTGCAGGCTTGCGTGGATACCAGTAATCGTGGTTGCCGCGGATCATGACTTTGGTGCCGGGCAGCGCGTCAATCCAGTGCAGATCGGGCAGGGCGGCGGGCAGTTTCAAGGCCCACGAAATATCGCCCGCCAGCAGCACCAGATCAGTAGGCGCAACTTGGGCCCGCCATGCCGTCGCAATGCGCTCGGCATGGTTGTGCCAGTGATCGCCAAATACGTCCATCGGCTTGGGTTGCACCGTCGAGAGATGCAGGTCAGCAATAGCCCAGATCGTCATGTCGCTTAGCATACCACAAGCGCGGCCGGTGTGGGCAGGCAGCTGCGCTGGGCTTAGGGATCGCGGGCCACAAACCGCACACTCACCCAGCCCTCGCTCGTGGGGGCGGCGTGTGTATCGCCACAGGCGGCGGCTAGGCCCACCACGCGCACCTGTAGCCAATCGCCGCGCCGCTCGATGATCTCCAGTGCATCGTTGGGGCAGAGCAGGTCGCGGGCGGTAGCGGGGGCGGTGCGGGGCGCACTGCGGAGCGGCGTAGCCGCGATCACGCGCCCAGTGCCGATAGGGGCGGCGGTGGGCGTGAGCGGGATCGGCGTGATGGGTACATTGGGCGAGAAGCCAACCACCGCAGGCGTACCGGCTGCACTCCACACCTGTAGCGTGCCGTCGCTCCACGCCGCTGCTAGACGTTCGCTATTGGCACTGAAGACGACGGCATCGGGTAGAGCCGAGCTGTTTTCGGGGCGGGCTAAGTTTGCTTCGAGCTGCCCGCTCTGCACATTCCAAATCTGCATCAGCCCATCGGCAACGAGCAGCAGCAGCGTTCCATCTGGGCTGAACTGGGCGGTCCGGAATAGCCCATCTAGCTCCAGATCGAGGGTCTGAAGCGTTTCACCGGTGACCACATCCTGTAATTGCAACTGGATCGTGCTGCGGGTCTGGACGGGTTGGTCTGCGCCGCTTGGGGCGGGCACAAGGCGCGGGGTGTCCCCGGTCAGGCGCACCAGCACCAGCCGCCCAAATGGATCAAAGGCGACGTGCAGGGCCTCGCGCACGGTGCTGAGGGGCAGGATTGCGCCGCTCGCCACTTCCCAGCCTTGCAGCGTGCCATCACGCAGCACCGCCACCAGTTGCTGCCCATCGGGGCTGAAGTGCAGCGTGCGGACTTGGGCCGTGCCAGAGACGGCCAGCGTGCGGCGTAGGCTGTTGGGTGGGCCTAGTTCCCACAGCTGCACCGCGCCACCCAGCAAGTTTACAGGCTGATTGGCCGGTGCGGCTTGCAGCGTGCTGGTGGGCACACCCGCCACGGCCAGCATGCGCGGATCGGGGCTGAAGGCGAGGGCGGCTGCCGCTACCGGAATGATCGTGCTGAGGGTGCTGGTAGGTAACGACCACACCCAGACCTCGCCCGGCTCGTCGGCATCGCTCACCTTCTTGCTATCCACGTAGGCTTTGAGCGTGAAGCCGGCCGCGAGGTATTGCCCTTCTGCGCTGGTGGCAAGCGGAATCCCCACCGTCTGGAGCAGTGCGCTAGGGGTGCTGGTGCGGGTTACGAGCAAGGTTTGGCTAAGTCGCCCGTTGGTGGCATTCCAGATCTGCACTGTGCCATTGACGAATGTACCAGCCAGCTGCTGCCCATCGGGGGTGAAGGCAATGCCAGTCAAGCCCGCTTCACTGCGCCAACGGGCCAGCTCTTGGATTGGGCGGGTGCTGGATACCGGTACTGCGGGCGGGTTACTGGTGGCGGCCGTTGGCGCGGCTGGGGGCGGGTTGCCCAGATCAAGCGCACCACCCACCAGCGGCGGATCACGGTAAGGGGCTGGATCGGGCGGCACATCGGCAACGGGCGGTGGGCGGCGTTCAACAAGGCGGCTACTCAGCCAGCCGACACTGCCCGCACTCGCATGATTGGCGGTGCAGGCGGTACTGTTCTGGCTCTGCACGCGCACCCGCAACCAGCGAATGTCGTCGCGCTCAAATTCCTCTAGGATTATCAGTTCGTCTAGGGGGCAGACTTGGGCGAGCACGGTCTCATCGGCGATGCGTGGCTCTGTCCGCAAATTGCCGGCTTGGATCACCACTGCTTCGGGCAGGGCTGGTGCAGTCGGCACAGGCGCGGGTGGCAGGCGCGGGGTGGATGGGATTGTTGTTGGAGAGACAATACTGGCGGCGGTGGGGGTTGTTAGGCGGCGCACTGTCACCACATCCTCGCGCACTGGGCTAGCGCAGGCGGGCAACAACGCGGTAGCAAGCCACAGGATGAGCAGGTAGAGTTGGGTGCGGTAGGGCTTCATAGGGTCTTGTGGTGTCGGGTGGGATCTGTGCTAGATGGGCGGGCTGGGCCGTGCTTGCTGCTCAGGTCAGTGACGGAGATTACACACGACTGCACTCAGCACACCGAAATCATCGGCTATCGCAAGAATGATGGGTTTTTGGCTCGCCATCCTGTTTCTGCTCCTCATCGCTAGTGCAAGCGGGTCATACTCCGCTTGCACTAGTGATGTATATAGTGTAGCACAGGTGCAAGCGGTGTGCTGTCCGGGACACACTAGAACGCTTGCCGCCGACGTTGTGTATAATATGCAGTAGGGATCAAACAAGACACGGTTCAATCGGTGCTGTGTACCGGTCCAGTCAGCACCCCCAATCGGGTGACAAGGAGCAAGAGCATATGTCGCGGATTATTTCGATTCATTCGTTTCGTGGTGGTACGGGCAAATCCAACACCACAGCTAATGTGACCGCCATCCTCGCCGAAAGTGGGTTGCAGGTCGGCGTGGTAGATACCGACATTCAGTCGCCCGGTATTCACGTCCTGTTCGGTTTGGAGGAGGAGCGCATGCAGTATTCGCTCAACGATTATCTGTGGGGCAACTGCGAGATCGAACAGGCCGCGTATGATGTGACGGATACGCTTGGGATGCCCATCGCCGGCAAGATGTACCTGATCCCCTCCAGTATCAAAGCGGGCGAGATTGCCCGCGTGCTGCGCGAGGGGTATGATGTGGGCTTGCTCAATGATGGCTTTCAAAGCGTGATAGAGGCTCTTGATCTGGATGTGCTGATGATTGATACGCACCCCGGCTTGAACGAAGAAACGCTGCTCTCGATTGCCATTTCCGATGCACTGGCGATCCTGCTGCGCCCCGATAATCAGGACTATCAAGGCACAGGCGTAACCGTTGAAGTTGCCCGCAAGCTGGATGTGCAGCAAATGGTGTTGATCGTCAACAAAGTGCCGACGGTGTTTGATTTTGCGGCGGTGCAGCAGCGTGTCGAGGAGACCTACAACTGTGAAGTGGCGGCGGTGTTGCCACACTCGGATGAGATGATGGCTTTGGCGAGCAGTGGCATCTTCGCCTTGCGTTATCCTGATCACCCTATGACCGCCAAGTTGCGCCAAGTTGCCCAACGGCTTATGGCGGATCGCTGATATGGTAGAGGCATATCGCGCTCCCCGATCAGCCTGACGATGGTCGCCCCTGTTATTGCCGTGCATTCGTTCCAGCGCGGCACAGGCAAATCCCACCTCGCCGCGAATCTCGCGGTGTTGTTGGTGCAGCGTGGCTTGCGGGTGGGGCTGGTGGATATGAGCTTACACGCCCCCGCCTTGCACATCTTGCTGCGGCTGCCCGTGCCCACCGAGTCGCCTAGTCCCTCGTTTGCGGCATATATCTTAGAACAGCTCCCGTGTCCCGCCGCTACGCTGGATCGGACTGCTGCGCTCGGCTTGGATGCCTACGGGCGACTGTTTGTGTTGCCGGCCAGCACCGATGCGACAGTGGTGCGGCGTGTATGGCAGCATGGCTACAGCGTAGAGCAGGTTGAACATGGCTTGCACATCCTAACGCAGGAACTCGCGCTTGATGTCCTTGTGCTGGATACGGATGCTGGGGTGCAGCCGGAAACGCTTGTGACGCTGGCCCTGTGCGATACGCTGCTCGTCTTGCTGCGTCTCGACTCACAAGACTATCAGGGGACGGGGGTGCTGCTGGATGTTGCCCGCCAGCTCGATGTACGCCAGCCACTGCTGATCGTGAACCAAGCCCCAACAGTGTATGCTCCCGCTGCTGTGCTCGCGCAGGTCGCACACAGCTTTGCCACGCCGGTTGCGGCGGTGTTGCCGCACTTCGATGAGCTAGCGGCCCTTGCCAGCAGCGATGTGTTTGTTTTGCGCTATCCGCAGCACCCCTTGACCCACGCCCTGCACACGCTAGCTCGTCGCCTGCCCTGATCAGCATTCATAGCCGCGCCGATCTGCT
>CALCJV010000058.1 GCA_937967405.1 uncultured Chloroflexales bacterium | reverse complement strand
ACAGCTCCTCGCCGAAGCGTTTGCTGTGGCGTTGGAAGAACCAGTAACCCACTGTCAGCATGAGCACGGCGGTGACCACCACACGCAGCACAGCATCCGGCGCGGGCACGCTTGGCGTGGGAATCTGCCCTATCGGGACGGTATTGCCATACAGAATTTCGCGGTAGAACTCGACCAGCGAAGCCATCGGGTTGACCCAGCGCACGATCCGCGCTAACGGATCGCCGATCAGGTCTAGCCCATAGAAGATCGGCGTGAGGAAGAACCAGAACTGCAAGATAATCCCCACCAGATGTACGATGTCGCGGAACTGCACGGCGAGGGCACTCAGGAACAGGGCAATGCCAACGGTGTAGATCGTCTGGATCACAATCAGGATTGGCATGTAGGCAATCGTCCACGTAAATTGGAACTCGCGTAGGACGAGCCACTGCGTAATGGCCATCACCACAAACATCATCGGGAGCGAGAGCAGGAAATTGACCAGTGCCGAGAAGACGCTTGTAAGCGGGAGGACTTCACGTGGGAAGTAGACCTTCTTGATCAGCGCGGCATTATCTATGACGCTGCGTGTGCCGCCCATCACCGCTTCGGCGAAGTAGTTCCATGGCATCAAGCCGACGATCAGGAACACCGGATAGAGCGCAATTCCGGCCGGCAGCAGCACACTAAACACAAACAGGAACAACAGCATCAATAGCAGCGGGGCAAGCTGCGTCCACAGATAGCCGAGCGCACTGCTTTTGTAGCGGGTACGCAGATCGCGCAGCACCATATTGCGGATCAGCTCGCGGTAGGCCCACAGATCACGCAGCTTAGCCACCACGCCTGCGCTACGATCTACATACACGCCAATCGCCCCAAAGCCCAAGCCGGCCACCACTGCTAGCAGCAGCAGGGCCGTCGTGTTGTGCGGCACGGGCGCGGTGGGCCGCGGCACGGCCGTGCGATACGCGGCGGAAACGACTTCGGGGGTGAAGCTGGTGTTGTAGTTTTGGCGCAAATACTGGAGGAGTACATCTACCGTGAGGCGGCTGGCAATCGCCCGATTGCGGGCATCGAGTTCGGCCGCAACAGCTGGATCATTGGCGGCGCAAGTGAGCAGCGCGGCTTCGCGGGCGGCGGTGGTGCTGATGCTTGCCGTAGCACAGGCCATATCTAGCCCTGTGTTATGCGCGTTGATCGCAAACGTCCACAAATCATAGCGGGCTTCGAGCGCACGGGCCAAGTCGTTGCGTTCTTCTTCAGTCAGTGCTGCGGCATCAATCCGTAGGGCCACCGGCTCAATCGGGCGGCTCATGGGGTGCGCGTTGCGTTCGATCATGCCCCGTAGTGCAGCCTGAAAGGGCGTGTCGGGGTCTTCGCCCTGCAAGGCTGCAACGAGTTCCCAGCCCATCAGGTTGCGGAGGATTTCGCGCCCGCCCGCCGCCCGAATCTGGCGCACCAGTTCATCGGCGGCGGCAGTGGCGAGTTGCTGCGCTTCGTCAGGGGTTGCGCCAATCCCGATCACCTGTACGCTGCCGGGTGCGTCGGGCACATAGCTGCTGCGGAAATCGGGTGCGCCGAAGCGCAGATTGCGCTGCGCGAGCAGGCGTTGGCGCACGGCTTCTTCAGCATCCCGCAGAGCAACGGCGTAATCGGGGGAGATGCTGCCATCGGGTAGGTACAGGCCGGCGTAGCGATTGGCATCGAACAGGACGGTCGCGCTGGTTTGGTAGATCGTCGGTTGGCCGATCAGGCGGGGCACGGCCACGGCTAATGCCGCCACCACACAAAATAGGAGCCACAGCCATTGGTACAAGCGTAGTCCACCGCGTTGGCTCCCAAGTGCGGTCAGCACGGGCAGGGGCTGAAGCACCCTAGAAGGTCTTATGTCTTGCGCCATGCGCGTATCTCCACCGTTGTCGCAGGCATCTCAAACAGAAGCCGCGCACCGTCCTGCCGCACCGTAAGCGGCGTGCCTGCTGGTGTTGTCACCTGCACGCGCTCCGGTTCAAATGGCAACAGGATGCCTAGCTCCGGCATAACGTTAGTACTCTGTACATGTACTCGCAGGTCGCCCTCGGATGGCTCAAGCGGCTGCACCTGAAGTTGGTCACGGGCGCGTTGCCACGCGCTAATCTCGCGCAGCGGTGCCACCCAAACGTGGGTATGTGTCGCTGCGTAGTGTACCACACGTTGCCACGCGGCTTGTTGCTCAGGGGTGATCACCTCTTCGGTGTGGGCCCACAGGTCAATCATACCGCCCGTAGTTACCGCCTGTTCAATCTGGGTCAAGGCGCGTGTTGCACTCGTGGGGGTCAGGTAGAAATCGGGGCAGGCGGTGATCTGCGGGTGGGCTGGCAGGGGGCGGCAGTGTGGCTCTGCCACTACGCCCTCAGCTGTGCGCGGGAATAGGTTGTACTGCGCTTGCCCACTCGTGCGGGTGATGGTGGTGATGCCGTATTCGGTGAGCACATGCCAGCTTGCGTCGCTCATGCCGCCGCTGCTGCTCCACGGAAAGGCGAGCGCAACGGCTGAGGGCACATCCCGCTCGGCGGCAACCTCACGCCACGCTTGCAGATCGGCGTGCCAATCGGCAGCCGTGACAAAGCCGCCATAGAAGTGGCTGAAGGTGTGGCTCTGAATATCGTGGTTGGCGGCGCGGAGGAGCGGGATCAGATCGGCAAAGTACCATTCCGGGTGGGTCTCGATAGTCCCGTGCGGATCGGCGGCAAACCACGCCTGCTGCTGCCACTGATCGGAAGTCCAACGATTGGCCGTATTGGCCCACGCATAGGTGGGGTTGCCCATAAACTCGCGCCGCTCTGGGTTGCCCGCGAGGAAGTTGTAGCCATTGGCAAAGTAGGTGGCGCGGATGCCATACGGGGCAAAGATGGCCAGCGAAGTGGTGATGCCTTCGCGCATCCGCATGCCGCGTACCAGTGGGTCTTGGTCGCTGTTGGGATCATCCACCGAGCGCGAGTGGATCAGGCCGCCCATCGCCGTCTCCCAATCGAAGGAGAAGGAGACGGCGGCCTGCTTGCCGCCCGGCCACGGCAAGATCGTGATCGGTGCAGGTTCGGGGTCGGGCTGCCATGCGGTGGCATTGCCGCCACGCTGCACCCGCAGCAGATCAAGGTAGATGCGATCATCGGCGGCCGGTTGCACGCGCACGCGCAGGCTCGCGGCATTGGGGGGGGCGGCAAGATCGGCGCGGAGATAGGACCAGTCATCGGGTGGGTTGTCGGGCTGCCAGAGAACCACATCCTGCCAGCTATTGGGGGCGGGCGGGGCAATGCGCGGCGAGCCGATAGGCTGCCCCTGTGGATCGAACCAGTGGGCCGTGAGCTGCACCCGCGTGGGTGAGCCGAGCGGTGTGTCGGTGATGGCCCGGGCGGTCACGCAGTAGCGTTGCCCGCCCTGCACCGGCACGGGCGGCGTTTCGACATAGTTGGCAACGCCCATCAGTTGCAGGGCCCGCCCGTCCGCATCGAGCGAGAATTCGCCGAGTTGCACGCCCGGTGCGGCGGCTCGCCAGCCGTCGGGCAGAGCTGGCTGGGCCGGGTTAGGCCGCAGGGCGGCATTGGGCAAGATGTTCGTGCCGATTAGGGGCACGGAAGCACATGCCGCAAGGCGTTGCTGGACAAATAGCCCCACGCCCCCACCAATAACAAGCAGCAGCAACGCCGCAAGCAGCATAGCGGCAAGGATTGGGCGAGTTGGTGTTGGTGATCGTGTTGATGGTGTTCTCACAATGCCCTATTGTAGCATAGGCTTGGGCAACGGAGTCTGAGATGGGCCTCATTGCATGCTCATCAAATCTTCATTCCAATCCCAGTGAAAACACGCAACTCTGCGCTACGATGAATCGTCAAGAGGTGAGAACAGCGCACTGCGGGGAGTATGCCGAATGGCACTGCCGCGTGCAGGAGGCGAACACCATGACGGCATTGACTGCATTGAGTGATTTGCGTGTATGGCGCGATGAGCGACTCGGGCAACTGTGGCGTGTCGCGTATAATGAGGGTGATCATGCAACCTATGTGACCTTCCCAGATGTGGATGCGTTGAACGACTTTTTGCATGAAACGCTGGGGTTAGATCTGTTGGATGAGCCGGAAACCGATACCCCATATGTGCAGTTGCGCGGCGATACCTTGTTGGAGCTGGTGCGCTCGGTGTAGCGCGAGGGGCCCAGCCTGAAGCCAACTGGCCCTAATCGGGGTAGTTATTCAGGTGCGATATTTCCGCCCGCGACGGGGGCTTGCTAACTGCTGCATGGGGCACAAGTGCTGGAACCACCAGCAACCCATGCTCCAGCACGCCGAGCGTGAGCAGGGTGGCCAGCAGCGTCAAGGCAATTGCGTGATCATGCGGCACATGAATCCCGACTTGAACCCACAGCCCAATTGCCATGATGATCATGATCGTTATGGCAGGAATGAAGAAGGCATTCACGGCACGTTGGGTCCAGAAGCTGCCCAGATAGTGCAGGTGCTGGGGCAAAATGGCAACGTCAAGGCTCCGCACACCGAGTAGGACATTGAGCTTGGCACTGTGCTGCAAAGCCCACAGCAGCACGAAGGTGAGTGCCCCAATCACATTGACGGCATTGTGAAAGACCCACCAGAGGAATGCAGCTTCAATGGCAACGGCACCTTCGTGGTAGAGGTGCGTGCCGAGTGCGTAACAGAAACGATCCCAGCCTTTGGCGTGTGGGGGGCACGGCTTGCGCCACGGCCCAGTGATAACGCCGCTGTAGAAAGCTAGTTCGTGCCATGTCCAGATCAGCATGCCGGTTATAAACGCGACATAAATGCTGGTGGCATCGGTGCTGTGGCGCACGGCCCAGAGCTGATGGTGGGCAAGGAAGAGGACTGGTAGGGTGAACAGGAGGGCCCAGCGTGCCGAAGCTGCGCCACGCTGATTGAGCCACATCAGTGCTACTGTCAAGCCACCCCACAACATCATGGTAATAATTGCAGGTGTAAGGTAAATATGTATCCAGATAGCGAGGGTGGCTGGCATTATCAGGTATTCCGGTCCAAAATTTTACATGTCATACTAAAATGATGGTAACACGCCGACTCGTCTCTGTCAATTGGTATCCGTACCCATTTCTGTCCAGATACCTTTACCAGAAGGCGAATTCGTGCTATAACACAAGCGGAAAAGTTGCTACAGTGCCAGTCGTCCATAACGGTAAGCTGGCGTTTTGGTGCGCCTGCCAATCGGTGGCTGGTGGCTGAGGCGGGGTGGAAATACGATGGTGACCAATCTGCGGAGTCTGCGCGATGAGCTTGTGGCGTTACCTGAAGTGACTGCCGTGCAGATGCGCCTTGCTGCCCGTGTGGGTGGTGTGCCCACGCCCGCCCTGATCCAGCTTGCGCCATTGCTCGGTGCGGCGCGAGTGCCTGTGCTTGCGGCCTTGGCGGCCTACCACCCCGCGCCGCTGCTGTATCTGGTCGCAAGTAGCGACCACGCCCAGCGGGCCCACGCCGCGCTAGCTGAGTGGCTCGATGAGCGGCCTGTGCTGCTGTTCCCCGCCCATGATACGTTGCCATATGAGCTGATTGCGCCGAGTAACTCGGTGCTACGCCAACGCCTTGCAGTGCTGCATGCTCTGGCCCGCTACGAGCCGGCCCATCCGCCGGTAATTGTTGCGCCGGTGCGGGCGGTGTTGCAGCCGACGCTCACTCCAGCGGCATTGCGGCAGGCGACGATCACGCTACAGGTAGGGCAACCGTATGCCCAAGATGGGCTGCTGCGCCAATGGCTGACACAGGGCTATCAGCGCGTGAATCTGGTGCAGCAGCCGGGCGAGTTGGTGCGGCGTGGTGGGCTAGTGGATATTTGGTCGCCTGCCGATGAACAGCCGCTCCGCTGCGAGTGGTTTGGCGATGAACTCGACAGCCTGCGCCGCTTTGATCCGACCAGCCAGCGCAGCGAGCAACGCCTCAATTATGTCAGTGTCGTGCCTGCCTATGAAGCCCCCATGTGGCATGCTGCGGCCGCATATGCTCGCCTTGCTGCGCTTGACCTCAGCATCATGCGCCCCGAAGCGCGGGCGGTCTGGGAGCAGATGCTCAGTCGGCTCGAACTGGGCGACTACCGCGATAGCTGGGCAGTGCTGGCCCCGTTCTTTGATCAGTCTGGCACGGCCCTTGTGGCGCATCTGCCGCCCGCGAGTGTGCTCGCTTGCGATGAGCTGGGGGTGCTGGCCCAAGTTGCCCACGATTGGCACTGCCGTGCAGAGGAGCAGCACGCCGAGCTGTTATTGAGTGGCGAACTGCCGGCCGCCTATCCCCGCCCGTATCTGGTCTGGGATGAACTGATTGAGCAGACCCTCCGGGCGACGGCTAGCCCCTTGATGCTCGATCTGAGCAACAACGATGGTATTCCCAATCTGCCGGGCTTGCACCGCCTGCCACCTGTGCAGGCCATGCCTGCCCCACATTTCACGGCCGCTGAGCGGTATGGCGGGCAGCTCAAGCGGGTGGTGCAAGAGATTGCCAAGCGCGTGCAGCAAGAACAGCGGGTGGTGCTGATCTCGCCCCAAGCGGCCCGCTTGCAAGAGCTGTTGGCTGAGGCGTGTGCCACGAGTGTGGCTGAGCTACCGGATCACCTGACCTTGCTGCACGGCGCACTGGATGAGGGCTGGCACTTGCCCGCCCGCAACCTGACACTTTACACCGATACAGAGCTGTTTGGATGGAGACAACGCCGCTCGCATGCCCACCGCCAGCAGCGCAAGCAACGTACCGCCGATGAGCGGGCCGCCTTTCTGCGCGGCTTGAAGGCGGGCGACTACGTGGTGCATATTGAGCATGGTATTGCCGTGTACGAAGGCTTGCTGCGGCGCACCGTCGGTGGCATCGAACGCGAGTATCTGGCCTTGCGTTACGCGGGCGGAGATCGCCTGTACGTGCCGGTAGATCAGGTGGATCGGGTGGCCCGGTACATTGGTGCAGGCGACTCGGCTCCGACGTTGACGCGACTGGGAACGCAGGAGTGGGAGCGGGCCAAGCGCAAAGCCCGCGCTGCCGTGCGTGATCTGGCAGATGATTTGCTGGCGATCTATGCCCGCCGCCAAACTGAGCAGGGCTTTGCCTTTGCGCCCGATAACGATTGGCAGCACGAGCTGGAGGAGTCGTTTGGGTTCATCGAGACGAGCGATCAGCTCCGCGCCTTGAATGATGTGAAGCAAGACATGGAGTCGCCAGCTCCGATGGATCGCCTGATCTGCGGTGATGTCGGCTTTGGCAAAACGGAAGTGGCCCTGCGGGCAGCCTTCAAGGCGGTGCAATCGGGCAAGCAAGTGGCGGTGCTAGTGCCCACCACCGTCCTCGCGCAGCAGCACTACACTACCTTCCGAGAACGGATGACCCCGTTTCCTGTTGAGATCGAGATGCTCTCGCGTTTCCGCAGCACTCGCGAACAGAACCAGATTATCAAGCGGTTGGTTCGCGGCGAAGTGGATGTGTTGATCGGCACCCACCGCCTGCTCTCCAAAGATGTGGTCTTTAAAGACTTGGGCTTGCTTATCATTGATGAAGAGCAACGCTTTGGCGTGCGCCACAAAGAACGCCTCAAGGAACTCCGCACAGAAGTGGATGTGCTGACTTTGACGGCCACGCCGATTCCGCGCACGCTACATATGACGCTGGCCGGCATCCGCGATATGAGCTTGATTAACACTCCGCCCGAAGACCGTATCCCAATCAAGACCTACGTGCTGCCCAGCGATGACCATCTGACCCGGGATGCGATCCAGCGTGAGCTTGATCGGGGGGGGCAGGTCTACTATGTGCATAACCGCGTGCAAAGCATCTTTCATGTTGCTACGCACCTGCAACAGCTTGTGCCCGCAGCGAACATTACGGTGGCCCACGGGCAGATGGACGAACGCCAATTGGAGCAGGCGATGTTAGCGTTCTTTAGGGGCGACTACGATGTGCTGGTGTGTACCACGATTATCGAGAATGGGCTGGATGTGCCCAACGCTAATACGATCATCATTGATGATGCAACCAACTACGGGCTAGCCCAACTCTATCAGCTACGCGGGCGTGTCGGGCGCGGCGCAAGCCGAGCGTATGCCTACCTGTTCTACCGCAATGATGGCCCGCTCAGCGAGGAAGCCCGCCAACGGCTGCAAGCGATCCAAGAGGCCACCGAGCTAGGCGCAGGCTTTCGGATTGCCATGCGCGATCTGGAGCTGCGCGGCACGGGCAATTTGCTCGGCGCAGAGCAGAGCGGGCATATTGCGGCGGTGGGCTTTGAGCTCTACTCGCGCCTGCTGGAGCAAGCCGTGCAGCAGCTGAAGGCGGGGGTGTTGCCCAAGCCCAACCTGATGGGCACGGACACCAACGGCACGCCGCCTGCGCCGCCAGCCGCACCTGCGCCACTGGTAGTGGATGAGCGTGTGCTAGTTACGCCGCTTGTCACGCTGGATTTGCCGCTTACGGCCTACCTACCGGAGAGCTACATCCCCGATGAATCAGTGCGCCTTGCCGTGTATCAACGGCTGGTCGAGGCGACTACGCCGCAAGCGGTGCAGGCCCTCCGGAGCGAGTTGCGGGATCGCTTTGGGGAACTGCCGCAGCCGGTTGCCGATCTGCTGACATGGCTGCTGATCAAAGCCCTTGCGCTGCACGCGAATGTCAGCTCGGTGGTGGCAACCGCAGAGGAGTTCCTCATTCGCCTGCCCGTCCTCGATCCCCGCGCCCGTGAACGCTTGCGACGACGGTTCGGGCGCGACGCGACTATCAAGGTGGGGCCACAGTTTGTGCGGCTAGATCGGCGCAAGTTGGAGGAGGCGTGGGTCGAGAAGTTGATCGGGGTGCTAGACTTATTGGGGCACGATTCGCCTGTGACATATACGCAAGAAACCCGAGCCTAGCTCGGATTTCGTGTCCGCTTCAGTGAATATTCGACGACATTGGTGGTGAAACAACTACCTACTTAGTCTCACGGTAGACGACGTGGCGACGCACGTAGGGATCGTAGCGGCGCAGCTCAAGCCGACTAGGATCATTACGGCGGTTCTTTTCAGTCGTATACGTGTGCCCGCTTTCAGTGCTTTTGAGCTTAATCACAATGCGGTTACCTTTTTTGCTGGCCATCGTTCTCTATCCTTCTGCACAGGTTGCGCGTGAAAATACCTTCACCATCATCCAGATCATCCAGTTGCGGTGCCCTACCCCTGCCAAACAGGCATATGACACAATGAGTGCCTCACCCTTAGATGGATGAGACACGGAGCTTATGTAAGTATAGCATGCCATCGGTGTAGGGGCAAGCCCTTCCTACTTATAGAGCTTCTCACGGATGGCCAGCACCTCATTCCGCAGGCGGTGATCAGTGGTGATCTCATCGGCAATCTTCTCGCAGCCGTGAATGACCGTCGTGTGATCGCGTCCGCCTAGCAGCGTGCCAATCTCGACAAGGCTACTGCCGGTCTCCTCGCGTAGGAGATACATCGCAACGTGACGAGGCACAACGATATTGCGGCTGCGCCCGCGCCCAAGCATGGTGCGCTGATCAATGCCGTAATACTCGCACACTGCTTGGATGACTGCTTCCGGCGTGATTCGTTTGCGGTGGTTGTCATTGAGCAGCTCGGAGAGCGCGGCGGCGGCTACATCCACTGTGATGGGCAAATTGTTTAGGCGGGCATAGGCGGTCACGCGGTTCAGGCTGCCCTCCAGCTCACGGATGTTGCTCTGGATTTTATGGGCGAGAAAGTCCACCACATTAGGCGGAATCGGAATCTGCAATTGGTCGCCTTTGGCGCGTAAGATCGCTGTGCGGGTTTCCAGATCGGGCGGCTGAATATCCACAATCAAGCCCCACTCGAAGCGCGAGCGGAGCCGTTCTTCGAGAGTGACAATCGCTTTAGGCGGGCGATCTGAGCTAATCACGATCTGCTTGGTGGCTGAATGGAGGGTATTGAAGGTGTGGAAGAACTCCTCTTGGGTGGCATCTTTGCCCGCAATGAACTGAATATCGTCAATCAAGAGCACATCAATGTTGCGATAGCGGATGCGGAACTCCTCATTCTTTTGGCCACGAATCGCATTGATGAGTTCATTCGTGAACCGCTCGGATGAGACATATAACACATTGATCTCAGGATCACGCTCCAGCACGTGGTTGCCAATCGCGTGCAGCAGGTGCGTTTTGCCCAAGCCGACCCCACCATACAGAAAGAGCGGATTGTAGGCGTGGGCGGGATGATCAGCGACAGCTTGGCAGGCCGCATTGGCCATGCGGTTGCTTGCGCCCACAATGAAGCTGCTGAAGGTATACTTCGGATTGAACATGCTCGTGCGGAGCATACTCATGAGATCGTGCTGAAGCGGTTCGCCCGCACCGACCCCATTGCCGGAACTGTTGCGGTGCGTGTCACTGCGCTTGACGTAGGGCATGGCCACGCCCGCACCATTCGCCGCAGAGGGCGGGGCGTTATGTTGCTCATCGGCATCGCTATCGTGTTGGTACGCGGGCTGGGACAGGGCTAGCGGACGCAGGGGCAACGCTTCGTAGGGGTGTGCGGGGGGCGGGGCAATCACAATCTGCACCTGCACCGGAAAGCCGACTACATCGCCCAACGAACGGCGTACAGGCGACATGTAGCGGTTCTCGATCTGCTCTTTGTGATATGTTGAAGCCGTGCCAATCGTGGCGGTGCCGTTCTCCAGCCCGAGCAGGGTGGTGTTGCTAAACCACGTATCAAACTCTTGTCTGGATGTCTGTAATTGGAGCGTTCCGAGCGTTGTTTGCCAGATCTTATTTAGGTTCACGCGCCACCTCACTTCTCCTCGAATGGATTGCCCCGTTGTGTCCGGATCGTTCAATTGTGTCCAATGTGCAGTTGCGCTCCACGTGGGTAAGCATTTCTTCTCCCCGTGTTAGGAATCAACAACCATGCGCGACGCAAACTTGCGCCACGTTGGTTGGGAGAGGGTTGCTCAATCCCAATCTGTGCTATCGTTCACAGCAGGTCAGTATTTGCATTGAGGCTGATCATACCTGATCAACTCTAAACTTTCAAGCCGATCAACGGGCAAAATTTATCACGTTTGCTTATGGTTTGGTGGGGGTTGCCTCGCATTCGGCGGGGTATTTTGGGGTTGGAGTGGGGATACTGGTGATAACAGCGTGTGTATCATGTGGACAACTTACTGCTACAGGCGATAGTTTTTTGCATGCACCGCATTGGGATGGTACCAATCTGATCGAGTGTCGGGGCGGTTTATGTGGATAAGACGTGGACAAACTGAATGCCTAACAATCGTATCTTCATGGTATATTTGGATGATAAAAAGCTGAACTACCCCGCCATTTTTACGATCTGAAATTTATGACAAATTATACAAAATTGAAACTCAAAATTTGACAATACGGACAAGAAGTGCTACAGTAAGGCTGGTTATATTTGCTAAGCTATAGATAGATTTAGGTAGATTTTACTGCTGCATCCCAGTTTTTTTGCAATGCTGGAGTCGCTTTATTATGAGGCTGTTTTTTGCAGGTCTCGATCACACATCAGCGTCAGTTGCCGTGCGTGAGTGCTTAGCGTTTCATCCTAACACCATGATTGATGCGCTGCACCTCCTGAAACGTCCACCCAATGACGATGCTCCGGTGCTCTCCGAGAGTGTTATCCTGTCTACCTGTAACCGAGTTGAAATCTACGCGGTCTTTCCCTACGCTCATGACGTTGAGGTAATTGAGGCCCATGTGGTTAGGTTTCTCGCGCAGTTCCATCGCTTGCCCGCAGACCGGTTTGCGCGGCTGTTGACCTTTAGCTACGACATGGATGTAGTGCGCCACCTGTTTGAGACAACGGCGGGCTTGCACTCGATTGTGCTGGGTGAAGCACAGATACAGGGGCAAGTCCGCAAGGCGTTTGCCCTTGCCCAACGGGCCGGCACAGTCGGCGCAGTGCTCTCGCGCCTGTTTACCCGTGCGCTTGCTACCGGCAAGCGCGTGCGCTGTGAAACGCAGCTTGGGAGTGGTGCGGCGAGTGTTTCGCAGGCCAGTATCGAATTGGCCGAACGGCGGTTAGGCAATCTGGAAGGGCGCAACGTGCTGCTCGTAGGGAGTGGCAAAGTCAGCGAGCTGGCCGCGCAGAACCTGCTCGCGCACGGCGCACATCGCCTGATGATTACCAATCGCACGTATGAGCATGCCCGTGAGCTAGCCGAACGCTACGGCGCACAGGTCTACCGCTTCGATGAGATTGAGTTTGCCCTCGCCCGGGCCGACATTGTGATTAGCTCAACAGCAGCACCCCATTATGTGCTGTTGCCAGAGACGATTGCCGCTGTGCAGCACCGCCGTGCCGATCAGGCGGAAGGGCCGCCGGAATTGCTCTTGATTGACCTTGCGGTGCCGCGAGATATTCACCCCGCAGCCGCGCAGGTGCCGGGTGTATCGCTAGTCACGGTGGATGATCTCCACGAGGTGGTGCAGAGTACCATGCACCGCCGTGCCGCCGAGATTGAACACGCCCGCGAGATTGTCAACCAAGAGATTGACAGCTTTGTGCATTGGCTAGATAGCCAGCAGATTATGCCCCTGCTCGCAGTGTGGCGGCAACAGGCCGAAGCCGTGCGTGATGCTGAAGTGCAGCGGGCCTTGCGGCATATGGGCGATCTCTCGCCACAACAATTGGCGACGCTCGAAGCCCTCAGCCGCAGCCTTGTGAACAAGCTGCTGCACGCCCCCACGATTCGCACGCGCCACGCCGCTGAAGTGGGTGAGGGCGAACGCTACGCCGAGATGTTGCGCGATCTGTGGGGCATTCAGGGCTAATCTGCCCTACGCAACGGATAGGAACGGCATGAATGTGATTATTGGCACACGCGGCAGCAATCTTGCGCGAGTACAGGCTCAGCAGGTTGCTGCCGATCTGCGTCAGCATCACCCCGATCTCGTAGTGCAGCTAGAGATTATCCATACGACAGGGGATCGAGTGCTAGATGTTGCCTTGACGAAGGTTGGCGACAAAGGCCTCTTTGTGAAAGAATTGGAACACGCCCTGCTGGAAGGGACGGTGCAGCTTGCGGTGCATAGCTGTAAGGATTTGCCCTCGCAACTACCTGACGGCTTGCGCTTGGCGGCCTTCCCGCCGCGAGCCAATCCGCACGATGCGCTAGTGCTGCCCGCGCATGTGCCTGCGCCCACCGTGCCACCCACCAATCCGCTTGACCTGCTCCCGCGTGGGGCGGTGGTAGGCACAAGCAGCCTGCGCCGCGCCGCACAACTGCACGCCCTGCGCCCTGATCTCCAGATCGAGACGGTGCGCGGCAATGTGAATACCCGCCTGAGCAAGCTCGATAGGGGCCTGTATGCCGCGCTGATCCTTGCTGCTGCTGGGCTAGAGCGGCTCGATCTGGGGCAGCGGATCAGTGCGGTGTTCCCGCCGGAGGTGATGCTGCCTGCGGTGGCGCAGGGCATTTTGGCAATTGAGATCCGTAGCGACGATCACGCGACGGCGGCGTTGCTTGCCCCACTGGATGATCCGGCGGCACGGGTGGCGGCTCTGGCCGAGCGGGCATTCTTGCGCCGCCTTGAAGGGGGCTGCCAAGTGCCGATTGCGGCCTATGCCGAGCTGGATGCTGCCGATCCGGCTCGCTTCCGGCTACGCGGCTTGGTCAGTGCGCTGGATGGGAGCACGATCATTCGGGGCGAGCAGCTCGGCACGAGCGATAATCCGCAGGTGGCCGGTGTGGCGTTGGCCGATACGCTGATTGCACAGGGCGCACAGCTGCTGCTGGAAGCATGACGCTAGCTCGTTGAAGATGATCCCGTCTAGGGAGGTTGTGATGAAGGCTGTACCAACCGCCTGCACCGCGCTGCGGGGGTGGCGTGTCGTGATTACTCGTGCCGCCGCGCAAGCGGCCGAATTGGCTGCGCTGCTTGAGCAGGTGGGCGCGATCCCGATCAGCTACCCCACGATTGCGATTGCGCCGCCCGCCGATCCGCATCCCCTCATGGCGGCTCTGCATGCCGCGCAGCAGGGGCTATTCGATTGGCTCATCCTGACCAGCACCAACGCGGTGGGGCAGGTTGCGCCATTGCTGCACCCGCCCTACCCGTTCCGTATTGCGGCGGTTGGGAGTAGCACGGCTGCCGCCTGCCAGCAGCAGCTCGGTATGGCTCCGGCGGTTGTGCCAGATCAGTTTGTAGCAGAGGCTCTCGCGGCGGCACTCGGCGAGCTGCATGGGCAACGGGTGCTGCTAGCCCAAGCCGACATAGCGCGGGCGGTGCTCGCCGAACGACTGACGCAGGCGGGAGCCACCGTGCAGCAGGTGATCGCCTACCGCACGGTTCCTGCCACCGGCGGTGCGGATGTGCCCGCACTGCTACGGGCGCGGCAAATCCACGCCCTGACCTTCACGAGTGGCTCGACAGTGCGCTATTTTGTTGCTCGCATTGAGCGGGAGTGCAGCGATGCCGATGCAGTGTTAGCACTTGCCCGCCAGTGTGTGATTGCCTGCATTGGGCCTATCGCCGCCGCTACGGCCCGCGATCTTGCGTTGCCGCCAACGGTGGTGGCTGACCCCGCGACGGTGCTTGGCTTGCGCGATGCGCTGTGTGCAGCGGCGGCCCGCCAAACGGCTCAGCCAAGCCCGCCACCGCAACCGTGAAGACTGAACGCTGCGACCCGCCAGATACCACCGGATGGATTGAGAGAGGAGCCTAGCCAATGAGTACCTACCCCTTGATGCGCCCGCGCCGCCTACGCCAGAATGCGACCATCCGGCGTATGGTGCGCGAAACCCACCTGACCCCCGATAACTTGATTGCAGGACTGTTTGTGCGGCACGGCAAGCAGCTCCATCAGCCCATCGCCTCTATGCCCGGACAGGCGCAGATGTCAGTAGATGTGCTGGTGCGCGAAGTTGAGACGCTTGCCGAGCTTGGCGTGCCGGCGGTGCTGCTGTTTGGCATTCCCCAGCACAAGGATGCTGTCGGCAGTGAGAACTACAACCCGCAGGGGATTGTGCCACAGGCGATCCGGGCGATCAAAGCGGCGGTGCCGCACATGCTCGTCATCACCGATATGTGCTTCTGTGAGTATACCACGCACGGCCACTGCGGGATCATCAATGCGATAGACTCGCCCTACCATACGCCGCACCTGCCCGACGGCTACCTGCTCAATGATGAGACGCTCACGCTGCTAGCGCAGGCATCAGTGGTGCATGCCCAAGCCGGAGCTGACATTATCGCGCCATCGGGCATGATTGACGGCATGGTGCTGACGATCCGCCACGCGCTTGATCAGGCGGGCTTTGCCCATGTGCCGATCATGAGCTATGCCGCCAAATTCGCCAGTAGTTTCTATGGGCCTTTCCGCGATGCCGCCGAGAGTAGCGTGCAAGGCGGGGATCGGCGCAATGCCCAGATTGACCCGCCCAATAGCCGTGAAGCTCTCAAAGAAGTGGCGATGGATGTGCAAGAAGGCGCAGATATTCTGATGGTCAAGCCCGCGATGCCGTATCTGGATATTCTCACCCGCATGCGTGATACATTCAATCTGCCGCTTGCTGCCTATCAAGTTAGTGGCGAATATAGTATGATTAAAGCCGCCGCAGCCAATGGCTGGCTCGACGAACGGGCGGTGGTGCTCGAGAGCCTCGCGGCCATCCGGCGGGCAGGGGCGGATATGATTATCACCTACTTTGCCAAAGATGCGGCACGCTGGCTACAAGAGAAATGAGGAAAACTTGTGAGTATCAAGAATGATCAATTTCTGCGGGCGTGTCGCCGCGAACCGACGGACTATACCCCGATTTGGCTGATGCGCCAAGCTGGTCGCTATATGGCTGAATATCGGGCCGTGCGCGAACGCTATAGCTTTCTGGAGATGGTGAAAACGCCTGACGTTGCAGCCGAGATTACGCTGCAACCGGTGCATGCCTACCCGCTTGATGCAGCGATCATCTTTGCCGATATTCTGCCACCACTCGAAGGGATGGGCATTGAGCTGACCTTTGAGAAGGGTGAAGGGCCAGTAATCCATAACCCGCTCCGCACACCGGCCGATGTTGCTGCGCTGGTAGTGCCGGAGCCACGCGAGACCACCGCCTTTACGCTTGAAGCGATCCGGCTGGTGCAGCGTGAACTGGCTGGGCGTATCCCCTTGATTGGCTTCAGTGGTGCGCCGTTTACGCTGGCCAGTTATGCCATTGAGGGCGGTTCGGGCAAGGACTACCGCACCACCAAACGCATGATGCTCGGCACGCCCGACGTTTGGCACAGCCTGATGCAAAAGCTCACCGATCTGGTCATTCGCTACTGCCACGCCCAAGTCGAGGCGGGGGTCAATGCGGTGCAGCTCTTCGATAGCTGGGCGGGCACGCTGTCGCCCTTCGATTACCGCGAGTATGTGTTGCCCTACGTCACGCAATGTGTGGCCGCGGTGCGTGAGCTTGGCGTGCCGGTGATCTATTTTGGCACTGAGATGAGCGGCATGGCCAGCCTGCTGCGCCAAACGGGGGCCGATGTGCTGGGCGTGGATTGGCGCATTGATCTCGATGAGGCGTGGGCCCAACTCGGCCCCGGTGTCGCCGTGCAGGGCAACCTCGATCCGGCGGTGCTGTTTGCGCCGTGGGGCGAAATCGAGCGGCGGGTGGATGATATTCTCGCCCGCGCCGCCGGACGGGATGGGCATATCTTCAATCTAGGGCACGGCATCCTCACCGAAACGCCGGTGGAGCATGTTGCCCGCCTTGTGGAGTATGTGCAGATGGCGAGCCGCGTGGCGTGAGCGGTGTTTAAGGATGAACACTGAACGTCTCTTCTGCTCTCCGCATATCAACAGCAGATACTTGCCCATTGTAGTCAGACGCGGGTGAGCCAAGCACTGCCTGAACCACCCGCCCGACACCTCCTGCTGGTGCAAGCACAGGGGCTGTGGCAGGATCGTGCTGATCGGCTGGATCGTGCGGGGCTACGTTATCGCTGAGTTAGGAGCGACGTGATCCATATTGAAGATAACGTGCATAGACGCACCGAAGCATTAGCCAGAGAGGAGTACCACCGATGCCCAAAACCTATCCCCGTTCGCAGGAACTGTTTACCGCCGCGCAGCGTGTGCTGCCCGGTGGGGTCAATTCGCCCGTGCGGGCCTTTCGCGGGGTGGGCGGCACGCCACTTGTGATCGAACGTGGCGAGGGTGCATACATGTGGGATGCTGACGGCAATCGCTACATTGATTATGTGCTTTCGTGGGGCCCGCTCATCATTGGGCATGCCCACCCCGCCGTCGTCGAGGCGATTGCGCGGCAAGCCGCACGCGGCACCAGCTTCGGCGCACCCACCGCCCTAGAGACCGAGCTAGCCGAGTTGGTCATCAGTCTTATGCCGAGCATTGAACAGATTCGCTTTGTGAATAGTGGCACCGAAGCGACGATGAGTGCCCTCCGCCTTGCGCGGGCATATACCGGACGCACCAAGATCGTCAAGTTTACGGGGTGTTATCACGGGCACGCCGATCTGCTACTGGTGCAGGCGGGCAGCGGTGTAGCCACGCTGGGCTTGCCCGATAGCCCCGGTGTGCCTGCTAGCACCACCGCCGATACGCTAACTGTCGAGTACAACGATCTCGAAGGTGTCGCAGCACTGTTTGCGGCGCACGGCAGCGCGATTGCCGCTGTGATTGTGGAGCCGATTGCCGCCAATATGGGCTTTGTGCTGCCCGCGCCCGGCTTCCTTGCGGGCCTGCGCGAGCTAACCCGCACGCACGGCGCACTGCTAATCCTCGATGAGGTGATGACCGGCTTCCGTGCTGCGCCGGGGGGGGCACAGTCCGTCTATCAGATTGACCCCGATCTGACCTGCTTGGGCAAGGTGATCGGTGGGGGGCTGCCAGTGGGAGCCTACGCAGGCAAGCGCGAGATCATGCAGACGGTAGCTCCGGCCGGCCCGATGTATCAGGCGGGTACGCTCTCTGGCAACCCACTCGCCATGATTGCGGGCATCACTACCCTGCGCCATGTTCAGCAAGCCGATTGGTTTGCCCAGATTGTGCAGCGTACCGATGCGCTAGTGCAGGGCTTGCACGCCGCCGCTAGCGCAGCCGGTATTCCGGTGCAGGTGGGCTGTCAAGGTACAATGTTTGGGTGCTACTTCCTGCGTGCGGCAGGGCAACAGATTACCAGCTATGCGACAGCCAAGCAGTATGCCCACACCGAACGCTATGCCCGCTTCTTCTGGGGCATGATCGAACGCGGCGTATACTTTGCGCCATCGCAGTTTGAGGCAGGCTTTGTGAGCCTTGCCCACAGTGCCGATGACATTGCCCATACGGTGCAAGCTGCTGGTGAGGTGATGCGCGAGCTGTAGCGCAGTGCATCACGGTGCGCGAGATCGGCCCCAATCTCGCGCACCGTCTCTGGCTTCATTGGCCGTGTCCGTAACCGACCGGAGCCTAATGGATGACCATCACAGGGCATGGGGCTTTGCGCGTCAGGGTTTGGCTGACGCTACCAAGCAGCAGATTGGCAAAAGGCCCCTTGCTGTGTGAACCAACCACGATCAAGTCGAAATCTTCCGCTTCGGCAACTTTCAGGATTGCTTCCGTTGGTGCGCCTTCGAGCAGCTGCGTCTCGACGGGAACGCGGTGGTTGGTCGCTTGGTCAATCTCCATCCGCAAGGTCTGCAAGAGCTGATCGCCTTCAAGCGTCTGAGCTTGCACCAATTGCTCATATATGGGCGAGCCAAGATAATCGGCAATGTTGGGGTAAGCGTGCAGCAAGCAGACTGAGGAGTCGAATTGCAAGGCGAGGTCGGTTGCGGCCGTAACCGCACGGTGAGAGCTTTCAGAGTCATCAACCGCGACTAAAATTTTGTGAAACATCACTGTACCTCCAGAAACATACGACATTGTACATCCCTACCTATATTATACTACAGCTTGCCCGCATCAGCTCTATCTACTGCACCCGAATCGGAAATTGTGGTGATTCTGAAGCAGATGTGGCAAGTGCGCTTCACTTGTGCAGGGAGTGGGATGGAGTGGCTTGACACAGAGGGGCGATACCCGCTATGCTTAGCATGCAGTGAGCTACCCGTCGGCAACACAAGGAGCAATGCGCCATGCCACATGAGGATGAGATGGCCCCTGACAATGCGGGCACGCCGCGTATTACCCCTAGTATGGAAGACTATCTGCGGGCGATCTACCTGCTTCAACAGCAGCATGGCGAAGTGACAACATCGGCTCTGAGCGAGCAGCTTGGCGGATTTAAGCCGGGTTCGGTTACGGGGATGATCAAGAAACTCGCCGAGTTGCAGCTCGTGGATTACACGCCCTATCAAGGGGTGCGCTTGACTGCCGCCGGACAGAAGATTGCGCTAGAAGTGATCCGTCACCATCGCCTGCTTGAACTCTTCCTTGTGCAGGCACTCGGCTATAGTTGGGATGAAGTCCATGAAGAAGCTGATGCGCTTGAACACTACATCAGCGAAAAGCTCGAAGCACGGATTGCCGCGCATCTAGGGCAGCCGACGTTTGATCCGCACGGTGATCCGATTCCCGATGAGGATGGGGTACTCCCGCTGCGTTCGGGCACCCGCCTCGCCAATCTCAGGGCGGGCGACACGGCGCGGATCGTGCGCGTTGCCGATCAGCATGCCGAGCGGTTGCGCTACCTTGCCGATCTGGGTTTGGTGCCGGGTGTGCTTGTCACGATTGTGACCCTCGCGCCGTTTGGGGGGCCAATTACGGTGCAGGTGGCCCAGTATGTTCATGCAATTGATGCCCGCCTTGCGGATATGATTTATGTGGAAGTGGGCTAAGCTGTGCACGTGCGGCCACGTTCCTGAACTGGCAGGCCGCATTCCGGCGGGATGTTACGGCTGCATGAGCATGCCCTGCTGCTCTCGGATCATCTGATCAGCGCGGGTAATCGCATCTGAAGGGGCGATCACGCCGCGCAGCACCGCCGCGAGCATGCGCTGCAACTCGCCGCGCACGATCTCATTCTCAAAGCGCGAGGTGGGCATTGGCAGGGCCGTGGCCGTTTGGGCCCGGAAGCTGCGGGCCGCCCGCAGCTGATTGGTATCGCCTATGAGCGGCAGGCTAGCCCGCACGGGTTGGTAGCCCTGTTCTAGCAGGGTAGTTTGCACGGCCGGGCTGTGCAGGTAGGCAATCAGAGCGGCAACCTGATCGGCAGGAACTGGCTGGGCTTGTTCCGGTAGAGCCAGCACCATGCTCTGCACAAAAGGGCGCGGGGGCGGGCCCTCTGGCTCAATCGGGGGCAGCACGGCTACTTCGAGTTGTTCGCCCCACAGGCTTTGATAACGGGGAAGCGTGTGGGCCCAGTCTATGGTCATCCATGCGCTCTGTGACCGTAAGCTGCTATCTATCACAATGCTATCGCTCGTTGCCAAGACCCCCGGCTGACGGCTCAGTGCGAGGAGCCACTCGAGCCAGAACTCGGTGCCGGGTCGCCCGCGCTCGGCAAGCACCACCGTGCCATCCGCGTCAAAGACAGCCCCGCCAGTTGCGCTTAGGTAGGGCAAGGTCTTGTCGAGCGATAACGTGTAGGCCATGCCCCACGTTGGTGGCTCGCTATCGGTTTGGGCAAGGGTTGCTGCAATCGTGATGACCTGTGCCATGCTCAGAGGGGTCGTTCCCGTCTGGGCCCGGTGGTAGTACAAGCCGAGCGTGTCGAAACTAATGGGCACCCCATAGAGTTGGGCCGGATCATTAAGCGGTGCAGCCGTATCGGTGAGCTGTTCAGTGGCAGTTGCGCTAATCGCTAGCGCGTCGGTCACGAGCGCACTGGCTAGGACCGTCGGTAAGATGTCCTCGCGCTCAGCGGGACTCCAGTGTGCGGTGGTAATCGGCTGGATCAGGTTGGTATCGGCTAGTGCGCCGAGCGTGTGGCTCTGGACGAGGATGAGATCAGGGGCATTGCCCACGAGCAGGGCATCCTGCAATTTGGTGGCAAATGTGGCGGCGGGTACGGCTTGCAGCACAATCGGCATGGCACTTGTCTGATTGTACTGCTCGATCAGCATAGCAAGCGTGCGCTGTTCACTGGCCGGCCACGCATGCCAGAGCACCAATGGCCGCACAGGGGAGATGCTAGTGGGCACTGGTGCAGGCGCGGGGGGGGCGGCACAGGCAGCTAGTAGGCTTGCCCATACCAACAGCCCTACCAACAATATCCGCCAATGGGGGTAGCTCCAGCGCATTTGCAGTGTGCATAACGGACTTATGACAATGTCCCGTAAATATCTGGGCGACGGTCAGGCCAGCTGGATATGCGCTCACGCACATCGTCCACAAGGTCAAGGTCAAGAGTCGCAAAGAGCAACGCCGCGTGATCGTCACCTTCAACGACAATCTGCCCCCATGCATCCACCACCAGCGAGTGCCCGCCAAAGCTGGTGGTGGCATCGTGCCCAACCCGATTGACGGCAATCACGAAGCATTGGTTCTCAATCGCCCGCGCCTGCACCAGCGTGCGCCAGTGGGCGATGCGGGCGGTTGGCCACGCGGCGGGGATGATCAGCAGGCGTGCGCCGCGTTGGGTATACAGCCGAAACAGCTCTGGGAAGCGGAGATCATAGCAGATCGCGAGTGCCGTATGGCCCCACACGGCATCGAAGCTAATGGGCGTGTTTCCGGCGGCAAGATGCGCTCCTTCAGCCATCACGTTGAACAGGTGGATTTTATCGTAAGCGGCGAGGAGCGTCCCCGTGCGATCATAGCAGGTTGCAGTATTGGTGGGCCGAGCTGCGCCGTGCCACGTCAAGGTCGAGCCAACAATGGCGATCTGTTGGGTCGCAGCAAGTGCGCTCAATGCGGCATGCACGCCTTCACCAAGCGTATCCGCGAGCGTCGCTGCCTGTGCGAGGACGTAGCCCGTAGACCATAGCTCCGGTAGCACGAGCAGCTCTGCGCCACGTGCGGCAGCGGTGGCGGCGAGGGTTTGCACTGTCGCCAGATTGGCCGTGGGGTCACCCGCGACAATATCTATTTGGGCTAAGGCTACCGTAATCTGCATTGGCTCTCCCTCATGGACAGTCGTGCAAACGCCATCGTGCAAAAATTATGGGTCGTTTAACACACAATGATATTCTGTGTATTATACCATGTCAGGCACGGCCTTTCCGTTGTGGGGGAGGCATAGTCACTTGCACGCATAGGACTAGGGTCAGATGGACATTTTAAGCATCCTCGCATACAATAGGAACTAAAGATCATCCTGTTGCTACGTGTGGTGAAAAATCCTTAGCTGCATTCGAACAGTACATGCTCCTACATAGTCTTGAGGAGTAGTTTGTGAACAGTATCCGCATTCCTATTCTCAAAGTTGGCAATGTCTTGATTGCCTCAATCCAAGTTGCGTTGCACGACGCATCCGCAGTTCAATTTAAAGACGACCTCCTAGAAAAGATTCACACGACTAAATCCCGCGCCGTGATTATTGATCTGACGGCCATAGATGTGGTGGACAGCTTCATCGGACGCATGATCGCTGATATTGCGGCGATGGCAGGCTTGATGGGGGCACGTGTGGTACTCACCGGATTGCAGCCAGCCGTAGCGATTACATTGGTGGAGCTAGGCTTAGAGCTACCTAATGTATTGACTGCCTTGAACCTTGAAAAAGGGCTGGAGCTGATGCAGAAGCAGGATCAGCTGGCTGAGGAGGAAGAAAGCGGATATGACACCCTCTAAAGCCGCAGTGATCCGCAGCGATCTGGATATTGTGATTGCTCGCACGCTCGCCCGCGATACTGCCAAAAGCATCGGCTTTGGGGCAATTGATCAGGCGCGGATTGCGACTGCGGTGAGTGAGCTGGCCCGCAACATTTTTCTGTATGCGGGCACCGGAAGTGTGACGGTGCGCGAGATTGAGAAGCATGGGCGCAGAGGGATTGAAATTGTCTGTGAAGACCAAGGTCCCGGCATTGCCGATGTAAACCTTGCCATGCAGGATGGCTACACGACTTCACGCGGCATGGGCATGGGTTTGCCGGGGGCGAAGCGGCTCATGGATGAATTTACGATCAACACGGAAGTGGGAATCGGCACAGTGATTGTGTGCCGCAAATGGCGCAACTAAACACGCGCTTAGGCTGAACTCGTGCGGCTCCGTTGCCTACGCCTCCTGTCCTCACTGGTGTTCTGTGGTTGGGCGTGCTTGCGGGCTTTGCGACATTCAGGGCAACGCACGGGATCGTTCAGAAACCCTTTTTGGGCATAGAACTCTTGCTCACCCGCAGTAAAAATAAACTCAACGCCACAGTCGCGGCAGATCAAGGTGCGATCTTTAAAGCTCATTGGGTGAGTTCCTTTCGGCAAGCATTCGTTGACATCGTGCTGAGCGATGCACAGGCAGTTTCGCTAGCAGCAAGGTGAGCAGGATGCACACAGTCGTAATGGTTAGCATTCCAGTGCATTAGTGATAAGCATACCACATCCGTATCGGCGCGGCAAATTTGGCTCTCGCGGCGGTTTGCATCGGCAGCCGTGGCCAGCGGAATCGGTGGGGCATTAGGCAGAAGGGAAGTGGAGATGGGTGTACCAGCAAGCAGCAATCGGCAGCGAATCTTTGCATGGTTTTTTCTGGGGGTTGGTGCGCTACTCCTGATCGCCTATCTGCCCGCCTTGAGGACTCACGCCGATCAAGTCTCGCGGCTTGTGTTCGGGGTCGGCCCCAATCCGCCGCGCATCGAGTTTCCGACGGTGCTGACCATGCTGCTGCTGGGTCTCCTCTATCTCGGCACGGGGCTGCTCAGCCTGTTCCCGACTACGCAGCGGGTTGGCAATGCGCTCGTGATGGTAAGCCTAATCAGCATTTTTCCCGCTGTCTTAATTGCGGCGGCAGCGGGCAAACAAACGAATGCGCTGACGATGATCAGCGAGACGCTACGGCTGGGCACGCCGCTGATGCTAGGGGCCTTGGCGGGCATCTTTGCCGAGCGTTCTGGCGTGGTCAATATTGCGATTGAAGGCAAGATGCTGATGGGGGCGGCATTTGGCTTTGCAGCGTTTGTGTTTCTCGAAATCAATGCGGCTCCCAGCCTTGCCGCTAGCTTTGGGCAGGAGCCGAGCGTGTGCCTTGCCACTGCGGGCAAGCCATTGTTCTGCTATATCCCGATTGGGATCGGCGTGCTGGTGGCAATGCTGACGGGCGGGCTGGCTGCGCTGCTGCACGGCATGCTCTCGATCAGCTTTCGTACCGATCAGATCATCAGTGGGACGGTGATCAATATTCTCGCTATCGGCTTGACCAGCTACCTGCGCCGGACCTATCTGGTGGAGGTACAGGGTGGGCGGGTGACCTTGCCGACGTTGGAGATACCGATCTTGAGTGATATTCCCATACTCGGTGCGTTGCTGTTCACGGGCAAGCCGATCTTCTTCACGATGCTGGTGTTGGTGGTGGTTGCCAATCTTGTGATCTTCTCGACGCGCTGGGGATTGCGCTTGCGGGCGGTGGGCGAGAATCCGCGTGCAGCCGATACGCTTGGCGTAGACGTGATCCGCACGCGCTACCTGAATCTCTTGATGAGCGGCTTGATTGCTGGGCTTGGCGGGGCGTGGTTTTCTCTCGAAACCGTTGGCAACTTCGACGATGGGATGACAGCCGGCAAAGGCTTCATTGCACTGGCCGCAATGATCTTTGGCAAGTGGACTCCATTTGGAGCCCTCGGCGGGGCGATGCTGTTTGCCTACACAGAGGCACTCGGCACACGCTTTCAGCTCTTGCAAGTGGAGCTGATGGGTTGGCCGCTACCGGTGCAGTTCTTGCAGATTCTGCCTTATGTGACGACGATCATCGTGCTTGCGGGGGTAATCGGACGCGCAACCCCTCCCGCTGCCATCGGACAACCTTACGAGAAGTAGTGATGGCAGGAATGGGATGTGGCTGGCCCGCCGCTATATCAGGTCTACTGATTGTATGGCGTGGGCCGGCAGCAGAGTCTACCGCGCTGGCACACCGATACCGCACCGCAGCAATCGGTTACAGGCCCTCTGCTTCCAACCACTGCTGCACGTCGGCATCACCTGCATTGGGTTTGCCACCGGGAATATAACGGAACCGATCCCCATAGCCCGCAAACACCTGCTCGCGGGTTGCTTCGTCGTTCGGATCAGTGTCGTTGATCCGGATTACCTTACCCGTTTCCATGTCCAAGTAATGGCTGTATGAGTTGTCTTGTTCCGTCAATGCAATGCGGATTGCCTCGCGGTCATAATCTGCCACGGCATGCTCCCACAGTCTACGGGGAAATCCAACAGCTATGCACTGCCCCACGCGGCACGCCCCGTTCCCGTGCGGTGGAATTTGATTTAGTTGGGGTACACTGGTGTGGTTGCCAGCCTTACCGCGTTACTATTATAGCATCTTGTGTGATATTCATGAACAGGCATCCGCATGATCTTTGCAACGTGGGGATGCTGGGGCGGTCTGCTTGGCGTGAGGGGCGGTTCACCGCGTGCTTGCCCACGTGTATACTACACACAGCAATCCATGCTGTGCAAGACGTGGGCCTGTGCTGCAACTTTCGGAAGCACACACCGTATTGCTAGACAGGAACGGAGTATGGAGCAGGGAGATGGCGCAGGAACGCCGCAGCTTTATGAGCGGTTGATGCAAGAAGCGGGCCAGATACTGGATCCACCCACTGCCCAGCATGCCGTTGCTCAGTTCCTCGCGCAGTACCGTGTGCCTAATACGCCGCAGATGCTCGCGGGAGATGATGCGCTCCTGATGGAGGGGCAAGCCTTTTTTGCCGCGTATCTGCGTGAGCAGCGTGCCGCGCAGGAACAGGCGGAGGAGCGCGAATGGATTACGCAGACGCTGGCGGGCGATCAGGAGGCCTATGCCAAGCTGATCGAGCGGTATAGCGGAGCGGTCTACACGCACGCCTACTACCGTTTGGGCAATGCTCACGATGCCGAAGATGCTGTACAGGAGGTGTTTTACCGAGCCTACACGCGCCTGCACACCTTTGATCAGAACCGTCGCTTTCGGGCGTGGTTGCTTGCGATTACAAGTAACTATTGCACGGATGTGCAGCGTGGCTGGAGTGCCTTGAAACGTCAAGCCCAACAATGGATCAATCTGGATGATGTTGATTACTGGCTCGCTAATACCGATGATACGCCGGAGCAGGTGGTGCAGCAGCACGAGCGTGATGCAGTGATCCGCCATGCCTTGCAACGCTTGCCCGATAAGTATCGTGAGGTGCTGACGCTGTTTTACTGGAACGATCTCTCATATCAGGAGATTATTGCGATTACGGGACTACCGGAAAGTACGGTGAAGACGCACCTCCGGCGGGGGCGACTCCAGCTGAAGAAGCTCTTGGAAGGAATGGAACTATGAGAACTGATGCTTGTACAAAGGATGCTGAACAGATGCCCGAGCCAACCAGCGATCCCGATTTCACCGATGATCAACTGCTCCGCGTGCTGCTTGCCCAATATGCCCAACCAGCTCCACGCGCTGCCCCAGCAGATATTGCCCAGCGGGTGCTAGCGCGTCTGCCAGCTGTACCACCAGCGCAGGCGGCATGGGTGCTTCGCCAGCAGCGGCTTCGACGGAGGCTGTGGCAGGCGATCTTCCCGTTGGCATTTACTGTGTTGCTAGCCGTTGGGGTATGGGGGGTATACGCCGATACGGGTAGCGTAGTAGGGTTCTTTGGCGGGGCCGAGAGTGCCATCGGCTATCTGGTGTTGGTTGCACTGCTTAGCATCAAACCCTTGGCCTACCTGTTATTGGGGTCGAGCATGCCGTTAGTGCTGCTCCTGCTCAGTGTGGGTGGGTTGTATTGGCTATGGCAATCCATCTTAGCGGCCGCTCCGCCGATGTTAGCTCTTGATTACGTTGAGGTAGAACAATGAACCCTGCCTTACTCTTCGCTATATTCGGGCTAGCCCTGTTGTGGCTCTGTCCGCCTACGCCTGCCGTCGCGCAGACGAGCCTACCGCCCACGCCTAGCCCTGATGCGGTGACCGTTCCCCTCGGCACAACATACAACGGGCAGCTGGCCACCTTCACGGCCGACATTTATGTGATGGGTACAGTCCACGGCGATGTTACCAGTGTCAGTGGTTCGATTGTGGTGTCTGGTACCGTCACGGGCGATGTGGTTAGCTATCAGGGACAAGTGGTGCTGGCGGAACAGGCACGGGTAGATGGGCATGTGTTGGTGCTGGGCAACACGACTCAGCAGGCGCAGGGGGCCTACGTTGCGGGGCGCGTGATCAGCAGTGTGCATCCGCCTGAGCCGGCCTCAGCGCGAGGGGCGAGCGGCCCCGATGTGGCTGTCGCGCCGGTGCTGCCTGCTGCACCGGTGCTGGATACCCTCTGGCGCGGGACGGTGATGCTGGTGCTGGTGGTGCTGGTGGTGTTGGTGGCTCTGCTCGCTCTGACGCTGCTGCCCCAGCGCACCGCCCGCAGCGCACAGGTGTTGTTGCACTTGCCCGGCTACACGCTGGTGTTGGGGCTGGTGAGTAGCCTCCTGTTGATTGGTGGGCTATCGGTGCTGGTGATTGCGCTGGCGTTTACCTTGATCGGGATTCCGTTGGCCCTTGTCTTGCTCAGTGTGGTGCATCTGCCGTTGCTGGTGGGGGTGGTGGTGGGGGCACGGGCCCTCGCACTGTACCTGCGCGGGGCCCGAGGCGGGCACGCCCTGTTGACGCTGTTGTTCAGTGTGGGGCTGCTGCTCCCGCCGCTTTTTCTTGGACTGGTGATGCCATTCTGGGGGGGGGGGTTGTTATATCTGCTGTCCAGCGCGGGCATCGGTGCGGTAGTGTTAAGTCGTGGGGGCGTGCTCGTCCCACTCGGCGTGCGCCCGATCTCGTGCCCACGCCCAAGCTGAGAGCCGCCTGAGCTATGCGTCATTCGGCTGTGAGTGCGCTGTGGCTTGTGCATAATTGTAGCGTAGGGCGGTTTCTGCTATACTAGCCCTACTCGCAGGATTATCTGCACAACACGTGCGATGAGGAGGCATTGAAGATGATCAAGAATGTACGAGTAGCGCAGGCGTTGGTGGCCCTCGCAATGATTGGCGCAATGGCAGCGGTAACAGTGCAGCAGATCTTTGCTGCACCCAAGTTTGCTGATGAAGCCTTTGCGCGGGTGTGGAACCGCGAAGATCGGGCTGTCGTAGAGGGCGTGAGCCAGTTCGGACGTTCATGGACGTGGGGGCCAGAGAACCTCACCGAAGGCATGCGTGAGCCTTACAAAGACGGTGAGGATGGTACGCGGTTGGTGCAATACTTCGATAAGAGCCGCATGGAGATCAATGAGCCTAAGGGCAATCCGAATGATCGCTTTTTTGTGACGAATGGCTTGCTGCCGATTGAGCTGATGACGGGGCAGTTGCAGACGGGCTTGACTTCATTTGAAACCCGCAGCCGCGCTACGATCTCGGCGGTTGGCGATCCCGATAACACCTTCCCCACCTACGCCGACTTGTCGGTGCTGTACAACCGCACGCCTGAAACGGATCCGGAAGGCGCACCGGTGACGCGCCAGTTCACACCAGAAGGGGTCAAGCGTGGGTTCGACAAGTATGCTGCTGATCCGCGCACCTTCTTGGGCGGTGCCCAGAACGGCTACCGTATTCCGCAGGCTTTCATCAACTTCCAGAATTTGCAGGACTTTGTGTTCGAGAATAACCAGTATCGTTTCGGGCCCCTGTTCGATCCCTTGTACGTCTTTGGTCTACCGGTCACTGATGCCTTCTGGGTGCGCTCGAAGGTGGGCGGCAAGGAGCAGGATGTGCTCGTGCAGGTGTTTGAGCGGCGCGTGCTGACCTACAGCCCAGAGGAGACCAACCCCGCTTTCCAAGTGGCAATGGGCAATGTGGGGCGGCACTACTACGAATGGCGGTATGGGCGTGCCCCCGGCACGACTGCTACGCCTGTGCCACCGACGGCGACCCCGCAGCCGGGCACGACTGCGACGGCAGTCCCCATTAATCCAACTGTGACTCCGACGACGCAACCCTACCCGAATCCGTAAGGCTGCCCGCTACACGAGGGAGCATCGGATCGCTGCCACCAAGCTATAACTGATGCCAGAGACGGGGCCCTGCTCCGTCTCTAGGTTTTGGATACGGCTCCGATGCGAGGTGGGGTTAATTGTTATGTGCTAGTTGCTCAGTCATCACGGCGGCGTAGCGGCGCAGTTCAGGCAGATTGGGCGCGTGCGGGACACGCTGCACGTAGCGTTCGAGATCACGCAGTGCGCCATGCAGATCGCCAAGATGTGACCGCAGCAGCCCGCGATCCCGAAGCTCCTCACTCAGATCTGGCTCCACCAGCAGAATTCGTTCGACGCTTGCCAGTGCGTGTCGGAACTGCGAACGGGCAACAAAGTTGTGCTTCAAATTGCGGAGCATCCGCACGATGATCATGCGCCGGGTGGGGGCTTGCAGCAGCGTGTGGATTTGGGCGGGGGTGGCGTGGCGATGCACTGCGCGGATGCGGTGCAGGCATTCGTCGTGGCTCCACAGTCGCCCACGATGAAACGGATCAATAAACACCTCTGTGGCATCGGCGGTGGTGTAGCGCACTAGAAAGTGACCGGGCAAGCCGACCCCAGAGACGGGCAAGCCGAGCCGCCAACCGACTTCGAGATAGACTACTGATAGGGTGATTGGGATGCCGACCCGCCCAGCGAGGACGTGATCAAGGTAGCTATTAAGCGGGTCTTCGTAATTGACGACATTCCCGCGAAAGCCGAGTTCGGTGAACAGATAGCCATTCAGCGCGGCGATAATTTGTAGCTCGTCGTTGATCCCTCGCAAGCGCGGCCGTAGTTCAGCCACCATTTGGTCGAGTTGCTGCAAGGCAGCGGTGGGGTAGCTTCCGCCTTGATCCTCCCACGCAATTGCCAGTGCAGCTGCGGCAAGCGGGAGATCGGCATCAGGTAAGGTCATCAGTTGTTTGAATAGTTCTCGCGCATCTCGCGCATTGGAAATAGCACGCATATAGTTTGGATGACTCCCGCAGTAAACGTTTTGTTAACCATTTCTATTTTAGCATGGAATCCTTTTGAAAGTCAGCCCACGCCGTTAGAAGCGATGCCATAAATCATACCTACAACGCATAACGACCGGTGTATAATGGAATGTAGGTCTAATGCTTTATAGCTTGTGCTTACCGTACTGTGGATCTTGGTACGGCGTGCTTGAATCAATTCATACGTAAGGAGTAGCAATAGCACCTGCGATGATGACAACTACACATGTCCTAATGGCGGCAACGGCGGGAGTCGCGCTCAAATGTAAAAAGCGTAATCGTCCGCTGAAGTGGCCCCTCACCCGTGAGCTATTGGCAGCGGGATTACTCGGCTGCCCATTGCGGGATGTTCAAGACGCTGCTGGTGGCGATGCTCGCGTATCTGCTGATTCAGCCGCGCATATGCTGGGTGTGTCACGTTGCACCCCCCACCTGAGAACAGCGAGAATACCCTGATTAACTCTACAACGACATTGCATGTTCCGGTCATCATTGTGGGTGCGGGAGCTGCTGGGCTGGCACTGGCCTATTACCTGCACCAACAGGGCACACGGTATCGGCTGCTTGAACAGCACCAACCCGGCGCAACGTGGGGGCAGCATTACGCGAGTTTGCACCTACATACTTTGCGGGAGGTATCAGGCTTGCCGGGTTGGCCTATGCCCGCCCACTATCCGCGCTTTCCATCAGCCTTTCAAGTGCAAAGCTACCTTGCGGCCTATGCCCGCCACTTCGATCTCGCGGTGCAGTGCGGGGTGCAGGTGCAACAGGCAACTGCTACGGCGGCTGGCTGGCATGTGGCAACGAGTGCAGGCGAGTATACGACAGATGTACTGGTACTTGCGACGGGAATCTGGCATACGCCGTATCTTGCCGCGTTGCCCAACATCGCCCGCTTTAGCGGCACGGTGCAACATGCTAGTCACTACTACAGCCCCATTGATTACCGCGGCCAACGGGTGCTGGTGGTAGGGGTGGGCAATTCGGGTGCGGAGCTGGCCGTTGAGCTTGGTTCGCACGCCGCCCATACCGGTATCGTCATCCGCGACGGGGTGGAGTTGGTAGATTACCCGACATCGGCGATGGCGATGCGTGGGCTGGCGTGGCTGTTTAGACACCTGCCAGAGCCGGCCGGTGAGTGGTTGTTGCAGCGTATGCGCCGCAACTTCACGCTGCTGGGCATCCCGCGCCATTCGGCAGGGGCGTTGCGCTCCTATCCAGTGGTGGGCTACGCATTGCCGCAGGCGGTGGTGGCTGGGCGGGTGACCGTCTATCCCGCAATCACCGATATGCATGGCGATTGTGTGCGTTTTGCGGATGGGCGGCAGGCAGCCTTCGATACGCTGATCCTTGCCACTGGCTACCGCCCGACGGTGGGCTTTGTGCGCGATGCGCTCGACTTCGATGCAGCAGGCTACCCGATCCTCCAGCACGGGTTCCAATCTACGCGCAACCCGCGCCTGTTCTGCGTAGGTTTCCACTACCCCACGACGGCGGGGTGGCTCCAGCGTATCGGGGCGCAGGCGGCACAGGTGGCACAGGCTGTGCAGGCCCAGTTATCTGCACCGGTGCTCACCCCAGATGCCGTGAGGCCCACACCAGCCGTTGCACCACAGTAAGCAGCACCAAGATAGCCATAGCTGCAAAGAGCGCGGCAAGATACTGGGGAAACAGGATAAAGAGGCAGTAGAAGCTGATTGTTTCGGTTCCGGCAATGATTCCCGCAGGCATGACCACGCTGGTTAGTTTCGGTGGGGTGGATGCTGTTGATGCGATGGAGCCAGATTGGGCGGCGCGTTTCTCAAGCAGGGCGGCGAGGTGCATCCACGAAGCCGCGTTGAGGTAGAAGCTACTAAGCAGGATGGCGAGCCAGAAGTAGTGCTGGCTAGTTGGTATGCTCAACACCAGTGCCAGTGGGATTAGGGCGTAGATCGCAAAATCGAGCAGAATATCGAGGTAGCCGCCAAAGTCGCTCTGGTTGCCATACGCCCGCGCCACGGCCCCATCGAGGCCATCGAGGAGGCGGCTGAGCAACCAGCCCATCAAGCCCCAGAGATAGTGTTGCTGCACCAGCGCACCAGCCGCCGCTAGCCCCACCAGAAACGCCAGCACGGTGATCAGGTTGGGATGCACCCGCGCAAAAGGGCGCACGAGCCACGCGAGCAGTACGTCCTTGAGTGGGCGGAGAATATGATCGAACACGTCGCTTAGGTATCCGCATCGCCGCGCAGGCATGCAGGCTTGGCTTGCCGATCCAGACGTTGCCGCTCGGCGACGCGGTGTGCGCGTTGGGGCAGGAGGGGGTGGGTCGCGGACATCGGTTTTCGTGCGCTGGTTAGCTCACCGCCACAAAGCGGGTTGCCAAACGTTTCATATAGGCAAGCACGGCAGCGACCCCATTCAACCGCTGCGGCGACAGCACGCGATGCAAGCCCATCCGGTAGTAAATATCGTTGGGCACAGCAAGAATGGTTTCGGGTGTTTCGCCATTCAGCCCCTTCAGCAGGAGGGCCGCATAGCCACGCATGGTAGGCCCTTCGGGTGGTGCATCGAAGAAGAACTGCATGCGCCCATCCTGCAATTCGGCATGCACAAACACCGGCGTGATGCACTCGTGGATTTGGAGCATATCATCGTGGTGCAGGGCGATCCCATCTGGCAGCGGCGGCAGCTCGTCGGCATAGTCCAACAAGCTCTCTAGCTTCTCGTGGCCATTCAGCGTGTTCATCTCCTCAATCAAGGCTTGGAGCCGGGATGGCACAGTATCATTCATGGTCATCTTGGCGTTGCTCTCTTCTATCTGTATGTTGCCCTAAAAATCGTTCCAGTAAGGTGTGTTCCCTATGCTTGCCAATAGGCAAGCGATTCAGGATCGTCTGACGCATGCCCGATGCCGTAACCACTGGGACGGTGTGTGCCCTCTTGCTTGGCGACACCGTGTGCGCCTTAGTGTGAGAGTGGGTAGGTCGCGGATGTCGGCTCTCAATGCGCTGATTTGCTCGCCGCCACGAAGCGGGTTGCCAAACGTTTCATATTGGTAAGCACAGCAGCAACCACATTCAAGCGTTGCGGCGGCAGCACGCGATGCAAGCCCATCCGGTAATGAATATCGTTGGGCACTGCAAGGATGATTTCGGGCGTTTCGCCATTCAGCCCCTTCAGGAGGAGAGCCGCATAGCCACGGATGGTGGGGCCTTCGGACGGTGCATCGAAGACGAACTGCATGCGTCCATCCTGTAATTCGGCATGCACAAACACCGGCGAGATGCACTCTTGGATTTGGAGCATATCATCGTGGTGCATGGCGATCTCATCTGGCAGCGGTGGCAGCTTGTCGGCATAGACCAGCAAGCTCTCTAGCTTCTCATGCCCATTTAGAGCATTCATCTCCGCAATCAAGGCTTGGAGCCGTGGTGGCACGGTATCGGTCATTGTCATGTCGGCGTTGCTCCCTTGTGTCTGTGCATTGCCCCAAAATAATTCCAGTGTGGTGTGTCACTTGTGCTCAACATCCGGCAAGCGATTTAGGATCGTCTGGCGCATGCCCCATTCCGTCAGCATTGGGATGGTTTGTCCTATTGCGGCAAGCACCTGATTGGCCAAGCCCGGCACGAGCACAGCTTGCCGTTTCTGTTGGGCCGCCAGAATCATCATGGCCAGATGGGCGGGCGACATGCGCTGCTGCTCGTGGCGGTTGTCGGGGCTGTAGCGGCGGGCGTGGGCGGTGCGTGTGGGCCCCGGAAACACCGTTAGTACATGGATTCCTTGCGCTGCGAGAGCCAGCCGTGCGCTACGGCCAAAGTGGGCGAGGCCAGATTTGCTCGCTGCATAGCCCGCCGCACCCGGATAGCTAACATAATGCGACAGCGACGAGATGTAGACAATACTGCTCCCGACGGCGAGAAGGTTGCGCTGAAGTAGCTCGCATGTGAGCACGATTGGCGCACGCAGATTCACATCTAGCACCTGTTGCTGAATAGTGGGCGACACGTCAGCAAATCGCCCGATGGCATTGATCCCAGCATTGTGGATCAGCACGATAGGCTGATCTAGCTCTAGTCTATATTGTACCATTGATATGATATATTCGAGTGCTTCCCGATGGCCTAAATCGGCTAGCACAAACGGGAACTGATGCCCATCGGTGGCCCATGCGGCTCGCGCTGCGGCAATGGTGGTGGGGTTGTGATCAATGCCGAGTACGGCGTAGCCCGCTTGCCGGTAGCATACCGCCAAGGCCTGCCCAATCCCTTCGGCTGCGCCGGTGATGATGCACAATCGGCGGGGTGCGGCGGGGGCGCGACGGGTGGGCGGGGCGGGGTGTCGCTGGCCGAGGCGGTAGGCCAGATCGGGCAGGCGCGTGTGCCGCCCAAGCTGGCGCACGAGCTGGAAGAGTACGCCGGGCGTGGTTTCGCTGCGCTGCTGCTCAATGGCCGCGATGGTGCGGCGGGCGACCCACGCCGCCGATGGGTAGTAGCGCAGGCGGGCGGGGCTGGTGGGGATGCTACTTTTGGCGTGGATTGCCGTGCGGGTTGGCCCCGGATGCACGACTAGCACCCGTGCCGTATCGCCTAGCTCAATTCGCAGGCTGCGAGCAAAGCCATCGAGTGCAGCTTTGCTCGCACAGTAGACGGGATAATCGGGGCTAGGCAGATCAGCCGCAATCGAGCTAACCAACACGAGCGTGCCGCGCACCCGTTGAACAAGCGGCAGCAGCGCGTGGGTGATCTGCATAGGTGCGGCGAGGTTCACCGCTAGTAGGTCATCAATGCTGTGGGTGGGCTGCGCGGCGAGTGAGCCATACCAGCCGATGCCGGCATTGTGCAGCAGCACATCCAGCCGTGTGATGGCTTGTTCGGCCAGAAAGCGGGTGATGGTTCGGGCCGCGCAAGCTGGGTCGCGCAGGTCGGCTTGGCAATAGCGGTGCGGCGTGTAGAGATCGGCATCGCTGGGGGCAACTTCCGCGTGGGGGCGTTTGCCCACTAACACGAGGCGCACGTCGCGGGCGGCATACTGCTGGGCTAGGGCCCGCCCGATGCCGTCGGTTGCGCCCGTAATCAAGATGGTGGTTGGCTCGGCGTAGTAGGTCGGGGTCATCCCGCTGGCTCAATCCTAGCTGCCTCAGTCTGCTCAGGCCGAATCGTCATTTTAGGCCGCAAGCGGTGCTTTCTCATCTCTTGTCGTCCGGTTGAGCTAATACTGGATCAGGGTGTAGATGGGGTAGCGGCTGAGATGCTCGCGCCCATTCAGGAAGGTCAGTTCGATCAGGAACGCCAACTCTTCAACCACACCGCCGACCTGCTCAACCAGTTTGCAGGCTGCGCCAATCGTGCCGCCGGTAGCGAGCAGATCATCCACAACCAAGACGCGGGCACCCGGCTGCAACGCATCGCGGTGGATTTCAAGCCGGTTCGAGCCATACTCAAGCTCATACTCCACCTGATAGGTTGCCGACGGGAGCTTGCCAGCCTTCCGTACTGGCACTAGCCCAATGCCAAGTGCATAGGCTAACGGGGCACTGAAGATAAAGCCGCGTGACTCAACCCCGACAATAGCATTCAGCTTGCGCTCAGCGTAGCGGGCGACCAGCAGATCTATTGTTTGCTTGAAGGCTGGGCCATTGTTGAGCAGCGTGGTAATGTCTTTGAATTGAATCCCCGGCTCAGGGAAATCGGGGATATTGCGGATCAAATCACGGAGTTTAGGTGCAGACACGATCTACCATCCTCTCATTTCTTACGATACATATTGACTATCGGAGTCAAATCCAGCGTTTCCAGCGAAAAAAGATGAACAGCCCAAACCCCAACAGTGACATTACGCCCAGCGAGGCGGGCAAGGCCCAGTCGCTCTCGGCATACGGGATTTCAACGTTCATGCCTAGAATACTGGCAAAGAGCGTCATTGGCAAGACTAACACCGAGATCATGGTGAAGATTTTCATCTCCTTGTTGATGCGATGCGAGGTGAGGCTATCGAGGGTGGCATTCAAGCCAACGATCAGCTCGTGCTGTTCTTCGAGCGTATCCCACAGCTTGCTCAAGCCATCGGTGAGGTCGCCGAAGTAGACCTCTTCATCCACGCGCAGGAAGGTCCGTTCGCGTACTTCGAGCGAACGGACCACCGCGATATTGGGGCGCAGGATGCGGCGCAGGGAGATAATATCGCGGCGCACAAACGATAGTTCTTCGATCATATCGGCGGCATTGCGAGTGAAGATATTGGCTTCGATCCGATCAAGGTTCTGATCTACGCGGTAGAGCATGGGGAAGCAGGCACTGATCAAGGCTTCGATGATCCGGTAGAGCAGGTAGCCTGAGCCGCGCCCCATGAGTGTTGTGCGCTGCTGCTCATCGTGGCATGCCCGTACTAGGCGGGTGAGTGGCTTGAGCTTGCCATCGTGCAGCGTAATCACAAAGTCGCGCCCCGCGAATATATCGATCTCGCTGACCACGGCCACCCGATTGGCTTTATCGAAGACGGGGAAATGCAGCACGAGAAAGACATAGCCGCTTTCGAGGTTATCGTCTATTTTGGGGCGTTGCAGATAGGATAGCACATCCTCTAGGTGCAAGGGGTGAAAGTTGTACTGCTCACGGAGCTGGGCCAGCTGCTCCGCACCCGGATGAATGACATCCACCCAGCGTAAGGTTCCTATCTCAAAGGTGTGCGTGGTTGCACCCTCGTTGACTTGCACGGGTAGTCGTCCTGTTTGCTTGCGGGTACGAACAATCATGCAGGTGCGTCCTGTTCTTGGGTACGGGCGAGCTGGATCGTGGTAACGAGTGTTGCTTCGGCAACAATCTTCTGCATTATACCCGTTCCAGATCAGTTGGGCAACATGGACAACATGGGCGGGGCGATCTGTGCGGGGGCGGGGTGGCGTGCCGTTGGGCGACTTGTCAAGGTAGGCGCGGTGCTGCTATAATTCACGGGCGAACAACGCATCCGACAATCAATACCAATCACCTGAGTCCATGCCCAAATACACACCAGAACTGCATCAATTTGGGCTTGTGGCTGGTTCCTACCAAACCACGAGTCCGTTTATCCTCACTGCTGAGCCACGTAACCCGCTTGCCGCCGAAGCCCGCAAAGGGCGGCTGTATGTGTTGACGGAACCGTTTGAGGTGGCGGGCGATGGTCAGGTGGCGTGCCAGCTGGTCACGCGCACGATCCACAAGGCCTTCTATGCCAATCCTTCCACGAGCATCACGACGGCTCTGCGGGTGGCATTAGTCGAAGCCAACCGTGTGGTCTATCAGCACAACTTCAGTGCGCCGCCGCCCAAGCGGGCACAGGTGGGGGTGGTCTGTGCGGTGTTACGTGAAGCGGATCTGTACCTTGCCCAAGTTGCGCCGGCCCAAGCCTACGTGCTGTGCCAGCAGCAGGTGCGGGCATTTCCGCAGCCCCCGCATTGGCGCACAGCCCACACGAGTGCTGCGCCGTTCTTGAACTATACCCCGCTCGGTCATAGCCTTTTTGTCGAGCCAGAGTTGCATCGCTGTCAGATAGGGGTGGGTGATGTCCTGTTGCTGTGTAGTAGCAACCTTGCGTTGCACCTTGCCCGCACCGAGTTGCTGCCGTTGTTGCAGGCCGGCAACCCGCAGACATTGATTGAGCATATGATTAGTGTCAGTACTCGCAGTGAGATCGCGCAGAGCCACGCACTAGCGGTAGCCCTTGCCGTGCCGGTGGGTGTGCCTAGCCCCGCGCCTGTCGCGGCTGCCCCCACGCCGAAGCCGCCGCCGCGCAAGCGGGGCACGCCCGCACCTCCACCCGGTCTCCCCACCCGGCGGGAACCGCTGCCAGAGGTTCCCGCGTTAGAGCTAGGAGCAAGCCTGTCAGAGCAGGTGGCGGCGCATTCCGCCGAACGGACGCTGTCGCCTTCGCTGTGGCTTGGTGAGACTGATCTGAGTGCAGCACGGGTGCAGGGTGAGCCGATTGATCTGGGTGATCCATACCTCCGCACAGTTACGGTGCAGCCCTACCAGCCGCGCCGAGTACGTCGCCCGGTGAGTGATATGCCGCTCGGTGAGCGGCTGGTGTATCCGTTCCAGCTTTTGGGCGATGAGATCGAGGATCGGTTTGTGCGCCCGATGCGCTCGCGCACCCGTGCCAGCGCGAATAGTCCCCGCCGCTTAGAGCGATCATCGCGCCCGCTGCGCCGTGGGGATGATCCGCCTGCCGCTCGCCCGATCCTGAGTACGCTGATGGGGCTGTCGATCCTTGCGGCCTTTGTGCTGCTGCTGTTCCTGTATGGCACGGCGGTGGCTCGGCGGGCCGCCACCGAAGATACGGCTGGCTACCTTGCGGTTGCCGAAGAACGGCTAGCAGCGGTGCAGCAGGCAGCTTCGCTGGAAGAGGCGACACGCAATCTTGCAAGTGTGCAGCAGGCGATGCTGGAATTGCGGGCCAATCCGCTCATTACTCATACGAATGCAGCTTTTTGGCTGCGCTACAACGCGCTACAAGCTGACTTCGAGGCGGCTGAAGCAAGTGTTCTGCGCCAGACGTACCTTGATCCAGTTGAGGTGCTAGCCACGCACCCCACGCCCGGACGGGCATTTACGCGCTTGGTGGTGCCGCCCGCCGTAGCCTCTGTCACTGATACGGCGGCATTGGAAGCAGTGCAATATGTCTACGCGCTGGATGGCAACCGCGAAACAGCGCAGCTGTACCGCATTCCGCGCAGTGGGGGTATTCCAGAGGTGGTGTTGGGGCCCGGCCAGCTGGTGCAAGAGACCGTCGTAGGGCCGATCCAAGCGATTGCGTGGCGACTCGATAATGTGGTGGCGATGGACCAGAGCGCGGGCGGCTACGGCTATTTGTTCATCAATCGCGGCGAGTGGAACTATGTGCGGCTTGGTGGAAGCGAAATCTGGCTGACCGAGAGTACGCCAGTGTTACGCACGTATGAAGGCAACTTGTATGTGTGGGGGGCAGAGCCAAACGAAATCCTGCGCTACAACAGTGGTCGTTATGGTGATTTCCCTGATCTGTGGCTGGGCCGGGAGGGCAGTATTGGGCGTGATATTGGTACGGCCATAGATATGGTGGTTGATGGTGGGATTGCCCTGCTACAACCGGATGGGCGCATCTTCATCTTTGCACAGGGCGTGCTCCAGCGTGAGCTACCCTCCCCGCAGGTGCAGCCACCAGTTGCACTGGTGACCCGCTTCAGCACGCTGGGCAATCCCGAAACGGGCGCGTTCTTTATTTTAGATACGCTCAACGAACGCATCATCCATGTAGATAAAGCTAGTGGCGAGGTGTTGCAGCAGATGCGGGTGCGGGATACCAGCCCAATTCGCCTGAACCAGTTGCTTGATCTGCAAGTGGTTGAGGAGAACGGGCGGCTGATGCTCTACCTGATCAATGGCGATCAGGTGCTGCGGGCGGAAGTTCCGCCTGTGCCGCGCCCCTTCAGCCCGCGTGACCAAGCTGGGGCCCGCCCATGAGCACGGCACAGGGGCTTGGGGGGCGGTTGGTGCTGGTGCTGCTGCTAAGCGTGCTAGGCGCGATTAGTACCGCCTGCGCCGATCCTAATCACGCTGCGCTCCAGACTGGGGCGGATAGTCCAGCAGCGGCAGCGGCAGGCTTCTTCAGTACCTTGAATGCGGCTCTCCAAGACCCCACACTCAATACGTTTGAGACGCGCCGCAGCTATGCCGAGCAGCTAGCGGCCTACTTCCCGCCCAGCGAACGGATGACGTACCGCCAAACGTTGCAAGAGATGCTCGCCGCTTTTGCGGCAGGGAAAGCGAATCTCCCTGCCGATCAGGAGCTGTCGCTTGTGCTTGAGTATGATGATCTGGATGTGCGGCAGCTTTCCGAGCGGCAGGCAACGGTGCGTTTGATCGGTGGCAGCTTGCGCTACCGCCTGATCCGCACAACTGAGACTGGTTTCCGTGAGGTGCTCTTGGATCGGCAGTACACACTGGCTCCTGTGTTGGGGTTGGAAAGTGGCGATTTCCCCGCCGTGCAATTCGAGGGACGCTGGTATCTCAGCACCAAGCCTGTCTCGTAGATAGGGGTCAGGTCTTGGGTGTCAGGGGTTGGGTGTTGGGTATCAGGGATGCAGAGGCGAATTTGACCCGCCGCTGCATGAGCATCATGCTCGCGTACCCTGACACCTAGCACCTTGTACCTGACACCTAGTACCCGTGCTTAGCGTAGGCTCTGGTAGAGCTTCAGCGTGCGCTGGGCAATCGCGGTCCAGCTAAAGTGCTGCTCGGCGCGTTGCCGCCCCGCCGTGCCGTAACGCTGCTGCAAGGCGGAGTCGCGGGCGACCTTGTTGATCGCCGCCGCCAGATCACGTGCATACTGCGTCGGGTCAACTGGCTCGAAGGTGCCCGGCTTGAGCGGTAACTCAACGAGTTCGCCGGTCTCGCCCGGCACGACCACTTCAGGAATGCCACCAATCGCTGAAGCCACAACAGCCGTTTCGCAGGCCATCGCCTCAAGGTTGATGATCCCAAATGGCTCATACACCGAAGGGCAGCAGAAGACTGCCGCGTGCGAGTAGAACTGGATCACCTGTGGGCGGGGCAGCATCTCCTGCACCCAGATTACCCCAGAGCGATGCTGGGCAGCTGCCTGCACACCGGCCGTCATCTCCGCCGCGATGTCAGGCGTGTCGGGTGCGCCGGCGAGCAAGACTACTTGTAACTCTGGATCAAGATGCCGAATCGCTTCAACCAGATGGATGATTCCCTTTTGGCGGGTAATGCGCCCCACAAACAAGACGTAGGGGCGGGTCAGGTCTACCCCGTGCTGTTCAAGTGCATCCGTTGCGCTGGTCTTGCGATATTCGTGCAGATCAATGCCATTGTGGATCACCTGCACCCGCTCTGGGGCGATATTAAAGAGGCGCAACACATCCTCGCGGGTCTCTTGGGAAACGGCAATCACGGCATCGGCTTGCTCAATCGCCGTCTTCTCAATCCAGCTACTCAGGTGGTAGCCATTGCCGAGTTGCTCGACCTTCCATGGGCGCAGTGGCTCCAATGAGTGTGTCGTGACGACCAGTGGCACATCCCACAGCGTGCGTGCGAGCACCCCCGCCATGTGGGTGTACCACGTATGGCAATGGACGACATCTGCATCGAGGGTATCTTTAGCCATCGCCAAGCAACGTGAAAATGCGCCCATGACACCCGTGAAGCGGCGATCCGTGTTGACTTTCATCGCGTCCCACATTTGGTAGCCGCGCACGCGCAGGGTTAGCTCACTGACATTCTGATCCCCGAAGCAGCGCACCTCCACTGGGATCAACTGGGCTAGCTCCCGTGAGAGATACTCCACATGCACGCCCGCGCCGCCATAGATATACGGCGGGTACTCATTTGTAAAAAACGCGGCTTTCTCGATCACACCCATACGCTCTTCCTTTCGACTTGCACTTTGTCCACTTGCACCAGCGCAGTGCCTGCATTATAGCACGTTAGCAAGCTGACCCTGCTACCACATAGCCAGCAACAGTATGGTACAATCGTAAGCGAGAATCACGCACACGATGTCGGGCAGTGTGAGCACAGAGGCTCCGTCGTACTTGCAGGGCACTGCGGTACTAAGTAAAACTCACAGGGTAAGCTGATGTTTACGACAGTTCTAGTTGCCAATCGGGGCGAAATCGCCCTCCGTGTGATGCGAGCCTGCCGCGAAGTTGGGTTACGCACAGTTGCGATCTATTCTGAAGCAGATCGGGATGCGTTGCATGTGCAGTATGCCGATGCAGCCTACCTCGTGGGCGGGCCTGCACCGGCGGACAGTTACCTCAATATTGAGCGGATCCTTGCGGTTGCCAGAGAAGCCGGGGCCGAGGCAATCCATCCCGGCTATGGCTTTCTCTCCGAGAATGCCCAGTTTGCACGGGCAGTGCGCGAGGCGGGTTTAGTCTTCGTGGGGCCTTCCCCCGAAACAATGGAGCAAGTGGCGGGCAAAGTTGCCGCCCGCAACACTGCACAGCAGGTGGATGTGCCTGTGGTGCCGGGCACGCTCGAACCGCTGGAAGATGTGAATGAAGCCTATCATCTGGCTGAGTCCTATGGCTACCCGATTGCGATCAAGGCGGTTGGTGGTGGTGGTGGGCGTGGCTTGCGCGTGGTGCATGCGCCGGATGAGATCAAGGCGGCGTTTGAAAGTGCTCGCCGTGAAGCTGCGCTTTCGTTCAAAAATAGTGAACTCTATATTGAAAAGTATTTGACCGACCCGCGCCACATCGAGGTGCAAATCCTCGGCGATCAGCACGGTAATATCGTTGCCATTGGCGAGCGTGACTGTTCCGTGCAGCGTCGCCACCAAAAGCTGATCGAGGAGTGCCCCTCACCGGCCATCTCACCGGCACAACGGGCAGAGTTGCAGGCAGCGGCAGTGCGCTTTGCTAAAGCGGTGAACTATGTCAGTGCGGGTACGCTGGAGTTTCTGTATGAGGATGGGCAGTTCTATTTCCTTGAACTTAACTCGCGCATCCAAGTTGAGCATGCCATCACCGAGATGGTCTACGGCATAGATTTGGTGAAGACCCAGCTGCGGATCGCACAGGGTGAGCTGCTCAGCTTTACCCAAGCAGATATACAACCGCGTGGGCATGCGATTGAGTGCCGCATGAATGCCGAGAATCCGAAAGAGAACTTTCGGCCCGGCTTGGGCAAAATCACCGCCTACCGTGAGCCATCCGGCTTTGGGGTGCGTGTGGATAGCGGCATCTATGCTGGCTACACAGTGCCGCAATACTACGATTCGATGCTGGCTAAGCTGGTAGTGTGGGGGCAGGATCGCCCCGAAGCGATTGCCCGAACACTGCGGGCCCTCCGTGACTACACCATCGAAGGCGTGATTACGGTCAAGCCGTTCCACATTGCCGTGCTGGAACATCCCGATTTTCAAGCGGGCCATGTGAGTGTCAACTTCATTCCCAAGCACCCCGAACTGCTCGACAATTTGCCAGAACAGACGCTGGTGCCCGTGCCTGTTGAAGATGCGGAATTGGCCATGCGGACGTTTAAAGTTGAGGTAAATGGTAAGCAGTTCGATGTGCGTGTGGCCGCACTGGATGAGCCAGATACGGCCGCCAAGCCGCGCCGGGCCACGCGCAAAGCCCGTAGCGCACAGCTGAAGCAGCAGGTGGATGGGATCATATCACCGTTGCAGGGCACGCTACGCGAGGTGCGGGTGGAGACTGGGCAGCGGGTCGAAGAAGGTGCCGTGCTGTTTATTGTGGAGGCGATGAAAATGGAGAATGAGATCAAGGCTCCACATACCGGCATTATTGATACAATCAACTTTACGGCGGGTGTGACAGTGGAAGCCGGAAGCGTGTTGGCAACCTACAAAGCCGCGAGCTAGGCGGTAGCAGGAGCATATACATACATAAGGAGCGGTGATGCCCAAAGAAGGAATAACCCCACGTGCCACTGATTACGCGCAGTGGTATCTCGATATTGTGCAGCAGGCAGATATGGCTGATTATGCCGAGATCGTGCGGGGCTGTATTGTCTTCAAGGCAACCGGCTACGCCATCTGGGAGGCCATGCAGCGCGGCTTAGATGAACGCATCAAAGCAACGGGGCATAGCAATGTGTATTTCCCGTTGCTGATCCCGAAAAGCCTACTCATGCGCGAAGCTGAACACGTTGAGGGCTTTGCGCCGGAAGTAGCTGAAGTGACCCGCGCCGCCGGTGAGGAGTTGCCAGAGCCGTATGTGATCCGCCCAACCAGCGAAACGATCATCGGGTACTTCTATAGCAAGTGGGTGCGGAGCTGGCGTGATCTGCCCCTGCTCTACAATCAGTGGGCCAATGTGATGCGCTGGGAGATGCGTACCCGCCCATTCCTCCGCACCGCCGAGTTTCTGTGGCAAGAGGGCCATACCGTGCATGCCACCGAAGCCGAAGCCGAAGCCGAAGCCCTCAAAGTCCTGCACGAGGTCTATGCCGATTTTGTTGAGCACGAGATGGCTTTGCCGGTTGTGCGCGGCTTGAAAACGCCCAAAGAGACCTTTGCAGGGGCATTGCGGAGCTATGCACTGGAAGCCATGATGCAGGATGGCCGCGCTCTGCAAACGGCCACCTCGCACAATCTGGGGCAGAACTTTGCGCGGGCTTTCGACATCACCTACACGGATCGCAACAATACGATCCAGACTGCTTGGACGACGAGTTGGGGCATTAGTACACGTCTGATTGGGGCAATGATTATGGCTCACTCGGATGACGAAGGGCTGGTCGTACCGCCGCGCCTTGCCCCGACGCAGGTGGTGGTGGTGCCAATCTATCGTAGCGATGCAGAGCGCAGCAGTGTGCTACAGGCGATTGACCAGCTGACTGCCGATTGGAAAGGCACGTTGCGCTTCAAGGTGGATGACCGCGACCATGTGCAGCCCGGCTTCAAGTTCAACGAATGGGAGCTAAAAGGCATCCCTGTGCGGGTCGAGCTGGGCCCGCGTGATGTGCAGCAGGGTACGGTGGCGGTGGCGCGGCGCGATCTGCCCGGCAAAGCGGGCAAGACGGTTGTGCCACAGGCAGGCTTGCGCGAGCATATCCAAGAGCTTCTAGAGCAGATCCATCAGGCTTTGTATGATCGCGCCTTACGCTTTCGGGATGAGCGCACCGTGACGGTGACCAGCTATGCCGAGCTGGCTGAAGCGGTTGAGACTGGCTTTGCGCGTTGCTACTGGGCGGGCGACACGGCTGATGAGGTGAAGATTCAGCAGGAACTTAAAGCCACTACCCGTGTGATCCCTTTCGCACAGCCGGATACCGCTGGACGCTGTATTGTGACGGGTAAAGAAACCACCCAGCAGGTGATCTTCGCCCGCGCCTACTAATCGTAGCTGTACGCGGTGCAGGCAAAGCGGCGGAGATGGGGCGGGTGGCAGCACCCGCCCTTGTTGCATTACGAGCAAAGGTGGCAAGCGTGTGCTATCATGTGGAGCGATGGCACACGCAACTGACACCTACAGGAGGCCCTGCCAATGACAACGACCGACTTGCCGCGCCCACTGGTTGCGCCACTGGTGTATCCCGAAAGTGATGGGCAACCGATGGCTGAAAATACGGAACAGTTTCGCTGGATTGCACTGGTGAAGGAGAACCTTGAGAGCCTGTTTGCCGCGCAGCCCGACGTATTCGTGGCGGGCGATCTGCTCTGGTATCCGGTGGAGGGGCGGCCGGACATTCGCCGTGCGCCGGATGCGCTAGTGGCATTCGGGCGGCCAAAGGGCTATCGGGGTGCGTATTTGCAATGGCAGGAGGATGGGATTGCGCCGCAGGTGGTGTTTGAAATCCGCTCACCGAGCAACACGGAAGAGGAGATGCGCCAGAAGGTGACGTTCTATGAGATGTATGGGGTGGAGGAGTGCTACATCTACGACCCTGAGAGCTATGCAGTGACGGGCTACGTGCGGGCGGGCGAGCAGCTGCGCGAGGTCATCCCGATGCACGGGTGGGTCAGCCCGCGCTTGGGGATTAGCTTTGAGACGAGTGCGGGGGAGCTGGTGCTGCGCTATCCCGATGGGCAGCCGTTCCTCGATTTTGTGACTGAGCGGGCCCGCCGCCAAGCCGCCGAAGCGGCCCGCGCAGAAGCCGAAGCGCGGGCGGCTCGGCTTGCCGCACGCTTGCGGGCCTTAGGGCTAGACCCAGAGGATGCCTAACCGCGACCGGCTCCGAACGGATAACTTTGGAGCGATGGCATCCACAACTGACCACGACAGGAGACCGGGCCAATGACAACGACCGACTTGCCGCACCCATTGGGTGCGCCACTGGTGTATCCCGAAAGTGATGGGCAACCGATGGCTGAAAACACGGAGCAGTTTCGCTGGATTGCACTGGTGAAGGAGAACCTTGAGAGCCTGTTTGCCGCACAGCCCGACGTATTCGTGGCGGGTGACCTGCT
>CALCJV010000057.1 GCA_937967405.1 uncultured Chloroflexales bacterium | reverse complement strand
TAGCTGGTCAGCGTTTCGGTGAGTTGGTGGCGCACCCGCGCAAGGATACGATATTCATCCGGTAGCACGTCGCGCATGCCGCGCACAGATTCAATCGGTGTACTCATAGCGTATCTATATCGTGGATCGTTGCATAGAGCTTGAGGGATTACCGCCTAGTGGTGTCCCGTATGCAGTGTACCTGTGATTGCGATTTTCAGCAATCCAAGAAAATATCTCCCCCCGCCACACGCTGCACCCGTGCGATCAGCTCACTCAGCAGCAGGGCGGTTGCGCCCCACACCTTGTAGCCCTGTATAGCGAAATACTCCACGCGCATCTGCCGCTGGTGCAGTTGCCACACTTCCTGCTGCACAATGCGCCGATCCGCTAGCAATGCCAACGGGATATGCAGCACCTGAGCCACCTCCGCCGGATTGGGCCGCAGCGGCGGCAGTTGCCCGATATAGCCCACCACGGGTAACAATTCAAAGTTGCTGGCCGGGATGTAGAACGGGGTCAGGTTGCCGAGCACATTAATCGTGGCGGCAGCGATGCCTAGCTCCTCTTCCGTCTCGCGCAGAGCCGTCGTCACCAGATCAGGGTCATCGGGATCAGCTGAGCCGCCCGGCAGCGAGACTTCGCCGCGATGTTTGGCAAGGCTGAAGCTCCGCACCGTGAGCGGCAGCCAGAGCTGTTCCTGATGCGGGTAGAGCAGCAGCAACACGGCCGATTGGCGCGGCGTAGAGCCATCGGGGGGCTGGCGCACGGCCAGTCCGCCATCCATTTCACGCACCGCCACCAACTCGCTGGGGGCAGGCGGCGGCGATAGGTTCAAAGCCTGCTGCACCAATTCCAGTTGATAGGGCACGCCGCCAGCATGCCAGTCTGCCCTGATCGTCATGAAGTGTCCTCTGTGCCCTGCTCCCCACGTAGGGCAACAGGAGTGCTGCATCTGCCCGGCTCAAAAGCAGATTAGGCGTTATCCTGCGTGCGGGCGATCCCGCTCAAAACAATACTCCTGTTGTGGCTCGAATTGCTGCGCGGCCCGCTGATAGTACCATGGTTGCACCCGGATCGTCTGTTCGTCAATCGTAATCAGGTTGAACGAGTTCTTCCCGTGATCAGGCCCCCGCCCGCGCTGCGAGGTAGCCGTGCCGGCCGTACACAGCACCATCTGGCGGGCGGGCGGCGCGGGCGGGGGCCGTAGCCAGCGCAGCGTGCCCCACATTTCCTGCACAGTGCCGACGTGAAAGAAATGCACATGCCCATTGAGCACCAGCTCAACCCCAGCCCGTGTAAGCATGGCCACCGTTTCACGCCCATTCGCTAGCGGCTCGCTCTCGTGGTTGTCGGGCGGATCGATCACGGGATGGTGCAGCACCGCAATTTTGCATGCGCTCGCGGGGGCTTGGGCAAAGGCGGCTTCGATTGCTTGGAGCTGGAACTTGTTCAGGTAGCCGCCCGCAATCGTGATGCCGTGCGCAGTATCGCCACCTACCACATACAAGTTCCGCTCGGCGTGGGCAAAGATCGGGTTCATCGTGGTGGTGATATTGCGCTGGTAGGGGCGGTAGGGCTGAAAGAGGCGGTGGTAAAGATTAAACAGGGGCACATCGTGGTTACCGGGCACATACAGGTGCGGCTGCGGCAGCGTGGTCAGATACTCGCGGGCCACCTGCCACTGATGCCCCCGATCCGCCCGCTGCACAAAATCGCCCGATAGCACCAGCAGGTCTGGCTTCAGGTCGTGGGCATGCGTAGCAAGGGCTTTGGCTACGTCGGGTAGGAAGGGCGGACCGGCGTGCAGATCGGATACATGCATCAGGGTGGTAAGCATACACTTAGCTCCTTTCCGCTAGTGCTACGGCGAATGCGAAGCCAGCGGCTCTCGTGGCGGCGGATCACGCGGACGTTCCATCTGCGAGGCGAAATAGATGCCCATGAGCACCAGCACGAAGCCGCCAAGCTGAAGCGGTGCAAAGCCTTCGCCAAAGACGAGCCACGCGAGCACCGCCGAGCCTATCGGTTCGCCGAGCACTGCCACGGCAATGAAGGTTGCCGAGAGGTACCGCAAGGCCCAGTTGAATGAAGTATGCCCTAGGAGCTGAGGCCCAACGGCAAGCCCAATGATACAGAGATAGGCGATCAGGGCGAAGCCCAAGAGTGGCACACCTTGTACCAGTACCCACACCAGTAAGATCACCGCGGCACTGGTGTACACCAGCCAGATATACGCTAGCAGCGAGAGAGTGCGGCGCAGGTTGCGTCCAATGAGCAGGTAGCCTGAGACCGTCAGTGCGCCGAGCACAGCCAGCATGTTGCCCAGTGTCGCTTGCGGGTAGTCACCGGTGCTGCCGGAGGCATCGCTCACGCCAATCAAGATACTGCCAATCATGGTCAGGGCGATGCCACCAATCGCGACTGCGCCGGGCTTCTCGCGGAAGAGCAGGAACGAAAGGAGTGCAATCCACAGGGGGCTTGTTGAGACAAGCGCGACGCTACTGGCAACTGAGGTGTAGGCGAGCGAGCTGATCCACGCCGCGAAGTGCAACGCCAGAAATACGCCGGACAGCAGCCCCCACCCGATCTGGCGCGGCTGCAAGCGGCGTAGCTCATGGCCTACCCGTAGCCACGCAAGCGGCAACAGGATCAGCGCGGCAACCAGCATGCGCCCTGCCGCGATAGCAAGCGAGGGCATGCCCGTATCTTGGGCAAAGCGAATCATGATCGCCGATGTCGAGGCGATCATGACCCCGATAGCCAACACCAGAAACGGTACGAAAGCCCGCTGTTGCATAGGCTACAGCCCAGTACCCGGCTGCTTGGTGGCCACAGGCTGGGCTGGCTTGCCCGTGAGCAACAGGAACAAGGGGTTATTCCGCGAGGCAAGGTGATCGAGGTAGCTGAACAGGACAAAGCCAAAGACCACCAAGCCGAGTGCAAGCACAAATTCGAGCGAGGCGAAATTGGGCAACACGTTGGCTTCAACGAGGGGCACCACTTCGCCATGCCGATCTACACGGGTTTCGAGCACAACTTTCCATGGCCAGATTTTCCACAGCGAGCCAGCCATAAAGCCGACCAGCAGGGCTACCGTTACTTGGTAGAAGCGGTCGAGCAGCCATGTGAGCAGGCGCACAAACACCAGCAAGCCGACTGCCGCACCGAGCATCACCGGTAGAATCACGAGCAGGTTCAGGTCTTTAATGCCATTCAACACATAATCGTACTGGCCCAGAATGAGCAGGATAAACGAGCCAGAAATGCCCGGCAGGATCATTGCCATAATTGCTACCGCGCCGCTCAGGAAGAGCGTGAGCGGATCGTTGGGCATACTCACTGGAATCAGATTGACAATCGCAAAGCCGATCAGCGTGCCGAGGACTAGCATGGCCCACGTTTTCGGCGAGTGTTCGAGGTGATAGCCAATCGCAAGGATCGAGGCGATGATCAAACCGAAGAAGAAGGCAAACAGATACACCGGCTGATGCTCTAGCAGCCAGCTCATCACCCGCGCCAGCAACAGTACGGCACTCACCAAACCCGCTAGCACAGCCCCCAAAAACGGCCACGGCACGTGCGCTTGCACCGCCTTGAAATCACCACGCAGGAGTTTTTGCAGCAGTTCCAGATTGAAGGATTTAATCGCCTTGAGTAGATCGTGGTAGATGCCCAGCACAAACGCCATTGTGCCGCCCGACACGCCGGGGATTAAGTCTGCCAGACCCATCGCAAAGCCGGTCAGGTAGAGCCGCACATACTGCCGCAGGGTGCGTGGGTGGTTATCCATTTCGATCATAATGATGTATCTCCATAAGGTTGTCGCACAGAGTTGGGTGGGGGTGCACGCACGCATGCCATCCCACGTATATCATGTATCACAAATGGCATGCCGTCAACTCGTGTGCAGTGCAACCAATCGCACGCTTTCACCCGCCAGTGCTGCGCGTTGCGGAGGACAATGGCCCAGCGTGGAGGGCCTGCTCATTCATTGCCTCCATAGACGTGGTATACTAGTTCTTAACGCTTTTGCACGGCTAGGGACAAAGCACAATGGCAAAAACACGCACGCACTATATCTGTCAACAGTGTGGCGCACAGCATACACGCTGGATGGGGCGGTGTACCGAATGTGGTACATGGGATAGCCTTGTCGAGGAGCGTAGCTCCCACGTCACTGCTCCCAATGGGCGCAAGCGAGGGATTGTCGCCGAGAGCGATACCCCTATCCTGCTCACCCAGATTAGCGCAGATGATACCAAGCGGCTCAAGATGGGCGGCGCGGAGTTGCAGCGGGTATTGGGCGGTGGCTTAGTGCCCGGCTCGGTAGTACTGGTGGGCGGCGATCCCGGTATTGGCAAATCTACGCTGCTGATCCAAGTCGCGGCAGAATTTGCCCGCACACACGGCAAGACCCTCTATGTCAGTGCCGAAGAATCGGCGCGGCAGATCAAGCTGCGGGCTGATCGGCTTGGCTTGATGACCGATGACTTGTACGTCTATTCCGAAACCTCGCTTGATGCAATCCTTGAACAGATGCAGCAACTCCAGCCCGCGCTCGTGATTGTGGACTCAATCCAGACGGTGTATCTCGAAGATGTTGGCTCGGCGGCAGGCAGCGTCAGCCAAGTACGCGAGGGTGCGCTGCGCCTGCTGCAATTTGCCAAGCAGCGGAACACGCCAATCTTTCTGGTGGGGCACGTCACCAAAGAGGGCGCAATTGCTGGGCCGCGCGTGCTCGAGCATATTGTGGATGCGGTGCTGTACCTCGAAGGGGAACGCTTCCACCAATACCGCTTGTTGCGCGGCGTGAAGAACCGCTTCGGCAGCACCAACGAAGTCGGCGTATTTGAGATGACCCAGCTCGGCATGCGCGAAGTGCCCAATCCTTCCGAAGTGTTTCTTGCTGAACGCAGTGCCGGCACGCCCGGCTCTACGGTCGCGGTGATGCTGGAAGGGACGCGCCCACTTTTGATCGAGGTGCAAGCCCTGACTTCGCACACGGGCAATGCCCAGCCCCGCCGCACAGCGAATGGCTTCGATGTGAATCGCCTGCTGATGCTTGTGGCCGTGCTATCCAAGCGGGTGGGCTTGCCGCTCTTCAATCAAGATATTTATGTCAACATAGTTGGAGGTATGCGGATTAGCGAACCTGCCGCCGATCTTGCGGTTGCATTGGCCATCGCCTCATCGTTCCGCAATGCCCGCACCGATCCCGATCTGGTGCTCATTGGCGAAATCGGGCTATCGGGCGAACTCCGGAGCGTGAGCCAGCTCGAACGCCGCCTGAGTGAAGCCGTCAAGCTCGGCTTCCGCCACGCCGTTGCGCCGCCCGCACCGCTCAATAGTAGCCTCCCCGACTTGCACCTGATCGCCGCCCGCTCATTGAGTGAGGTGGTGACGCAGATACTTGGACGGGCTAGTGCCAATGAGCCAACAGGAACTAGTCCATCATGATAAATATGAACTTGGTGATCCGTATTGCCGGCGCAAGCCTCCTAACGCTGCTCACAGCCAATCTCGGCGTGAAGCTGGCGGGCCCTGTGCCCAATGAACAGCAACAGCTAGCGATTCTGCTGCTCATGCTGTCGGGCTTTGTGTTGGGCTTCATCATCACCCCACGCCTGACCACAATCCCGCTGCGGCGCGTGCTGCAACGCCTGCGAAACACGCCTATCGAGGAGATTATCTACATTGCCACTGGTGGCTTTCTCGGCTTAGTCTGGTCGGTGCTGCTGAGTGCCCCACTGATGCTGCTGCCCGCCCCACTCAGCCAATTCCTGCCGATCTGTGTCACGCTGGTGCTGACCTATCTTGGAGCCGCGATCTTCGCCAGCCATCGGCAGGGCTTGGAGAGCTTCCAACGCTGGCTTCGGCAACGCAGTGAGTCGGAACGGAGCAGCTCGGCCCAAGCCCGCCAAGCAATCACCACGTCGGGGCCACGCCTGTGTTATCTGCTCGATACCAGTGCCATTATTGACGGACGCATCGCTGAAGTCGCCAAGACCGGCTTTATTGAGGGCACCTTGCTCGTGCCGCAGTTTGTGCTACAGGAACTCCAGACCCTAGCCGACTCAACGGATGATCTGCGGCGCAGCAAAGGACGGCGGGGGCTAGATTTGCTCAATCAAATGCAAAAGAACCTTGCCCAGCAGGTGGTGATCTTAGAAACCGATGTCGGCGAGAGTGGGCGCGTAGATGACAGCCTTGTGCTGCTAGCCCGCCAGACGGGCCACCCGATCATCACCAACGATTTCAACTTGAATCGGGTGGCTGGCTTGCAGGGCGTGCGGGTGCTGAGCCTCAACCAGCTGAGCGAGGCCGTGCGCCCACCAGTGATGCAGGATCAGCGCCTCGTGGTGCTGATCCGGAATGAGGGCAATACCCGCCAGCAAGGCGTTGGCTATCTTGAAGACGGCACGCCTGTCGTAGTTGAAGAAGCCCGCCACTTGATTGGTGAGCGCGTGCCGATCATTGTAACGCGGGTGCTTCAGACGAATACTGGGCGGCTCGTCTTTGCCCAACTCGATCATGCCGCGCTGGCCGAGCTGCCCGCTGAACAAGCAGTGACGCGAGTCCATTCACCATAAGGCCGATCTTTGTGGTAGACTCAGGGAGAAGACAATGCGCCTCATCATTCAACGTGTGAGCCACGCAGCGGTACGGGTAGGTCACACAACGGTTGGTGAGATCGGGCACGGGCTATTGGTGCTCGCGGGAGTTGCCGCCAGTGATACTTCTGCAACGGCAGCCCTGCTTGCCGAGAAGACGGCTCACCTGCGCGTCTTCGCCGATGCCGAAGGCAAATTTAATCATTCTCTGGTGGACGTAGCCGGAGCAGCACTGGTCGTCTCCCAATTCACGCTCTACGCCGATGTCCGTAAAGGCCGCCGCCCCAACTTCACCGCTGCCGCCCCGCCGGAGCTTGCCGTGCCGGTGCTGGAGGCCTACGTGCAGGGCTTGCGCGAGCTTAACATCCCCGTCCAGACGGGGCAATTTGGCGCAATGATGCAGGTGACACTGGTGAATGAGGGCCCAGTTACGATTATCCTCGATAGTGCCAACTGGGCACAGCCGCGCACTGTCGCCGCACGGAGGAACACATGAACTCCAACCCACCTTCACCCCCAATGCCACAACCGGCGTTGGTCCGTTGTCGCATCGCACAGGAGGAGGATATCTACCTTGCCGTGCTGCGCGGGCGCGAAATGGCCCAGCAGATCGGCTTTGATGCAATAGATAGCACCCGCATCGAGATTGCCATTCTGGAGCTAACCCGCAACATCCTCGCGCATGCGGGCAAAGGGGAATTGGTACTCGAGCCAGTTGCCGCAACGACCCCTCCCAACCAGCGCGGCCTCGTCCTATCCGCCTACGATCAGGGCCCCGGCATCGCCGATGTTCAGCTGGCGTTGCAAGATGGCTACAGCACCACCAATACGCTCGGCTCCGGTTTGCCCAGTGTGCATCGCTTGATGGATGAGATGCAAATTGAATCACAGCTTGGTGTAGGTACAACAGTACGTGCGGTCAAGTGGCTTCCAGTACAACATACAAGGACAGATACATGGAGATAATCTGGGGTGCGGCTACTCGCCCGAAAGAAGGTCAGAGCATCAATGGTGACACATATGTAGTCGAACAGCGCGGAGCAAGCCTGTTGGCATCGGTGATTGATGGGCTAGGCGGTGGCGAGGAAGCAGCGCGGGCATCGGGTGCGGCGGCCGCCATTCTGCACACCTACGCCGAACAGCCGCTTGCGGTGCTCATGCAGCAAGCGCATACTGCGCTGCACGGTACACGCGGCGCAGTGATTGGCATCATGCGGCTCCAGCTAGATACGCGCCAAGTGATATATATGGGAGTGGGCAATATTGGCGTATATGTACAGAGCCAACAGGCAATCAAGCCGATCTCGAAAAATGGCATTCTCGGCTATCGTTTGCCTACCCTGCTGCAACTTAGCTATACCTACAATTCAGGCGATACCTTCGTTCTTTATAGCGATGGGATTACATCCAACTTTATGCTGGAACACGCGGTAGATTTTAGCTTGCCCCCACAGGCTCTCGCTGATGCAATCATCGCCAAGTATGGCAAGCTCAATGATGATGCAACCGTAGTTGTCGTGCGGCAACTGTAACGATCCTCAGCAACGAGGAAAAGGCAACCTAACCTACAGTATGAGTATAACACTGGCCCAATGGCTAACTGAACAACGTAGTGTTTTATTGCACCGCTGGGGCACAGCCGTCGCCGCAGCGCGTATTCCTGCCGAACCGGTCGTGCACAGCAGTGCGGAAAACGGCGCAGTTGCAGTTGAGACGGCAGCCGAAGTGCAGGTTGCTGCGTTTGTGCCGGTATTTGATGCGCTCATTGGCGCAGCACAGGGCGAAATGGAGGAGCTGCACCATCAACTTCAGATGCTCGTGCAGCATGATCTGGATACGCTCCGCCTGCCCAACCTGCTGCAAGTGTCATTTCAGCTGCGGCGGAGCGCGTGGCAGACATTGCAAGAGACCGAGGCTGATCCAGCGCATCGCTTTGCCCTGATGACTGATCTAGAAAACCTCCTCGAAAAATCCGTAGAGGTTCTCGTTCAAGCATGGAGCAACGCTGTTGCTGCGGTGCAGCAACAGCAGATGCAGGAAGTTACGTTTTTGACGCAGAGCATGTCCAGTGCAATGGAAGAGGTAGATCAAGCCGCCCTCAATCTGCAAGCCCTCAATGCCACAGCCCAAGAACTCGCTGCTTCGATGGAGCGGGCTGATGTGAATGCGGTCCTCGAAGTGGTGGCCGATAAAATCATGGGTCTGCTTGGGCCACAGCATCTGAGTGTCTGGATCCACGATGCTAACCGGAGCGAGGACACCGCCACCCGGCTTTCACCGCTGCGGATATGGGGCACTACACCGGCCCATTTTGAACAGGTGCAATTGAACTTGACGACCGCCTCCACTGATCCGGATGAGGATCCGGTGCTGCGAGCCTATCTGCTCAAAATGCCCCTTATAGAGGGCGACCTTGCCTTTAGCGAAACGGCCCAGTGGCCGTGGCACATCCCCCAGCACGGGGTAATTGTCGTCCCCCTCGTGGCCCACAATCGGGCGAGCGGCGTGGTGCTATTGCAAGATGATCTGCCGACGGAACATTTCACGTTAGAACGGCAGAACCTGCTCATCGGCTTAGTCAGCCAGCTTGCGATTGCGCTCGACAATGTACGCCTCTATCGGCAGGTACTGCTCTTCAACAATGACCTGAACCAGCTTGTGGAGCAACGTTCCGGTGAGCTTGCCGCCGAGAAAGAACGCCTAACTACGCTGCAAGAAATTTCCGTAGAGGTCAGCAGCACCCTTGATGTAGATGTCCTGCTGACATCTTCGCTGCAATCATTGGCCCGAATTGTGCGTGCACCGTATGGCTCGATTATGCTGGTAGATCGGGAGACTGACCAGCTTGAAACCCGTGCTGTGCTTGGCTACCCCAACGTGGACACCTATGTGCGCTTCCCAATTGGTTCTGGGGTAGCTGGGTGGGTGGCGCAATATAAAAAGCCCGTGCTAATCCCCAATGTACAAGCCGACGAACGCTGGCTGAGGTATCCCAATCAGCAACTGACCAACAAGCAAGAAGGCTCGCTCCTCTCTGTGCCCTTGATTGCCCACCAAGAAGTTGTAGGGGTTTTGACCCTTTCGCATGATGCTCAGGATTACTTCAACCAAGACCATATGCGCCTCCTGACAGCGGCTGCAGGCACAATTGCCGTGGGCATCTATAACGCGAACCTGTTCACCACGATTGCTGACACAATGAGTGAGCGCAGTAATGTGCTCCAACGGCTACGCGCCGAAAGCACGCAGATCAACTCGATTATGCAGAGCCTCGTGGATGGTGTGATCGTGTGTGATATTTACGGCGCAGTGCAGCTAGTTAATCGGGCGACGGAACGCCTACTAGGGCGTTCCTACGAGGAGTTGCTGCTGCAAGACCTGCACACGATCCTGCACACCTTGCTCGGCACGCGCCGGACAGAACTGCCGCTCGATGATCTGCTAGCCCGCCCACAAGATCATGCGGGCCAGCTCCGGATCTTTGAAACAACATTTGAGCTGAATAATGCGATCCTGAGCCTCAAGCTCAGCCCAGTGTTGAGTGCCAATGATGATGAGATGATCGGGGCAATCTTAATGATCCGTGACACCACCCGCGAAGTCATCTCGGATCGGCTCAAGACTGAGTTCATCAGCACCATGTCGCATGAGCTACGCACTCCGATGACGGCAATCAAAGGCTTCACCCAGCTGATGGTGATGGGCAACCTTGGCCCGCTCAACGAGACCCAGATGGAATTGATGACGACGATCCAGAGTAACTCTGAGCGCATGATTGCGATCATCAATGATGTGCTCGAGCTGACCAAGATTGAGAGTGGCGAGATTACCCTCGACCTGCGCCCAATCCATCTTGCTGAAGCTCTGAGCGGGGTGATGATCGACCTTGGCCCACGCGCCCATCAGCGCAAACACACGCTCACGCTAGGCATTCTGCCGGGCTTGCCGCTCGTCCAAGCCGATGCCACCCAACTGCACAAAATCCTTTACAACCTGATCTCAAATGCGATCAAGTATACGCCCGAAGGTGGCAAAGTGGATATAGATGCACGCGAAGTCCACTATGCCGACCTGACCGAGCAGGTGCAAGAGCGGATCCAGATGGGGCGTGCGTACCTCCAGATCAATGTGCGCGACACTGGCGTAGGGATCGAAGCGGCTGATGTGGAGCGCATCTTTGATCGCTTCTATCGTACCGAAAACGCGCTTAAGATTGAGGCGGGGGGCACTGGGCTAGGGCTATCCCTAACACGCCCGCTCATTGAGTTGATGGGCGGAACCATCTGGGTTGAGAGCCAAGTTGGGGTTGGTACAACCTTCAGCTTCGTCCTGCCAACGGCAACCCAACGCTAGAAACCGCCGTCCCCGCCACCTGCGCTGCGCCATGCTGGATCGGGCAGCCATCCGCACCTGAACTTTGTGTTAAGCAGGCTACCACCCACCGACAAAGCGGATGTCATTGTATTCCCCCTTGCCCTGTGCTATAAACAAGGTAGGAGACGAACCCACGCGGGCTGATCTGCCCTTGTACCCACTGACATGCACCACCCGCTTGCTGACAGCTCCGCCTATGCATGCACTGACGCAAAGGAGACCGCAATGCTGACACACGATCATTCCATCCGCCGTTATCGCCGTGATCATCTGGCAATCATCTGGCTAGTACTGGCCCTGCTACTGGCCGGATGCGCTACGGCCCCTGCATCACCCAATCCGCTCGCCCCAACCAATGACGATGCAAGCGGGCAACCACCGCGCATACC
>CALCJV010000056.1 GCA_937967405.1 uncultured Chloroflexales bacterium | reverse complement strand
CAACGAACCCTCAGATTGCCGATATTGCACCAGCACATCGGGCAGATTTTCGAGCCGATAGTGGGGAGCCAGCCGCAGCCACAGATCGTAATCTTGGGCAACTGGAAAGGTCTCATCGTAGCCGCCGAGCTGGATCACTGGCTCACGCCGATACATCACGGCACTATGCACAAACGGACAGAAGAACATTACCCACCAACGATTGGCTGTGGCACTTGTTACGAACATGCTGAATCTAGGGGGTGGGAACAAATGTCCATTTGCATCAATATCACGTTTGGCTGCACCAAGCAACACCACATCGGGGTGGCTCTGCATGTAGGCGAGCTGCTGGGCAAGGCGCGTGGGGTGGGCAATATCATCACCATCAATGATGGCAACCAGCGCAGCGCGGGCGGCATGCAAGCCACGATTGCGACTGTAGGCAGGCCCTCGATTGTGTGTATTCTCCAACACCCGTATGCGTGGATCGGTGTAGCTGGCGAGGATTTGCGCGGTGGCATCAGTAGAGGCATCATTGACGATCACATACTCAAAATTGGGCATCGTCTGAGCAAGGATCGAGTCAATCGTCTCGCGTAGATAGGCTTGCCCATTGTAAACAGCGGTGACAACAGTAACTTCAGGGTTCATACGTTCCATCTTAATCCCTGTGCTTAGACGCAGCTTCCTACTCGCTATCCTACCACGCACAGCGATAGATCACAAGCGGCATGTAGGCTGCCGATTCGAGGCTATGCACCGTCTGGCAGTGGCTCGCAAACTGGGCATCGGCTTGGAACAGCAGATCGGCTTGCCCATGAAACACAAGATAATCAGGGCGGTAGCGGTGCATAGCCCACACCCCCGCGTGGGCGTAGCTGGTGCTGGGGCTGAATTGGCGGGCTGTCTCTGGTTGCAGCAAGCCCGCGAAGTCAATCATTGGGCGGTGTTCGGCGTAGTAGCCAACAATCCCGATTTCGAGCATGCCCAGTTTGGCATCCGGCGCGGTGTGCGCGGCAAACCATTCGCCCAGTGCGCGGTATGGCTCATAGCGTGGATCGGGGTGGGCACGGGCCCACGCTAGCGCGGGGTACTGCACCTGTCCCAGCAGCAGCAGCAACACCGCTACTGCCCCCACCTGCGCCACCACGCTCGGCACGCGCACGCGCATCAGCCCCTCTGCCCCAAGCTGCACCGCACATCCGATGAGCACCACCACCCCAACCACAAGCGGGGCCACGTACCAGAAGTAGCCCGCGACGTGCAGCAGCGTGTAGGCCAGCCCATAGAGTAGGCTCCAGCCAACCAGCACGGCCCACGCACGGTAGCGCAGCAGCCACGCCGGTATGCCGAGCAACACCGCGCCGCCAGCCAGCCACGCCCAACGATTCCAGCTGTATTGGCTGAATTGGGCCAGCACTATATCGGGAAAACTGCGCGTGCCCGGCAGCAAGGCCTGCATCTGCTTAGCAGCGAGCGTCGTGGGCAGCGGTGCGCCAAAGTACCACAGCGCAAACGCAAACCACGCGGCGAGGATGAGCAGGAAGATGCCCGCCGCATGCCACGGTAGGCGCAGCAGTGGCGCAAGGCTCCGCTCGCGCCAGAGGGCGGGCAGCGTGCCCTGCTCAATCCCAATCGCCAACCCTGCCACAGCCACCGCCAGCACGCTGTCGAAGCGCACCAACGCCGCGAGTGCAAGGACTACCGCCATCAGCATGTAACGGTGGTGGGCACACGCCAACAAACCCAGCAATACTAACAAAATAGCCAGTGGTATCTCTGAGCCGATGGTCATGACTGGAATGACGGTAGTGGGGTAGAGCAGTGCGCCCGCCGCGCCAATCAAGGGCGTGTGCCACAGCCGCCCAAACAGCCACAACACGCCACCACTGCCCACCAGCGCAAGGATACTGATCAGGTTGCTGATGAGTGGCACATCCCCACCGAGCCACGCCACGCCGGCCAACAGCAGGGCGTAGAGCGGGGTGGTTGTGCTGAGGGTTGGCTCGCCGAGATTGTAGACGAAGCCGTGCCCATGGGCAATATTCAGGGCGTAGCGATAGGTGATGTAGGGATCATCGTAGGCGCGGGTGTGGAAGGCGGCGATCAGCCCCCCCGCCACACCCACGAGCCACAGCCCGATCAGCAGATCGGCCGCGTGGCGCGGCCCGCTGTGCGGTATGATACGCGCCCTCCGCTAGCGCAGCTCAAGCACCACCGGCTGCTTGCCGATGCTCATGCTGCTGCCCGATACTGCCAGCGCATTGCCGTAGAGATCGTAGGCGGCGCGGGTTCCATCGGGCAAACGATACACCACTGCGCCCGGCGCGGTTGCCCACAGCACATGGTAGCGTGTGTCGCCTTTGGTGAAGCGGTAGCCCTCTAGCAATGTGCTGCTATTGACTTTGCCCGCAAATTCGGCTCCATCGAACAGGTTGCCGTAGAAGACCAGCGTGCTGAAGGCCGGCACGGGATCGCCGCGGCGTGGCACCAAGCCGCCGAGCCGCCAGTTGGGGCCATTCAAGGTGTACCACGCCGCGCCCTGTATGGCGTTGGCTTTCGTGCGGGTGTAGGTACGGGCAAGGTAGATCGCCTGTTCTTCGTAAAAGCCATACTGGATACACGCCTGCTCATCGCCGTAACACAGCAAGCCGATCTCATTGGCGAGCAGGGGCTTGTTGGTTCGATAACGGCTCATCACCTCGCGCAGAAACTCGGCTTTGCCCACCAACGCACCGCCGCGATGGGCCCAACTCGGATGCTCGCGGTCTGGATCAAACGCACTGCCCCAGTAGGTGTAGGCATGGTAACCAATCACATCCACATAATCACCGCCACCGTTGCGGAGAAAGCCCTCAAGGAACAGGCCCGGCGAGCAGTCCTTGCGTGTGCCATCGGCCAGTAGCGGCGGGTTGGTCGGGTCGCAGTCCAGCAGCAAGCCCCCCAGCACAACTTTCGCTTGCGGATCGGCGGCTTTGATTGCGGGGTACACCGCCTTGAACATATCGGCCACGTAGCCCCCGCCATAGTAGGGATCGGCGGCATTACCCCAACAGCCAAACGGTAGGCTTGGGTCAATCAAGGCTGGGTCAACATCCGGCTCGTTGCCGATCTCCCAGTAGCGCACATTGTAGGGCGGTTTACTGTAGCGGGCGACCAGATCGCCCATAAACGCCGCAAAGTCGGCAAACGCGGCGGTGGTTGGCGCACTACACGCCGAAGCAGGCACACTACGGGCCCATGCGGGTGTCTGGCGGATAACTATCATGGGGGTTAGTTTAGCTTCGGCAAAGGCTTGCAACTCACGGTCCACTGTCTCTAGGGCAGTCCAGTTGCGCTGCCCGCGGGCTGGCTCCACCTCAGGCCAGAGGATGCCATTGTAGCGCACCCACGAGACGGCCGCTTGCTGCGCGGAGGCAAGCGTATGGCCAGCTTGACTGCGGTTGATCTCTACACCCACAGGGGTGACACCGGGCAGGTCGAGTGGATTGGCGGGGGGGGTAATCGGCATCGCAGTTCCTTCACGTAATTCATTGCCAAGCAAGCCAAGCAGCACCTTAAACTGATCGGGTTGGTTCGGATGCCATTCAAAGCGGGCCCGCTCAAACCACTGCGTCAGGTAGGTGCGCCCGTCCGTCGGATTGACTTCCATTTTGGCTTCGGTCAAGGGCAAGCCAAACAGGGCAAGGCTGCGCTGATAGCGATTCATGCGCGGGTCAGTCAGCCCATTCGCTTCCCAGTAGCTGCGGAAGCCAATGCCGGGCAGCTGATCGCACACGTTGTGGCCCGTCTCCGCAAACCACAGACAGCCCTCTTGGGGGCCTGCTTCGCGCCCTTCGGCAAACGGATCGCGCCCCAATTGGGCAAGCCGTTCTGCGCCCATCCGCCCGAGCAGCACGTTGTAGGGCGGGGCATTGTTGGGGTGCGACTCAAGTCGGTTGCGTTCGGTCCATTGCGTCAGCAGCGTGCGGTTGGCTTCTGCCGAGCGTTCGTTTTGGGCGGGCGCAAGCGGATAACCAAAGACGGCCAAGCCGCCGTTGCTCTGCCAAAAGCTGGCAAACGGGTCTTGCAGGCAGGCTATGCTCGGCTGTTCTGGGAAACAGATTTCGCCCACTTGGGCGGCGGCCGGGGCGGGTGCGGGAGCCAGCCCGCCCAGACCGCCAATCAGGGCAACTATCACTCCAATAAGCATTAAACGCGCTAAACGGTAGTGGGTCATCGTAGAGTTCTCCTTGTGTATTTAGGCAGCAGCATAGTAGTTCCAGATCAGGATGATTGAGGCGAGATTAAGTAGCCCAATCGCTGCAACACAGCCAATCAGTACGGCTGTCTGCCAACGGCGCGGCACAAGGGCGGCAGTGCCCCCCAATAGCAGCAGCACCGTAGCAGTGATGGCTGGATAGGTGTAGCGGGCGACAGGATAAACAGCTCCTTCGCTGATTTTGGGGAAGGCTCGCAGCAGCGTGCTGCCCCACACGAGCAGCAGCGCGGGCAGGAAGATGACAAGCAGTGTCACCAGTAGGGTGTGGTTGTGGCGGATGCGCCACAACCCCCACCCGCTACCGACCAGCGCAAGCCCCAGCCAGCCCCGCAGGATGCCGGTGAGGAGCGGCTGATCGAAGCGAATCTGCCCCCACGCCAGCCCAGTGAATAGCCCATCGTAGGGTAGCCAGCCCACATACATAGCGGCGATCTCACGGCTGCGTTCGGTATCTTGCAGGCTGGCCAGTAAGAGCGTGGGCGTGCGCCCCCAGCCAAACGAGACAAGCTGATCAAGGGCTTGCTCAACGGCGGGATTCAGGCGCAGCCACGCTTGCTCGGCGGAGGCGTTGCGGATCAGGTTCTCAAACGGCTGCCCGCCCCACACGCCCGTGTGCCCATCGGCATCGCTAAAGCTGGGCGCGGTGGCGGTGGGGAACGTGCCCACCGCCAATACGACTCCATCGAGGTAGACCTGCACCGGCGGCTCTAGGCCCACGCCGCGCTCATCATCAAGGGCAATGATCATATGCAGGGCTTGAGTTTCGGGCGGTACAGCGAAGGTGCGAGCAACAAACGTCGGGGTGGTGGTAAGGTCTAGTGGCTCACGCAGTTCGGCAATGAATGGTGCACCCGGCACACTGCTTGCGCCTAGCCCTAGCCCACCAATCGTGACGGGCTGATCGGCCCAGAGCCACGCCCCAACGGTCACGGTTTCGCCCGCAGGCGTGCGCGAGAACAACACTGGTTGGATCAGGCGGTGTTGCTTGATTGGTTCTGTAGCTTCAAGGAGAATGGCGTACTCGCCGTGCGGGGCGGCAGCGGTGGCAATACGGGTGGGGCTAGCTTGCGTGTTTGCGCCAAGCCAGCGATACCACAGGGCCGTGTCGCCGGAACGAATCAAGAACGCCGCCCCCCCACCGATCCCCACCAGCATCAGGAGCACCAGCCAATACCATCGCCAACCTTGCCACCGCCATAGCGCAACGAGCAACACGGGCGGGAGCAGCACAGCCAGCACGACGGCGGTATTTTTGCTGAGGAAGAGCAGCACAGTTGCTAACAGCAGCCACGCTATCGCCAATTCGTGGTGGCGCGTGAACTCTCCGACAGGGGTACGCAGCAAGCGTACTGCGCCCCACAGCCAGAACGTGCCCGCAGCGACGGCGGCGGCATCACTGTTGACCGCCGTCATCACATCTACAAAGGGAGGCAGGAGCGCGAGGGCTAGCGGCACAGCCCAGCGCAACGGATTGCCACTGCTAGTCAAGTCGCGCATGAGCATAGCGACCATCCAGATCGTGAGCAGGAACAGTCCCAGCGATACGCCGCGTGCCGCCCGCAGTTGCGTTTCGAGCGGGGCATCGCTGAGCAGGCCGATGGGGATGCTCGCAAGCAGGTAGTAGCCGGGCGGATGCTCGAAGGCTTCAAAGCCGATCCGGATTCGTTCGGCATTGAGATCGGGCACGGGCATACCGCGATAGAAGTCGTTGGCAATCATCGAGGCAAGGATCGTGCGGCGTAGCTCGTTGAGCTGCGCCTGTGCGTCGGGCGAGCGGTCTATTGCACCGATCCGCCCAGCGGTCCAATCGTAGCCGCCGTGCGCCATGAGCCACGCATATTCAAAGTGCGACGGCTCATCGTAGTGCTGCCACGCGGGCAGCAGGAACAGGTAGATCACGCCTTGCACCAGAGCCACAATCATCACCACTGCTAGCAGCAGGCTCTCACGGCGGGTAACAGAGCGCACCATAGGCGCAGGGGCAAGCTCAGTTGGGACAGGCGCGGTTAGATCAGCCATACGGAATTACGCGATCAGGTTTACGCATTGGACACACCCCAGCATAGGTCACAGGGGACATTGTACCACAGGGCGGGGCGCATTGGCATTGGTCACTCGTGCTTGCGATGCTCGCGGTGCAGGCGCAGAGCGGTGCGGATCAGAGGGTAGAAGCCCCCGGCAAAGAGCACGACCAACGCAATGTGCGGCAGAGTCGGCATGGTGATCGCCAGCGCAACCACCCCCGCCAGCATCACCAGCAACAGCCCGATATAGATACTGAGGCGCAAGGTACTCATTGGCGCGGCTATGCCTCATCCTGCGGGGGGCGGCGCACGGCAGCGGCGGGCGGGATGCCGGTGAGCGATACACGCTGCTCCTCGCGGCGCGACAGATCGCGCCAGAGCAGGCTAGCGGTGCTGCGCTCCTCGCTGCCCACCAGTGCCACCGCCGTGATGCCGCGCCGGGCCGCCTCGCGCAGATTGGCCGCCACGCTGCGCTCGCGTAGCTCGACGTAGGCAATATAGCCGACTTGGCGAGCGCGTCGGGCAACCTCTAATGCGTAGGCGTAGTCTTCACTGGCTACGGGGATAACCAGCAGGTGGGGCGGCGCAGCAGGCACGGCGGCGGGTAGCTCGCTCACCAGCCGCTCTAGCCCATACGCAAAGCCAACAGCTGGCACAGCTTGTCGCCCGCCCAGTGCTAGCACCAGATCATCGTAGCGTCCGCCGCCACAGAGTTGGTAGCCATCGTTATCATACAGTTCAAAGATCACGCCGGTGTAGTAGTGCAGCCCGCGCCCCATGCCAAAATCGAGCGTGAGCCGCGCTAGATCAATGCCATGTTCGGCAAGCGTATTGAGCAGGGCTTGTAGCTCGGCAAGGGCAGGCGTGTGCAGGTCTTCCTGCTCCAGCAGGGCGGTCACCTGTGGCAACACCGTCGCGGGGTGGCCGTGCAGCGCAGTCAGGCGCACGAGCAGATCGAGCGCACGCTCAATGCGCGGCAGGGGATCACCGCGCCGCAGCTTGCGGACGAGCCGTTGCACAATCTCTGCGGGCGGGCGCGTGCCCAACGACAGGCTCACTTCAATCTCTTGCATGGTGTGCAGCAGCAGGCGCGAGGCGTGTTCATCATCCATGCCCGCCAGCAAGGCCGCATCATCCGTGCGGCTGATGTGCAGCTCATCCAGACGTTCGCGCAGGGCCGCTACGCCTTTCGTGCGGAGCCGTTCGAGGTTCCAAATCAAGATGCCCTGTGTACGCTCCTCTAGCCCCAATTGGGTCAGCAATTGGCGCACCACGCCGATATGGCCGAGCGTGATCCGGTAGGAGCGCAGCCCGATAGCCTCCAAGCCAGCACAAGCAAGGGCGATTACTTCGGCATCGGCACGCGGCGCGGGCGCACCAATCAACTCTACGCCAAGCTGGGTGAATTGGCGATAGGTGCGGCGTTGCGGGCGTTCGTAGCGGAACACGGGGCCCGTGTAGGCGAGGCGCAACGGCAGCGGCTGCTCGTGCAGATGGGTGACATACGCTCGCAACACGGAAGCCGTCCATTCGGGGCGCAGGGCCAACTCGCGCCCGCTCACTGTGAATTCGTACAGCTTGCCTGCAAGTTCTTCGCCCACCTTGCGGAGGTACAGATCGCGGTATTCCACAATCGGCAGATCGAGCCACGCATAGCCGTAGCTGGTCAGCGTTTCGGTGAGTTGGTGGCGCACCCGCGCAAGGATACGATATTCATCCGGTAGCACGTCGCGCATGCCGCGCACAGATTCAATCGGTGTACTCATAGCGTATCTATATCGTGGATCGTTGCATAGAGCT
>CALCJV010000055.1 GCA_937967405.1 uncultured Chloroflexales bacterium | reverse complement strand
CGCCCGCCTGTCTGCGGGTGTTCAATCACCACTTGGTATTCGCCCGGCTCTAAATCCACCGCGCCGTACCAGCCATCATAGCCTGTGCTGACATTCCGGACCCATTCGCCATTGCGGAACAGCAGCACACGGTAATCGGAGACAACCTGCCCATCCACTTGGGCAATGCCCATCAGATGCCCGCGTGTTGGTTGGTGAATCCATGCCCAATTGGGGGCCACCGCCGGTTCAATGAAAATCGTCTCGCTGAGATAGTCCATCAGCTGGCGGCGACGCTGGAAGGATGTGCCCAGCATCGGCTCGTTGTAGGAGTAGAAGGCCACCCCCGCAAGCGGCTGCCCGTCCACATTGGTATCGAGAGCTTTGTAGGCTTGGGCAAGGGTCTGCTCTGGGCTATTCAGCCATGCCCCCAGCCCAGCTACAATTGCCCGTCGCCCAGCATTCTGGCGATCCCACGCGATCCAGCTTTCATACCAGCCACGCCCACGCCGCGTCCCTTCCTCAAAGTAGTGCATCGGCAGAGCAAAGTCTAGGATGCCTTCTTGCAGCCACGCCCGCCAATCTTGAAACACGTTGCGGTAGGCTTCCGAGTTAACCCAATCGTCGGGCGAGTATGAGCCGATCCCGCCCCATGTAATCGTCGCGGCACTGACCTCAATCGTTGGATCAATCGCCTTTGTCCGCAGATACACCCGCCGCATCACTTCCGTCACCGAATTGCGCCGCCACTCGCCCCACAGCCAATCGTTGGGGCGCGGGCGGTAATCGGCGGGTAGCCCGTGTAGCCGCCGGAAGCGGTCAAGGCTGACTTGGTTGTAGCCGTAGCTCATATCGCCGTAGCGGATGTAATCCAGATGAATCCCGTCTACATCGGGATAGTTGCGGATCAGGTCCTGCACCAGATTCTCGAAGTACACGACTGTTGCGGGATGCCCGAAGTCGAGGTCACCGATCTGCGTCCCATTGTAGGCTTCGGTGGTCCAGCGTTCGGTGCCGCGGGCGTTGGGCCCGTGTGTGGTGCAGACGTGATCAGGGTGACCCCAGAGCGGATCGGAGCGGCGGCACACCACCGATACAACAAGCCATGCGTGCACCTTGAGGTTGTGCTGATGCGCTTTGGCGATCAGATAGTCCAGTGGATCAAAGGCTTCAGGGGGGGGCAGGGGGGTAATCACAGCTCGCGGCTCACGGCTTAGATTGTACCATGCATCGCCGTGCCGCCGCATCTGGGCGAAGATCGTGTTGGCTTTGGCTCGCACGACGTTATTGACCAACTCATCTACCTGTTCGTGATTGTGAAAGCCGGGATTGGACGAGTCAACCCAAAATGCCCGCATTTGCTGGGGTGGTTCAGCCGCCACTGCTGGTGCAGGGAGCGGTGGATTGGGGATCAAGGGCAGGCTGGTGGCTATGAGCAGCAGGATCAAGCAAGCAACCGTGAAGCGGATTCGTCGGCGCAGGAAAGGCTCACGCTGCGTCGTCTGCATAGATTCTCCTTTTGTTTTGCATTGCGTGCCAAGCAGGGCACGGGCGGGGTCATTGCCAATAGCAGATGCCCCTAGTATACACGAGATTTGGAATCAGTCTAATAGGGGGGCGCGGATGGCTGTCGGCTAAGAGCGGTGAAGTGGCAAAAGGGCGGGCTCCACTAACATTCCGCTAACATCGCGCTAGCACCCTGCTAACAGCCTGCTAGCGTCAGTTTAACAGTGCTGCGCTATGCTTAAGGACGAAGGGTACAGCAAGCCCTACGCAAGAGCAAGTTCAGACTTATTCAATACGACGAACAGTGAATTCTAAAAAGGAGGTATCGCTATGGCAGAGATGGTACGCACCAACCCGTTTGAGGAGTTCATGACGCTTCGTGAGGCAATGAACCAGATGTTGCTGGATAGTGTGGTTCGCAATCGCACGCTGGGCGCACCCGAATCAGCTGCGCTTGACCTATACGAGACGGAGCAGGCCTATGTTGCTAAGCTCGCAGTGCCCGGCCTGAAGCCGGATAACTTTGAGATTACGCTGCAAGACAACACCCTGCGCGTGCGCGGGCAGACTGAGCAGCAGCAGGTGGAGGAGAAGGCCCACTACCACATCCGCGAGCATCGCTTCGGCTCATTCGAGCGTGTGATCCGCTTTGGCAGTGCGGTAGATAGTGACAACGTAGAGGCCAGCCTCGCTGATGGCATCCTGACGATCCGCGTGCCCAAGTCGGAGGCGGCTAAGCCCAAGCGCATCACGGTCAACATGAACTAAGGCTAGCGGCAAGTCATTCATTGCAGATCAGGTTCGGGCGGCAGTGACTACTCACTGCCGCCCGCTATCCTTTTGGGGGCGTTGGTATGGTACACTATGCTCAACGCCGCGCCCCTGAGCGGCCCGCTACACGCGCTCGGTAAGGCGCATCAATCGCCAGCGGCGCACCCCAACGAAGCCCAACAAGAGCCAGCCCAGAAGCGATACGCCAAGACTCATCTGCCCGAAGCCGGTACTCGTTTCGGGCAAAGCAACGTCATCGCCGCCTGTGCCGCTTGGGGCACTGGTCGGCGCGAGTGGCGCGGCCGTTGGTGAGCCACTTGCCCCAGCCGCGCCGCCGACACTGCCCGCTACCGCAAATGTTGCCGTTGGTGAGGGCGTGCCTGCATCGCCAGCCACAGGCACGGTGGGCGTGCGTGTGGGGCTAGTCTGGGCAGTGGCGGTGCGGACTGCGCCCGCCGTCGCTGTGACTTGCTGGATGGGGTTGACCACCAATACTGTCACAAGATTGGATAGCAGCGGGCGGCTTGCGCCGGCAAATTCGGCTTGGGCTTGGGTGACGAGCAGCGTGCCCGGCGTAACCGTATCATCAATGCGGGTCTCGACGGTGATGGCGAGCGTCTCGCCCGGTTGCAGGCGGTTTAGGCGATGGGTTAGGTCATTGCCCGTCAAGGTCGGATCGCCGCCTTGGTCTGCGGTAGCCCCATCCAGTTCAAGGTTGGCTGGAAAGCGGCTGTTTACACGGATGTTACGCAGATCGTTGGAGCCGTCATCGGCTGGTTCGCGCAGGTTGGTCAACTCGATGTTAAAGACCACCGCTTGACCCGGAAAGGCACTGCCCCAATCGCTGACCATGCGTAGCCGTACCCCATCGAGTTGGGCTGGGGATGTTGCGGTGGGTAGGGTTTCAGCCGTTTCAGTGGCGGCTTCAGCCGTCTCAGTTGCTTGCTCTGGCTCGCTCGTTGGTTCGATTTCAATTGGGAAGCCCGGATCTGTGGTGGGCAGGGGCAAGCCGGGAGCCTCTGTGGGGAACACGATGGGCGGCGTAGTTGGCTGTGGCACAGGCGGCACAACCGGAACCGTCGGCGGCGCAACAATCGGCGGATTGATCGGCACTTCCGTCGGCAGCACCAGAGGCGGAAGTGGGGTTGGCTGGGGTGTCCCTGCAATCGGCACAAGCGTAGGTGTGGGTGGTAGGGCGGGTACACTGGCCTGTAGGGTCGGTTTCGGCGTAGCCCGTCCGCCGCCGCCGCCACCGCCGCCGCCGCTGCCACCGCCGCCGCTGCCACCGCCGCCGCCGCCTGTCACTGATGTAGGTGTAGGCACATCTGGGATCGGGGTACTGGTGGGCATGCCCGGTGGTACGGTATCGGTTGGCGGAATCGCCGTCGCGGTGGCGGGTGGTGGTGGCGGTGTGTCAGTGGTGGGCGTAGGGGTGGCATCCGGTGGCGTAGTCGGTGTTGCCGTTGCGGGTGGTGGGATGTCGGTAGTGGGCGTAGCGGTGGCATCCGGTGGTGTAGTTGGTGTTGCCGTTGCAGCTGGGTCAGCGGTGTTGGTGGGCGTAGCCGTCGCCGGAATCGGTGTTGCTGTTGGGGGCGGGTCAGTTGGTTGCGGAGGCCCAAACACATTGACCTGCACCACATTCGAGCGCAGTGTTGTGCCATTAAATGTCGCTGATGCCTGATTGGGAAGCACTGCACCTTCCGGCGTATCGGTTCGCGCTCGCACGCCAATCGTCACGACAGCGGGTACTTCGTTCTGTGCCGTGAGTGAGGCACAGCTCACGGTCTGCCCACTGATAGTGCATGAGCCAGAGGGGGCTACACTGACTATCTCTAGACTAGCGTTGATCTGGTCGGTAAAGTTGGTGACCGTTGCGCTGGCATCGGCAGTCGAAACCGAGATCACAAAGAAGAAGGTCTGACCGGGGCGCACCTGATTATCGCTGGCGATCTTGCTTAGCTGCACCGTACCGACTGCGGTTGCCGTCGGGGGCACAACGTCTGGAGTTGCAGTGGCAGTTGGTTGCCCCGGATCAGGCGTAGGCGTAGCAGTTGCCCCCGGATCAGGCGTAGGTGTAGCAGTTGCCCCCGGATCAGGCGTAGCGGTTGGGTCTATCGGCTCTGGCGTAATGCGCTGCGCTGGTGCTGGCTCGCTGGGTGGCTCCGTTGGGGCGGGCGGCAGTTCTGGCTCGCTGGGCGGCTCCTCCGGCGGGGCGGGCGGCAATTCGCTGGGCGGTTCCTCCGGCTTGGGCGGTAGCCCCGGTTCGGCGGGCACAGCTGTTGCACTCAGCAGCGCGGTATCTGGCGCGGGTACGGCAATCCGATAGGCAGCCTCAGCATACATGGGAAAGAAGATCATGAGCAAGCTCAGACCGATTAAGCCGATCTCCCAGATGGCCCAACGTCGTCCCTGCTTAGCATAGAGACGAGGGGGGCGTGGTGCCGATTGTGCCATAAGCTCTTAACTCCTTCTGGTGGTAGGCTATTGCGGCCCAACAGCGCGTGAGCCAACCAGATCGGCAATCACCACTAAGCGTTGCCGATCCCATGCGGTACATGTAATCAACGTCAGCGTTGGGCGTTCTGTGGCCCGCATCACATCCGTTTGGTGCGGCCAGACGTGGTGCAACTCGCGGACGTGGTACTCAAAAACCCAATTGCCCGCATACACGGCAATGCTATCACCCGCCCGCAAGCGACCGAGATCGCGGAAGACGGCCCCGCGCAAGCCTGCGTGCCCTGCCAGCACTACATTACCCGCATCACCGGGCAGGCCGCTCCCGTGATGATAGCCGACGGCGTAATCGGCAACTTGCCATGCGCCGTGCTCGATAAACACCTCAATCACGCTGCTATCGAGCTGGATGCTAGGGATGTGTAGCCGATAGGGGCGTGGGTCTGACTCGGCTGGTATCAGCAGGGGTGGGCGTGGGGCGATATAATCAGCATAATCGGCGGTGTGCATTGCCGCTGTTTCGTAAGGCAAGGCCGCCTCCAATGCGACAACGGTAGGCGCAACGGCAGGTAGGGCAGATGCTCTCAGATCGGCGTGGGGAGCGCGAGGCGCATAGGCAGCCACCGGTGGGTTTGGGTTGAGCCGATAGTAGAGCCAATCGCGCCCGTACCATTCGAAGCTCGCGGCAAGTCCAGTGAGGAGCAACAGGGCAAGGAACAGGCGTTCAATGTGGGCGAGGGCCGTATCTAGCCAATTCCGCAGGCGATAGCCCCGTAGCGCAAATTGGCGTTGCTGCTGCACGGAACGCAAGGCAACAGGGGTACGCCGAGTACTGCGCGGTACAGGCTGCCGAAGCAACTCTTGCAGGATCGTTGCTTCAGCAGCATCTAAGGTATTCAGTTGTGGCGGGGTACGTGAAAGGGGCACGCCTCTGCTCCTATTGGGTGCGTTGGATCATCTTGCTCCGAAGCATGCTG
>CALCJV010000054.1 GCA_937967405.1 uncultured Chloroflexales bacterium | reverse complement strand
GATGTGGCTTCCAACCGCATCTTCTCCGACTCCGACGGCAACGCGAGCTGGACTTGGCAATCGCCGGACGACGCGCCCGGTGGCAGCTGGCTAGCGATTGCACGCGGCTCCCGTTCGCGCACGATCATCCGCATCCCCTTCACTGTCGAAGGGCCGCAGACGGGTATGCCACAGACATCGTTTTTTGTCGAGCCGCGCTCCGGTGTGCCCGGCACTACCTTCACCTTCGTGGGGCGCAGCACAGGGTTTGCGCCCGGTGAGCAAGTCGGCTCGTGGTTTATCCAGCCCGATGGCACGGTGCGCGACGTAGAGCAAGGGCAATCGGTTGATCCAAATGGGCAGATTTTCCGCCTGTGGACTGCGCCACTGGATGCCGAGCCGGGCACGTGGGTGTTTCGTGCGCTTGGCATCAGCACGGGCTTTACGTTAGATATGACCTTCCGCATTGATCATCCGACTGAGCCGATAGACTTGCCGCCGCCCCCGCCGCTGTTTGTCGAGCCAACCAGTGGGCTACCGGGCACCGTGTTTCGCTTCACCATCGGTGGCTTTGCCCGCAACGAGATTGTCGGCAACTGGCTGATCCGCCCTGATCTCGTCAGTCAAGATGCCGGTGAATGGCTCACCGCCGATGGCAATGGCGTGCTGACGTGGCAGTGGTACTCGCCACCCGATACACCTGCGGGCGTGTGGCGGTTCCGTACCACTGGAACCCAGACTCGCGGCTACCAAGAGATCGCCTTTGTGGTGGAGGGCGATAACCCGATCATCCCCGACACCGGCTTGCCGCCCGGCCAAGCCTTTCCGAGCGCAGGGCTAGCGGGCACGACCTTCACCCTGAATGCGGAGGGCTTCCTCGCCGATGAGCGGGCGTATTTCTGGCTCGCAACGGCGGCGGGGCAGCCGGCCCGCGATGGGCAGAACCGCGTGATCGCTGAGGGGACGGAACTCCGCGCCGACCGCGAGGGGCGCATTGCGTGGACGTGGCAGGCTCCGCAGCGTATGCTGCCCGGCGCATACCAGATCATCGTGCAGGGGCGGCTGTCTAGCCCCTACTACGTGCAGATTCCGCTCACGATCACTGATCCCAATCGCCCAGATGGAGTCTCGCCGTCGCCTGTTGTGCCCGAAGATGGTTCGCCCGGCGTGGAGTTTACCTTCTATGCCGATGGCTTCAACGTGCATGAGCTTGTGGATATTTACTTCATTGATCCCGATGGGCGCACTGTCGGGCGCAGCGATCCGAACTTTGCCGTTACCGATCTGAAGACCAACCGCTTCGGGAGCTTGACGTGGCAGTGGAAGGCTCCGCGCTACATCCGGGCCGGCCGCTGGCAGACGGTGGTGCAAGGGCGTGACAGCCGCGTAACGCGCACGATTGGCTTTAACATCTTCACCACCACTGAGGCTCCCTCGCGGGCCAGTGTCACCCCTGAACAGGGGCAGCCGGGCACCACCTTCACCTTCACGGCCGATGGCTACCCGCGGGGCCGCCGCGTTGGCTATTGGCTCACCCGCCCCGATGGAACCATCGTGCGCGTTGGCGATCCGGATGTGCTCGAAGCCGATGAAACTGGCGTAGATCGCAATGGGCGCGTGACGGTCGTATGGCAATCGCCCGATACAGTATCACTCCAGCGTGGGGTGTGGCATTTGACTATGCGAACCTCCAAACCGCAGACTGTGGATGAGGATATAAGGACGGTGATCTACTTCACCATCGAGTAGCTTGCAAGGTTTCAGGGGTTAGGTGCTAGGTGTCGGGCAACCACCTGACACCTGATACCTATCACCTGTCACCTGTCACCATGATCCCAGATTACCTCGAACTCGAAAACTTTATGTGCTATCGCGGCCGAGCCAGCCGCCTCAGCTTTGATGGCTTACACGTGGCCTGTCTCTCTGGCGAGAACGGCGCAGGGAAATCGGCCCTGCTCGATGCAATCACATGGGCTGTGTGGGGCCACGCCCGCACCAGTGACGATGACTTGATCGCTCAAGGCGCAGTTGAAATGCGCGTTGAGTTTGGCTTCCGCCTCAACGATCAGCAGTATCGCGTGGCTCGCCGCCGCGAACGGGGGCGCACGACCCGCAGTGGCAAAACTAGTGCGGGACGCAGCAGCGTGGAGTTTCAAATCTGGCGTGATGGGCACTGGAAGGCAATTGGCGAGGGCACAGTGAGCGAGACCAACCGGGCCATTGTCCGCACGCTTGGCATGAGCTACGAGACCTTTATCAATACCTCGTTCTTGATGCAAGGTCGCGCCGATGAGTTCACCCGCAAAACGCCCGGCGAACGCAAAGCCGTCCTCGGCGAGATGCTCGAACTGGCTATCTATGATGACCTCGCCAAAGCTGCCCGCGACAAAGCCCGCGATCTCAACAGCACCGTGCAGGTTCTTGATAGTCTGATTAGCGAACGCCAACGCGATGCAGCCAAACTGCCTGAATATATACAGGCCGAAACGGCGGCAGCCACCCGCCTGCACGAACTCGAAGCCGCCCTGCTCACCAGCGAAGCGGCCCTGCGTGATCTCGAAGCGCAATACCACACGCTTCAGCAACTCCAGCAGCAGCAGCGCGACCTGCTCACCCAGATCGCTACGCAGGAGCGGAGCCAGCAGGAGTATCAGCATAAAGTGGCCGAGCTGAAACAGCGCATCGCCGCCGATGAAACCATCCTTGCACAGGAGCCAACGATCCGTGCTGGGCTGGGCGAGCTTGCTGCCGCCCGCGCTACGCTTGCCCAGCTTGATGCGCTTCAGCCGCAGTATGATGCTCTGCGTGAGGTACGCCGCGAATTGCAAGACCAGCTCAAGGATGCCCTGCGCCAGCTCAGGTCGCAGTACGAGCGTATGCAGCACACGCTCGCTGGTTTGTATGCCCAGCAGGACGAACTGCCGATCCTTGCGCGGCAGATCGCTCAACGTGAGGCCCAGCTTGCCACCCTCGCCGAACTGACGACGGCCCGCGCTGCCTGCCGCGCCGAGCGCAACACGATTGCGGAACAACTCCACCGCGCCCGCCCGCTGCTGCGCCAGTATGACCAGCACCGCACCGAGCTTGCGCGAGCACAACACGCATTGGAGCAGCAACAGGCGGTAGTCCAGCGCGATCTAGATCGCCTCGATCAGGAGCTAGCCACCTATGCCGCGCTTGAACAAGAGCTGCAATACGCCCAAAGCCAACACCAGCGCAGCACTGAACTTGTGACGCACCTTGCCGATTTGCGCCAACGCGAAACGCACCTGAGCAGCACCCTTGCTGAGCTGCATGCCCAACATAAGCAGTACCAGACCCTCACCGAGCAATATCAGCAGCACCAACGCAGCCTACACGCAGCCGAGACTACCACCTGCCCGCTGTGCCAAAGTGAGCTAGGCGAGGTGGGAATGCACAACATTCAACAATACTATGCGACTGAATTGGCGCGTTTAGACCAAGCGCAAGCCGCCGTCCAAACCCAGATCGCCCAGCTCACGCAAGAACTGGAGGCGTTGCGCTCCGAACTGATTGCCACTGAAAGTGCACTTGCCTGTGCCCGCCACGCTGCGGCGATGCTACCAACCCTGCAAGCCCGCCAGACCCGCCACGCCCAAGCCCAAACCGAACGCACGGCCTTGCATACTAGGCTTGCCCAGCTTGCGGCAGAGCTAGCCGAGGCCACCTTTGCACCGGAAATCCGTGAAGCCCTCGCCGCACTTGGCGCAGAGCTACGCACGCTACTTGGCGATCAGCCCGATCCGCACGCCGCTATCGAGCAGATCGAGCAACGCCAGCATGCCCTCGATCAGCAGTTGAGTGACTTTGAAGCCCAGCTTGCCGACCAGAGTCGGCTACAGGCGGAACAGCACACCGCTCACCAGCGCACCCAGCAGATTCACGCTGCGCTGGCCGCCCTGCCTGAGCTAGAGGCGCAGCGTGATGCGCTGCAAACCCAGCTGGATACGGGCGACTTTGCCCACCCCATTCGTCAGCGCGGGCGCGAGGTCGAAGCCCAATTGGCGGCATTAGGCTACAGCCCCGATCAGCACACTGCCGCCCGCACCGCTGTGCAACGCCTTGTGCAGTGGGAGCAGCGCGAAACCGAACTGAAGCTCGCCACGCAACGCCTGCACAGCACCCGCGAAGCACTGGCCACCCAACACGAACTGATTGCCCGCACTGCGGCCCAGATCAACGAACTTCGCACCCGCAGTAGCGAGTATGCCACCCGTCTCCAGACCTTGCCCATCCTTGACCAGCAGGTACAAGCCGCGACTGCCGCTCTGCGCCAACAACGCAAAGCCCGCGATGCGGCCACTACCACCCTGATCGAGCTACGGAGCCTACGCGAGCGGGCTGAACAGGCTGCTCTAGAGGTGCAGCAGCGTAGGGCCGAACGGGATGCCAAAGCCCACCGTCAAAGCCTCTTTGAGGAACTCGGCAAAGCCTTTGGCAAGCAGGGCGTGCAAGCCCTGCTGATTGAGACGGCGATTCCCGAAATTGAGCGCGAAGCCAATCGCCTGCTTGGGCGAATGACCGGCAATCAGATGCATGTCAGCTTTGAGATGCAGCGCACCACCAAGCAGGGCAATGTGAGCGAGACGCTCGAGATCAAGATTGCCGACGCACTCGGTACTCGTGTGTATGATGCCTTCAGTGGCGGCGAGGCCATGCGGATCAACTTTGCGATCCGGGTCGCACTCTCGCGGATGCTAGCTGGGCGGGCGGGGTCACGGTTGGAGACGCTGATTATTGATGAAGGCTTTGGCGCACTTGATCTGGAAGGGCGCGAACGTTTTATTGAGGCGATTAGCAGTGTGCAAAATGACTTCAAGCGTATTCTTGTCATCACCCACATAGACGATCTCAAAGACCGCTTTCCGGCTCGGATCGAGATCACGCGCACCCCGACAGGCAGCGTGTGGGCTGTGGTGTAGGGCGGGTTGGAAGCAGGGGGGACATGATGGTATAATCACAAAGATGTGCTGTTGTTGATGGTTGAAGGAGATCACGCCTGTGCCGATCCAGATTTTGTCGCCTACGGTTGCTGCCCAGATTGCCGCCGGAGAAGTGGTGGAACGCCCAGCCTCAGTGGTGAAAGAGTTACTCGATAATGCCCTCGATGCCGGCGCAACTCGCATCACTGTTGAAGCTCGCGGCGGCGGCATCCGCGAGGTGCGAGTGCAGGATGATGGTAGCGGGATTGCCGCCGATGAGGTTGAGCTAGCCTTTGAGCGGCACGCCACGAGCAAGCTTGCCCATGCCAGCGATCTGTGGGCGTTGCAGACGCTCGGCTTTCGCGGCGAGGCATTGCCAAGTATTGCCAGCGTGGCCCAGATCATCTGCATCACCCGCACGGCCACTGAAGAAGTCGGCACTGAGCTACGCATTGCGGGCGGCACGATCCAAGAACGGCTGCCACGCGGATGCTCGCCGGGCACGAGCATCACTGTCCGCAACTTGTTTTACAATACGCCCGTGCGCCGCGAATACCTGCGCTCTGAGTCGACTGAGATGGTGGCCATCACGCAGGTGGTGCAGCATACCGCGCTGGCCAACCCGCACGTGCGCTTTACGCTGCTGCTCGATGGGCGGCTTGCGTTGCAGACGAATGGCAGTGGCGATCTCCGTGATGTGGTCGTAGACATCTACGGGCTAGAGACGGCTCGCCAGCTGTTGCCCGTGCATGCTGAATACGGCGCAGATATGGATGCAGTGCAGGTGCGGGGGCTGATTTCGCCGCCGAGTGTGACCCGCGGCGCACGCACCGCCATGCACCTGATGGTCAATCGGCGGGTGGTGCAGGCACGCGGCGCACTCGCGGCGGTGGTGAGCGAAGCCTACCACACCATGCTGATGAAAGGCCGTCACCCGATTGTGGTGCTAGCAGTAGACGTGCATCCGGCGGCGGTAGATGTGAACATCCACCCCACCAAAGCTGAAGTCAAGTTCCGCAACCCGCAGCGGGTGTTGAGCGTGATCGGGCGAGCTGTGCGCGATGCCCTCGTTGAGGGCACAGGGGTTGCGCCGTGGAGCGATCCAGCGCACGCCAGCGAACTGCCCCGCCGCTTTGAGGTGCGCCCGGCCCCGCCTGCGTCGCTGCGTTCGGCGTGGGGCGTGGGCGATTCGGTGTGGACGACCCAGAGCCGCTGGGATGTGGGCGTGCCGCCGCCTGCCACACCGCTTGGGCCTGAGCCGCAAGCCGCACTCCCCGCTCCTGAGCCAGCCACATCGCCTGCAAGCGTAGGGGGAGCGGATGTGGATGGGCCCCCGCCAAGTGCAGCTCCCGTTGTGGCTACACCTACGCCTGATCCGCTCCCCAATCCAGCCCATCTGTCACATCTGCCGCCGCTGCGCGTGATTGGGCAAGTCGGGCTAACCTATATCGTGGCCGAGTCGCCAGAAGGGATGTACTTGATTGACCAGCACGCCGCGCACGAACGGATCACTTACGAACGGCTGATGCAGCAGCGTGGGCAAGGCATGATTGAGGCGCAGGAACTGTTGATGCCGATCACGGTCGAGCTACCACCGGCCGCTGCCGAACTGCTGTTGCATGCGGGCGAGCAGCTGCGTGAGTGGGGCTTCAGCTTGGATGCGTGGGGCGAAGGCAAAGTGCGTTTGCGGGCGGCTCCGGCCACGCTGGCCCTCGAGCAAGCCCAACAGGCCCTACTTGAGATTGCCGATTACCTCAATGGGCAAGGCGGCAGTACGCCCGATGATTGGCGCGAAGCCATGCTCACAACACTCGCCTGCCATACGTCGGTGCGGGCGGGGCGGGTGCTGAGTGTGGCGGAGATGCGCGAGCTGCTGCTCGCACTGGAACGCTGCACTAGTCCGCGCACCTGCCCACATGGCCGCCCAACGATGGTGCTGCTCACGCCGGGCCAGCTTGAGCGGCAATTTGGGCGGCGGGTGTAATCTCCGTTAGAAAATCCGCGCTGCGTAGATGGTCTGGTCGCGTTCAGGGCCGACCCCAACCATGCCTAGCCGGGCCCCAACCAACTCGCAGATGCGGGCCACATAGGCTTGGGCCGCAGGCGGCAGGTGGTGGAAATCGCGGATGTGCGCGGTGGATGTGCGCCAGCCGGGCAGTTCCTCGTAAATCGGATCAATCCGCTTTATCCCGACGAGCGATGAGGGCGGCGTATAGATAATCTCATCACCGAGCTTATACGCCACACAAATCTTGATGGTCGGTAGTGTATCGAGGACATCCAGCTTAGTGATCGCTAGGGTATCAATCCCGTTGAACTCCACCGTATACCGCGCTAACACCGCATCAAACCAGCCTACGCGCCGCACGCGCCCCGTCGTGGTGCCAACCTCAGCCCACGGCGTACCCACTTGGCGCAGCGTTTCGGCGACGGGATCATCTGGGGCGATCTCGGTGGGGAAGGGGCCTTCGCCAACGCGGGTGGCATAGGCTTTGTAGGCTCCGATTACTGAGTTCAAGCGTGTAGGCCCTATTCCCGTCCCCTGACATGCCCCGGCTGCGCCCGGCGGCGACGACGTGACGTAGGGATACGTACCGAAATCCAAATCTAGCAATGCGCCCTGTGCGCCTTCGAGGAGAATCGGCGCATCTTTGTGCAGTTCGCGTTGGATCAGCGGGTGGATGTTGGTAATGTGGCGCATCAAGCGCACACCATAGCGCACGTAGGCGAGGAAGGTTTCCATGAGAGGAACCGGCTTGACCTCATAGAAGCGCGTCAGGACTTGATTCTTCTGCTCAATAATTGCCTTGAGCCGCGCAAGGAACACTTCCTGATCAAGTAAATCACCGGCGCGAATGCCAATACGGGCAACCTTATCCGCATAAGCGGGGCCGATGCCGCGACCTGTTGTGCCGATCTTGTCGTCACCGCGAGCGCGTTCTTCGAGCTTATCCTGCAAGACGTGGTAGGGCATGATGATATGGGCCCGATCACTGATATACAGGTTCGCAGTTGAGATGCCGCGTTCTTCGAGGCTGTCTAGCTCCTCGACGAGAATCTTTGGGTCAATCACGACCCCGTGCCCGATGACGTTGATCGTTTCAGGGTTGCAAATGCCAGCGGGGATCAAGTGAAGCTTAAATGTGCCATGTTCATTCACGACCGTATGGCCAGCATTGTTGCCCCCGCCATAGCGCACCACCATACGGGCTTTGCCCGCCAGCGCATCCACAATGCGCCCTTTGCCCTCATCCCCCCACTGCCCACCAATGAGTGCCACGATTGGCATGCTGTGCCCCCTTCGCTTGTAGACTAGCCTCGCCGCTTAGGCTACCCGGATGTGTGTACGTTTTGCAAAGACACCGACAGATCATCCATTGGCACGTTTGGCACGTTGGCATCAGGATGATCTGCGCCTCCCATTATACCTGATTCGCTGCATAGCGTGGTAGAGCTACAAGATTTGGCGCAGCTTGGCGAGGGCTTCATCTACGTGCTGCGGGGTGATAATCAAGGGAGGCAGCAGGCGGATGACATCCGCGCCCGCCGTTGCCACCAACAGCCCGACATCGTGCCCGCGCATGCGTACCGCTGCGGCGGAGCCGTTGATCTTGATCCCGCGCATTAAGCCGCGCCCACGTAGCTCAAGGATGCGTTCGGGGTAGGCGGCGGCGAGATCGTGCAGGCTCTCGTCGAGGTACTTGCTCACCGCGCACACATGGCTGAGGAACGCCGGATCGCTGATGCGGCGCAACACCGCCTGCGCCACTGCGGTGACTAACGGGTTGCCGCCAAAGGTGGTGCCGTGATCGCCGGGCTGAATCGCATCAGCGACACACTGATTGAGCAGCACCGCGCCGATTGGCAGGCCTCCTGCGAGCGGTTTGGCAATCGCCATCATGTCTGGGCGGAGCTGGGCATGTTGGTGGGCCCACAGCATACCGGTACGGCCCATGCCACACTGAATCTCATCCACCACGAGCAGCGCACGGTGCTGGTCGCACAAGTCCCGCACCTGCTGCAAAAACGTTGGGCTAGCCACCCGCAAGCCCCCTTCGCCCTGCACTGGCTCAAGCACGACTGCACAGACCTCGGCTGTGATGGCTTCGGCAATACTCTCGAGATCGTTGTACCGCGCAAAACGCACGTCCGGCATCACCGGCATAAACGGCAGGCGATACTTGTCGGTTGCCGTTAGCGCAACAGACCCCATCGTGCGCCCGTGAAACGAGCCATCAAAGGCTACGAGAGTCGTTTTGCCTTCGCCGTAGAATGTCCGCGCAAACTTGCGGCTAAATTTGATGCAGGCTTCAATCGCTTCGGTGCCACTGTTGCTAAAGTAGACCCGATGAAAATATGGTGCAGTGGCAAGCAACTGCTTGGCAAGGCTGGTAGCTGGCGCGGTGTGATACAGATTGGAGACGTGGATCAGGCGGGCGGCCTGCTCCGCGACAATCTGGGCGACTTCGGGATCGCCATAGCCGAGCGCATTCACGGCAATGCCAGCCACAAAGTCGAGGTACTGCCGCCCTTCGGTATCATACAGATACACGCCCTCGCCGCGCTCTAGCACAAAATCGGGGCGGATGTAGGTTTGCAAAATATACGCCTGCTCGTCCTGCACCGTCGTTGTTGCGGACCCTGTATCGCTGATCGTCATCTGTGGCTACCCTTTCCAGCATTGCCCAGCGTGATTTGAATTGCTGCGTATTATAGCATAGTAGAGCGATAGTACCGTTCTGCTTCGCTGAGCCTGAGATCGAACCCTTGCCCCCACACCGTAGCAACGCTGGTATACTACCTAGAGTAACAGTAAAACCTACACTTAGAAAGGCATACTCCGATGCGAATTGTTTCTCTGCTCCCTAGCACGACTGAGATTGTCTGTGCGCTCGGCTTGAGCGATGCGCTCGTGGCGGTGACGCACGAGTGTGACTACCCGCTAGAGGTGTTGGACAAACCGATCATCACCCGCAGCAGCATGCCCCATACTGGGCTAACCTCAGCCGAGATTGATACACTGGTGACGGCGCAGGTGCGCGATCAGCTTTCGATCTATGCCCTTGATGAGCAGCTCCTCGCCACGCTCCAGCCTGATCTGATCTTGACCCAAGCCCTGTGCGAGGTGTGCGCGGTAGCCTTCAATCAGGTGCAACGCGCCGTGCGTGATTTGGGGGCAGTGGGCAATCTGCCACGCATCCTCTCGCTTGAACCAACGACACTGGCAGGCATCTTCGAGACAATTGAGGCGGTCGGTGCCGCGACTGGGACGCAGGCGCGGGCGCACGCCTTGACGGCATCGCTGCGCCAGCGGGTGCAGCACGTCGCCGAGCGGGTGGCACAGGCACAGGTCGTGCGCCCGCGAGTAGCCTGCTTCGAGTGGCTTGACCCGATCTTTGGCCCCGGTCACTGGGTTCCTGAAATGGTTACGCTGGCGGGGGGGGAACCCGTGTTAGGACAGGCGGGGCAGGTCTCGCCGCGTGTGGCGTGGGCGGAAGTCTGTCGCCGTGCGCCAGAGGTGATCGTGCTCACTTGCTGCGGTTTCAATGTGGAGCGCACGCTGGAAGAAGCCGCCGTGACGCTGCCACAGCGACCCGGCTGGGATGAGCTACCAGCGGTACAAGCTGGGCGCGTGTATGCGGTGGATGGCAACGCCTTCTTTAGCCGACCCGGCCCGCGTGTGGTCGAGGGGCTAGAGCTGCTGGCGTACCTGCTGCACCCACAGCTATTCCCCGAATTAGCGGCGGTGGGTGAGGCCGCGGTGTTCGGTGCAGCTACGTCTGTGGCGTGAGGGTGACAGGTGCTAGGTGACATGGACGCAGTCAGAGCCAGTGAGGAACGGCAAGCTGCCCTGACCCCTGACCCCTACCACCTGATCCCTAATACCTGACCCCTGATCCCTAATACCTGTCACCTCGCCCCTTGCCCCTCTAACAGCGTAGCGATGGGCGTGCCCTGCGCGAGGTGCTCGGCGACGATGCGCTCGATGGTGGCGGGGGTGAGCATGCAGTAGCGGTAGCTCCCCGGAAAGATGACAAGGTTGGGCGCAGAGCCACAGCGATTCTGGCATGTCCCCACAAGCACCGCTACCTGCTGGGCTAGCCCGTGCCGCCATATGCACCGCTCCAGCAGATGGTGCAGCGTGGGCACGCTGTGCGGGCGGCAGTTTGCCCCGCCACAGAGATAGACGCGGTAGGCTCGTTTCGTTTCATCCACACTCGGCTTCTTTCGCAACAACTTGCATGCTATAATACGCGCAGACATAATGTACTGTCCAGTAATTATAGATCGAAACGTATGACCCTAACCCGGACTCAAATCGAAGCCTTGCCCGATAGCTACCAGATTGACCATATTCTGGTGCGCCCCAATATCATTCTGGCTCCGATGGCGGGCGTAACCGATAGCACCTTTCGCCGCATGATCTTGGGCATGGGCGGCTGCGGGTTGGTCTCCACCGAAATGACCAACGCCAACAGCATTAGCCCGAAAGCCCTCAAGCGACATCACCTGCTCGATTTCTTGCCCGAAGAACGCCCACTGACGATGCAACTAAGCGGCAATGATCCAGAGACTGTTGCCCGTGCTGCTGCTACAGTCGAGCAACTTGGGGCGGATATTCTCGACATCAACTGTGGCTGCCCCTCGCCCAAAGTCACCGGCGGTGGGCATGGGGCATCGTTGTTACGCGATCTGCCGAAGCTGGAGCGTGTGCTCCGCGCCGTCAAGCAAGCGGTCAGCATTCCTGTCACGCTGAAGTTTCGGGCGGGCTGGGATGAGGACAGCTTGAACTACCTTGATACGGCCAAGATTGCAGAGGCGTGTGGCATCGCTGCCATTGCCCTGCACCCGCGCACCCGCGAACAACGCTACACGGGCCACGCCGATTGGAGCCGGATCGCCGCCGTCAAGCGAGCCGTCCGTATTCCTGTGATCGGTAGTGGCGATGTGCGCGATGCCCACGATGCCCTCGCCCGGCTGCATACTGCTGGTGTAGACGGCGTGATGATCGGGCGGGCGGCAATGTCCAATCCGTGGATCTTCTTGCAGATCAGCCAGCTTCGGCGCGGCGAGCCGGTCTTCCAACCGACCCCCGCTGATAAGTGCGACCTACTGCTGAATTACATCGAAATGTGCAGCCACGAGATGCCGGAACAGCTGGCGTTGAACAAGCTCAAGCAACTGATCGGGCAGCTTGCGCTCGGCTTGCCCTACAGTGCTGAGATGCGGGCCAATGTCCAGCGCAGCCGCGAGATCAAGACCGCCTGCCAGATCATCAGCGATTACTTTGCACCGTACTACGCCCACGCCGATCTGCCTTGCGCTCCGCGTCCTGAATTGGTGGCGGCATGATCACCGATCCAATCAGCACCCACTACTTGACCCTCGCCCTCGAACTGGATCGCCAGATCGAAGGGCTGGTGGATGCCTACATCGGTGCGCCCGAACTACGTGTAAGCGTCCTTGCCCAGCCGTTGCGTCCGGCGCAAGCGATTGCGGATGAGCTTGTCGCCCTGCGGTACGAACTGCGCCAGAGCGACTACCCCGCCCGCCGCAGAGCCTACCTCGAAGCTCAACTACGGGCCCTGATTGCGCTTGCCCGCAAGCAAGCGGGTGATGTACTGGCCTACGCTGAGGAAGTTCGCACCTGCTTCGACATTGAGCCGCACTTCGTAGATGAATCGCTGTTTGAGGAAGCCAATGCCCAACTCGACGCACTGCTGCCGCGCCCTACGCCTGATGCCAGCCTCAGCACCCGTTATGCAGCGTGGCGCAGCCAGTTCATCATTGCGCCAGATGTGGCGATGTTGTTGATCGAGCGCATTGCCCAAGAAGCCCGCACCCGCACGGCCGCCTTGCTCGATCTGCCGGCCGGCGAGGGTGTGCAGTTTAGGTTCGTCAAAGATCAGCCGTGGAGCGGCTACAACTGGTATCTCGGCAATGCCCAATCTCGCGTTGAGATCAACACCGATCTGCCGATCTATGCGACCAGCCTGCTTGATCTCGTGTGCCACGAAGCCTATCCGGGCCACCACACCGAACACGCCTTGAAAGAATACCACCTGTACCACACGCGGGGGTGGGGCGAACACGCGATCCAGCTGATCAATACGCCGGAGTGTGTGATCGCGGAAGGGATTGCCACCCTCGCCGCCGAGATGATCTTCGGCAACGATGGTAGCTCGGCGGGCGATAGCGTGGCGTGGGCCGCGACAGAGCTGTACCCGCTTGCGGGCATTCACTTGTCTCCCGCCGACCAAGCCGAGCTACGCCAGATCACTACCGCCCGTCGCCACCTGCGGGCGGTGGGTAGCAATGCGGCGCTCCTGCTGCACGAGCGCGGGGCCAGCGAAGCAGAAGTGCTTAACTATCTCTTGCGCTACGGGACGGGTACGCTGGATGAAGCCCGCCAACGCCTGCGCTTCATCCGCCACCCGCTCTGGCGAACCTATATCTTCACCTACACGAGCGGCTATGATCTGCTCAAGCAGTGGATCGGCAATCGCCCGGAACGGTTTGTCACGCTCTTGACTGAGCAGATTACGCCGGGTTGGGTTGAGCAGCAGGTCTTGGCAGAGGCGCAGCTGTGTATGCATGATTAAGGGGCAGGGTACACGGCTTACGGGGTCAGGGGCGAGGAAGAAAACGTATGCACGATGGCTACATCTTCACACTCGGCATCTGTGGGACAGCCGCCGCCAGTAGCCCGGCTCCGGCCCTGCTGGGGGCCATGTTGGTGGCCTTGCCCCCCGTTAAGCGGGCAGCATATCTGGGCGATGTGTTGCGCCTGAATGGCTCCCGCGACCTGCCTCACCCCACGCACGATAAGCTGCTGGATGAGGTACTGGCAGATTTGCATGATGCTGAGCTACTCTTGATTGTTTCACCGATCTTCTTTCACCCAGTCACTCATGCGGTGAGTATTCCGGCCCGCATGCAGCACCTGCTCGAACGCGCCCGCACGTTACCCGCCGCTGCCCTGCGCGACAAGTGGGCCGTGATCGTCTCGCTAGCAAACCCGAACCACGCCCATCTGGTGCAGCAGCTTGATCCCGCGCAGCACCCTTTGCACACCTTCTGTGTGGCGACGGGAATCCACGTGGTGGCAAGCCACCACGTGGCCACCGATACGACCGACCGCGATACGGCGCAGGTGTTGCAGGCCTTACTCGCAGCCAAAGCCCGCACGGCCTATAGCCTGATCCGCAACCACTACCCCGATGCGTTGCCCCCGCCGGATGCCTTCCACTAAGCTGCCTATGCCACCTGAAGCTCCTGTTCTACCGCGTATCCCAGCCGCCAAAAACCTTATCGGCGATTGGCTGATCTACTATACCCTGATGAAGCCCGCCTTGCACGCCCATTTTGCGCGGGTGTGGGTGCAGCATTGTGGTGCACTGCCCCAGCCTAATGCAGGGGCGTTGCTGGTGTATCTGAACCACTCGGCGTGGTGGGATTTATACCTCACAGCCTTGATTGACTATGAGATATTGGGGCGACGCTTTGACAGCTATGGCATGATGGAAGAACAACAGCTCCGCCGTTACCGCTTCTTTACGTGGATGGGCGCATTCTCAGTGCATCGCAGCGATCACCACGAAGCGAGCCGTTCGTTGCGCTATATTAGCCATGTGTTGGCAAGCCGTAAGGGCCGCGCTCTGTTCATGTTTCCGCAGGGGCGCATCCTGCCCAACGATCAACGCCCGTTGCATGTTTATCCGGGGATTGCCCGCATCGTCCAGCAAGTCCTCGCACAGGGGCAGGCTGTGCAGCTGTTGCCGATCACGGCCCGCTACGAGTTTCGCGGCGAACAACGCCCAGAGCTATTCTTGCGGGTTGGCACGGTGCAACGGCTTACGCCGACACAACCGCCAAGTGTGCCCGCTTTAACTAATCAGGTGGCGGCTACGCTCACTGCCAATCTGGATGCGCTGCGGGATCAGGTTGTTGCGGGTGATCTGGGCCAGTTTGCGGTGTTGCTGCGGGGGCGGCGCGGTATTGATCAAACCTTCGATGCGGTGCTGCGCTGGTTCACACGGGGCCGGGGGTAGTGCCGGTTTTGGGTGCTAGAAGTGCGTGGGGCGTGCAAAAGGCTGCGGCTTCAGCTTAGCCTGAAGCCGCAGCGTCATCCCAACATACGCTGGTAGGCTAACGCCTAGATGTCGAAGTACAGCTTGTACTCGTGCGGGGTTGGGCGCATCTGCACGGGGATCACTTCTTCGGTGCGCTTGTAGTTCACATAGGCCTCAATCACGTCGGGAGTGAAGACATCGCCGCGCATCAGGAACTCGCTATCGGCTTCGAGCGCGTCGAGCGATTCAGTTAGCGAACCCGGCACCGATTTGATGTGGACTAGCTCTTCCGGCGACAGTTCGTACAAGTCCACATCCACTGGATCGCCCGGCTCAATCTTGTTGATGATCCCATCCAGCCCAGCCATTAGCATCGCCGAGAACGCGAGGTACGGGTTGGCAGAGGGATCGGGGCAGCGAAACTCGACGCGCTTTGCTTTGGGGCTGTTCGAGTAGGTGGGGATCCGGCAGGCAGCCGAGCGATTGCGCTGCGAATAAACGAGGTTGACGGGAGCCTCAAAGCCGGGCACGAGGCGGCGGTACGAGTTGGTAGTGGGGGCCGCAAAAGCGAGGATCGCGGGCGCGTGCGTGAGCAGACCGCCGATGTAGTAGCGAGCAATATCAGACAGGTTTGAATAGCTACCTTTGTCATCGAAGAACAGGGGCGTGCCTTCCTTCCACAGGCTCTGGTGAGTGTGCATACCACTGCCGTTGTCGCCAAAGAGCGGCTTGGGCATAAAGGTTGCTACATAGCCCAAACCACGCGCCACTGCTTTGACGAGGTACTTGTAGTTCATCAAGGTGTCGGCCATCTTGAGCAGCGTATCGAAGCGCAGGTCAATTTCACACTGCCCGGCGGTCGCCACTTCGTGGTGGTGCAGTTCTACCTTCATGCCGATGGACATCATCGCCAATACAATCTGGCTACGAACATCTTGTAGGGTATCAGCTGGAGGCAGCGGGAAGTAGCCGCGCTTGGGCGGAATCTGGACTCCGCCGCCAGCGGTGGGGCTGTTCCACCATGCTTCGGGGCTATCTACCGCATACATTGCTGTGTTGGTCTCGGAAGCGTAGCGCACATCGGTGAAGAGGAAGAATTCCGCTTCTGGGCCCATGAAGCAGGTATCAGCAATGCCGCTCGACTTCAGGAAGGCTTCGGCTTTGCGGGCAATGTTACGCGGGTCGCGGGAATAGGGTTGCAGCGTGATCGGATCGCTAATATCGCCCAGAATAGCCAGTGTCGGCACTTTAAGGGTCGGGTCAACAAAAGCCGAACTTGGATCAGGGAAGACAATCATGTCGCTTTGATCAATCGTTTGGAAGCCACGTACTGACGAACCGTCAAAGCCTAGCCCATCTTCAAACGCATCCTCATCGAACATTGCGGCAGGCACAGTAAAGTGCTGCTGCGTGCCGGGCAAATCAATGAAACGCACATCCACCATTTTAATGTCGTTGGTTTTGATGTACTCCAACACCTCTTTGGGACTTGAAAACATTCGTCTCGCTCCTGAGTATTCAGACTATAGAACACAGCAAGGTTCCGCTATTGGAAACTGATTTGTTGCAACAGAGCAGACCTGCGGAAATAGGCACTATGATACATGTTACGTGATTATTGCGCGTGTGCCTACAGTGCGACTATCCAAAGAACGCCTAATCAACTTTGGATGCTTTGCCCAAAGCTAGCTTCATGCCGCGCCGACTAGAAAATAGATAGATACCGTTCAATCTCCCACTGTGAGATGAAGCTACTGTAGTCCTGCCACTCTTGCAGTTTGGCATCCAGAAACCGCTCGTAGACGTGGGGGCCGAGTGCGGCCTGCACCACATCGTCTTCTTGGAGAGCTTGCAAGGCCTCACCGAGCGAAGTGGGCAGGGCTTCCAAGCCGAGCGCACGCGGATCAACGTGGAATAAATCCTCCTCTGCGGCTTCACCGAGTGGCAGTTCGCGCTTGATCCCATCCAGCCCAGCGGCCAGCATCACGGCTAAGGCGAGGTAGGGGTTGCACGAGGGATCGGGGCAGCGCATCTCCACTCGGGTGGCGTGCCCGCGCCCCGTGCTGGTGCGGGGCACCCGGATCAAGGCCGAGCGATTGGTATGGCCCCAGCTCAGGTATACAGGAGCTTCATAGCCGGGCACGAGCCGTTTGTACGAATTGACGAGCGGGGCAAGGATTGCGGTCATGCCTTTGGCGTGGGCCAACAGGCCAGCAATGAACTGACGGGCGGTTTTCGATAGCCCGTAGGCATCGTCTGGATCGTGAAACACATTCGCCCCAGTGGCAATATCGGTGAGGTTCTGATGGATGTGCATGCCATTGCCATTCACCCCCGCCACTGGCTTGGGCATAAACGAGGCATACAAGCCATATTGCTGGGCCACGGCCTTGATCGTCATGCGGCACGTCATCGTGTTGTCGGCAGCACGCATCGCATCGCTGTAAGAGAGATCAATCTCGTGCTGCCCCGCCGCGACTTCGTGGTGGCTCGCATCCACCGATACGCCAAAGGCCTTGAGGGCTTGCACCATCGAGCGGCGCACGTCCACTGCTTGATCCGTTGAGACATCGAAGTAGCTCGCATCGTCGTGGGGGATCGGGCGCGGCAAGCGCAAGCTCTCACCTTTGAATAAGAAGAACTCTAATTCAGGCCCGACGGTATAATGGTAGCCCAGATCCGCTGCCTGCTGCAACATGCGCGTCAACACATAACGCGGATCACCCGCGAAGGGCTTGCCGTGGGGCGTATAGACGTGGCAGATGATGCGGGCCGTGCGGCTCTCTGGGTCGGTATCCCACGGGATCGGCTGGAAGGTGGTGGGATCGGGCACAAGATACATATCGCTTTCGGCAACCCGCGCAAAGCCCTCAATCGAGGAACCATCAAACCAGACCCCGTGCTGAAGCGCACGTTCAAATTCCTCAACGGGGATCATCACGGTCTTGATCATGCCGAGGATATCCACAAATTGGAGATTGATGAAATGGATCTGGTGCTTGGCAACCTGTGCAAGCAATTCTGCTGTGTGGGTGTCGTTCATACCGCGATCCTTGCCATCCGGGCGAGCGTTGCACCGGAACTTCAGCGAATGTCTGGACCGTATTATACACGAGTTCATGGATCGGCCAACGTCGCCCTCCCTTCTAGGGCAATCGCATTACTCATAGCCCTAGAACGGTGCGTAAGTAGTCGTTGTCCCATCCGGCCCGTTTGCGTTTCACGCGCATACTTCCTTTGCTTGGCTCCTGGCGCACCATATTCAGCGCAATATGACGTAACACGGCC
>CALCJV010000053.1 GCA_937967405.1 uncultured Chloroflexales bacterium | reverse complement strand
TGCTCAACTACATCAAGCCGCAGTTTGTGTCGGTGATGATGGATGGGCGCATCGTGCGTTCAGGTGGGCCTGAGCTGGCCCTAGAGCTTGAGGAGCGCGGCTACGATTGGATCAAGGAGGAAGTCGTTGGCAGTCTTAACTGACGAAAGCACCTCCCCACTCGGCCCGTTAGGCACGCTGAGCGTTGAGCAAATCCTCGCACGTTCGCAGGCGGCCAACGAACCTGCGTGGCTGACCGAAATGCGCGGTGCAGCGTGGCGTGCGTTCCAGCACATGGAAGCCCCCAAATGGCGACGCACGCGGCTCGACGATCTGCACCTTGAGACGTTGCAGGTGACTGATCACGCCCATGCCCCCGAACTGCTCGGCGCAGACAAAGCAGCTGAGCAGGGCGTAATCTTTGTGCCGTTGCGGGATGCGCTCGCTACCCACGCCGACCTGATTAGCCGCACGATGGGGCAGGGTGTGCCCCCACTCGCCAATCGCTATAGCGCACTACGGGCGGCCCTCTGGCAAAATGGCACGTTCCTGTATGTGCCCCGCAATGTGGAACTGGAAACCCCGTTGCATATTCGCTATACCCTCCCAGTCGGCGAGCAAGCTCACTTCCCGTACACATTGGTGATTGTCGAAGCCAATGCGCGAGTCAGCTTGATCGAGGAGTATAGCTCGGTTGAGAGTGCTACGGATACCTTCACCGGAGCCACATCCGAGCTATTTATCGGGGCGGGTGCAGCCATCCGCTACGCCAGCATCCAGCAGCAGAGCCGCACGGCCTACCACATCGGCGGGCAAGTCATCACGCTTGATCGCGATGCAAGCAGCGAATGGGTCTCATTTGGCTTGGGCAGCAAGGTGCAGCACATCGAAGCTGAAGCCCGCATGCAGGGCGACGGCAGCCGCATTGAGTGGCACGGCGCAACCTTTGCCACCGAACAGCAGAACCTTGTGATTGTGCCGTGGCTGCGCCACATCGGCACTGCAACCGAGAGCCACCTCGATTTCAAGACGGTCGTGGCGGATGAAGGCTACAGCGTCTTCGATGGTATGATCAAGATTGAACACGAATCCCACGCGACCAGCACCCGCCTTGAAGAGCATGCGATCCACTTGACCCCGAATTCGCGCAGCGACTCGATCCCCGGCTTGATGATTGATACCAACGATGTCGCCAGAGCTGGCCACGCCAGCACGAGTGGGCAGGTAGATGCAGAGCAGATTTTCTATATGCAGGCTCGCGGGATCAGTCCTGTAGATGCCAAGCGACTGATCGTGATGGGCTTCTTTGAAACAGCCCTGAACGCGATCCCGCACGAAGTGACCCGCGAACAAGTTGCCGCTCACATCGAAGGGCGCATCTAGAAAGAGCACGCCGATGAGCACTGTAGCCACCTTGACCAACACTCGTCTAACCGACATAGCTAGCGTGCGGGCAGAGTTCCCGATCTTGCAGCAGCAGGTGCATGGGCAGCCGCTTGCCTTCCTCGACTCGGCCGCATCGTCGCAGCGTCCGCGCCATGTGATCCAAGCCCTCACCGACTACATGTCCCGTTATCATGCCAATGTGCATCGGGGGGTTTACTGGCTGAGCGAGGAAGCCACCTACGCCTATGAGCAAGCCCGCGAGAAGGTGGCCCACTTCATTGGCGCACGCCGCCCAGAGGAAATCATCTTTACGCGCAACACTACAGAGGCGATCAATCTTGTTGCATATGCGTGGGGCGATGCCCACGTGCAGGCGGGAGATCGCATCCTGCTCACCCTGATGGAACATCATTCAAACATCGTCCCGTGGCAACTCCTCGCCGAGCGGCGCGGCGCAGTGCTGGATTATGTCGCGCTGGATGCCGACGGACGGCTTGACCTCACGCACCTTGAGCAGCTCCTCACCGAGCGCACCCGTATCGTTGCCTTCACCCATCAGTCGAATGTGTTGGGCACGATCAATCCCGTGTCCACGATTGCTGCCCTAGCCCACGCTGTCGGTGCGCTAGTGGTGGTGGATGGAGCGCAAAGCGTGCCACACATGCCCGTCAACGTGGCTGAGCTAGGAGCCGATTTTCTGGCCTTCAGTGGGCACAAAATGTGTGGGCCGACCGGCGTGGGCGTGCTTTGGGGGCGCTATGACCTCCTCAGCACGATGCCCCCGTTTCTTGGCGGCGGCTCCATGATTAGCTACGTAGATGAGCAGCGCAGCACCTACGCTGATGTGCCCCAACGCTTTGAGGCCGGCACACCTGCAATTGGTGAGGCGATTGCATTAGGGGCCGCGGTAGATTTCCTGAACAGCATTGGGATGGACGCAATCCATCAGCACGAGCAAGAGCTGTTGCAGTATGCCCTGCAACGGCTGGCTACCGTGCCTAACCTAACCCTGTATGGACCTCATACCGCCGAACAGCGCGGGGCTGCACTGGCTTTCACGCTCGGCAATATCCACCCGCACGATATTGCCGCCGTGCTCGATCAGCACGGCATTGCGGTACGGGCTGGGCATCACTGCACGCAGCCCCTGCACCGCTCGCTGGATGTGCCCGCAACTGTACGGGCGAGTATGTACCTGTATAACACCGCCGATGAGATAGACCGGCTCATCGTAGGTTTGGCCCACGTTCAGCGGATGCTGGGCTAGGCAAGCGCAGAGATAAGCAATGAACGAACTGTATAGCGCAGAGATACTGGAGCATAGCCGCTACCCAAGTAACTTTGGCACACTTGAACACCCCACGCATAGCTTTGAGGCGGTCAATCCCCTGTGCGGCGACAAAGTGCGGATTGACTTGATTGTTGCCGATGACGTAGTCCAGCAGATCAAGTTTTCGGGCAAGGGCTGTGCCATCAGCATGGCTTCAGCTTCAATGCTCACGGAAGCGGTGCAAGGGCAATCATTGCAGTGGGTGCGGCACTTCGATAAAGATGACCTGCTGGAACTGCTTGGCATTCCCTTGCAGCGTAATCCAGTGCGCCTGAAATGCGCCCTGCTGGCCCTCAAGGCCCTGAAGGCCGGGCTGTATAGTCTGCCCGATGAAGCAGCATAACGAGAGTTTTTACAGAAAAACCTGTTAAAACTGACAAAACACCCGCAACCTGTGGTATACTAGTTGTCAAGATACAAACACCTATTGAGGAGGACCACAATCAATGGTAGCAGAGCTAAATCTCGATTTCGACTATTCCAAGTATGGCTTCCGCGATGAAGAGAACTATATCTATAAATCCCCGAAGGGGCTGACCGAAGAAGTCGTGCGCGAGCTTTCGGCCATGAAGAATGAGCCGGAGTGGATGTTGCAACGGCGGCTCAAGGCACTTCGCATCTTCTTGCAGAAGCCCGTGCCACTGACCGGTATGTGGGCCAACGCCGAGCTGGCTGACCTTGACTACGACCAGATTCACTACTTTGTGCGGGCCGGTGAAAAGCCCCAGCACGACTGGGATGCTGTGCCGCAAGAGATCAAGAACACTTTCGAACGGCTGGGTATTCCCGAAGCTGAGCGCAAGTTTCTGGCGGGCGTGGGCGCACAGTACGAAAGTGAAGTAGTGTACCATTCACTACGCGAGGAGTGGCAGAAGCTGGGAGTGATCTTCCTCGATACCGACACCGCCTTGCAGGAGCAGCCGGAGCTGTTTAAGCAGTATTTCGGCACAGTCATTCCCGCCGCCGACAACAAGTACGCCGCGCTGAATACCGCCGTCTGGTCGGGCGGATCGTTTGTGTATGTGCCCGCCGGCGTGAAGGTGGACATCCCTCTGCAAGCCTACTTCCGCATCAATGCCGAGAACATGGGTCAGTTCGAGCGCACCCTCATCATTATCGAAGAAGGTGCAGAAGCCCACTACATTGAAGGCTGCACCGCGCCCGTCTACAGCACCAACTCGCTGCACTCGGCGGTGGTTGAGATCATCGTCAAGAAGGGCGGCAAGTTCCGCTACACAACGATCCAGAACTGGGCCAACAACATCTTCAACCTTGTGACCAAGCGGGCGATTGCCTATGAAGATGCCCAGATGGAGTGGGTAGATGGCAATATCGGCAGCCGCCTGACGATGAAGTATCCTTCCGTCTACCTGATGGGGCGTGGCGCACGCGGCGAGGTGTTGAGCGTAGCCTACGCCGGGCGTGGGCAGCACCAAGATGCAGGGGCTAAGATGGTGCACATCGCCCCAGATACCACCAGCCGCATCACCAACAAGTCGGTCAGCAAGGATGGCGGCAAGACGACCTATCGCGGCTTGGCGAAAGTGGCACCGGGTGCGGTCAATTCGAAGATCAACGTCAACTGCGATGCGCTGATCCTTGACGAACACTCGGCGAGCGACACGATCCCGTACATCGAGATCGAAGAAGAGCAGACCACGCTGGCCCACGAAGCCACTGTTGGGCGCATCGGTGAGGAGCAACTTTTCTACCTGATGAGTCGCGGCATTCCCGAAGCCGATGCCCTCTCGATGATCGTGCTGGGCTTTATGGAGCCATTCACCCGCGAGCTACCAATGGAGTATGCACTAGAGCTGAATCGTCTGATCCAGATGGAGATGGAAGGCTCAGTCGGCTAGGATTGCGCCGCAGCAGCTAGTACACGATTCGGAGCGTATACAGGGATCGCCCATTCTCCTCAGCGAGGATGGGCGATCTTGGTCTAATCGGTGTATACTAGACCGTAGGCTAGCGCGGGATGCAGTGGCACTGGTATAGCACAGGATGGATAACGAGGGATAACGATGGCAACCCTACACCTTGACTCATTGCACATCAAGGGCTTTCGGATGTTTGAGCAGCTCGAAATCCCACAGCTTCAGCACGTCAACCTGCTGGTGGGTCGAAACAATACCGGCAAGACGAGCGTGCTTGAGGCGATCTATCTGTATGCACATCGGGGCAATCCTGCGATCATGCTGGAACTACTCCGGCGGCGCGGCGAAATCAGCATCAGCAATCCGCGCCGCAGTCCCCGCCGCGACGACCTCCATCCCGATGAATATGGGCAGGAACTGCTTGATGATCTGCGCTATATCTTCTGCCATCGCCCCAACATCCGCGAGCAAAATGCCAAGCTCCAGATTGGTGCAATCCATACTGCCGCGCAAGTTCTCAGTATCCAACTCGGACTGCTGCCGATAGCACGCGCTAGAACGGGACTTAGACGCGCACAGGTAGAACAGCTTGATCCTGATACCGATGTGATCGTGGATGACCTCCGCGAGTACGCAATGGCGATTGAATACGCGGGACGGGAACGTAGCTACCCGCTCTACATATTAGCCGAACGGGGCGGATTTCTCGATGACCCAACCCCGTTACGCCGCTGTGTTTTCCTGCGTACCGCTGGGCTATCATCTGGCATTGCGGCTGAGTTCTGGGATGAGGTTGCGCTTGATCAGGAATTTGAAGCCTATTTGCTGGAAGGCTTGCGGCTGATCGAGCCTGAGATTGAAGCTATCGCCTTTGTCGGCGATCTTCCTTCGGCTACCCGCGTAGGTCGCCGCCCGATCATCCGCTTAGGTGGTCAGCGTATTCCACTTGGCAGCACCGGCGAAGGGATGAACCGGCTGCTCGGCATCCTGCTAGCCCTGCTCAATGCCCGTGATGGCTTCTTCCTGATTGATGAGATTGAGATCGGGCTGCACTATACCGTGCAGGTGGAGATGTGGAAGCTGATCCTTGCAATAGCGCACCGCCTGAATGTCCAAGTCTTTGCTACCACCCATAGTTGGGATTGCCTCAAAGCCTTCCAGCACGCCACCAGCGTATCCACCGCAGCGCACGGGCAGCTGATCCGCCTGCAACGGCGGCGCAGCGACCCAAGCCAGATCCAAGCTGTTACGTATACAGCTGAAGAGCTTCAAGTGGTCACGCAAGGTGATCTAGAGGTACGTTGATGACGAGCCAATATGCCTTGATCGTTGAGGGACGCGATGATGAGGCGGTCTGTCGTGCCTTGTTCCAGTCACACCAAATTGACAAACAGATCGTCTATGAACGATTAGACGGGTACGACAGTCACAAATTGCGCGTGAAGCTCAGTGCGGTGCGTAAAACCGTTACGGGAGCCTTTGGGATTATCCTAGATGCTGATGAGCAGATCAGTAGCCGTTGGCAATCACTCTGCACATTGCTAGAATACGAAGGGTATGCGAACATTCCTAAGCAGCCTGATCCAAACGGAACCATCCTTAGTCATCCCGATCCCGATAGACCTAGCACCGGTGTCTGGCTTATGCCGAATAACCAGACCTCCGGCAAGCTCGAAGATTTTCTGGCCCAGCTTGTCCCGCATGGCGATCTGCTCTGGAGCTATGCGGACACGACAATCCAGCGTTTGCCAGAGCAACGCTTCAGGGCTACAGACCGCAGCAAAGCCCACATCCACACGTGGCTGGCGTGGCAGGCAGAGCCGGGCAAGCCGCTCGGTCAAGCAATGACGGCCCACTATCTCACCGTGGGGCAACCTGCCGCGGATCAGTTTGTTTTCTGGATTCGTCAGTTGTTTGCTTAAATTGGAGCAGTAGAAAGGAACCTTTATGCCCACCGTTGATGTTGCCGCACTGCATGATTTCCCCGATGGCACAGCCAAAGTAGTGCAGGTGGATGGGCACAAGATTGCAGTCTTCCACCTTGCCGGCACGTTCTATGCCCTCGCTGACACCTGCTCGCACGCCGACGCATCGCTCAGTCAAGGCGAGCTTGACCGCGAGGAGCAGTGCGTCGAGTGCCCCATGCACGGTTCACTGTTCGACCTCAAAACGGGTATGCCGCGCACCCTGCCCGCCTTTGAGCCAGTTGCCACCTATCCCGTCACCGTTGTCGCTGATCGGGTGATTGTCGAGTATTCTAGTTAACAACTTGACTTCTTGCGTCGTTCGATGTACAATATGTACTACAGTTTGAGAACGTGTCGCTTTCTAGCAGGGCTACAAGGGTGTAGCTCTGCGAACAGCGACACCTCAGTCAGCTCGCCACAATTAGGAAGGTCTCACGCGCAGTCTGTCAGAAAGGATTTGATACCGATGAGTACATACGCCCACCCTGAAATTTTGGTAGAAACCGCTTGGCTTGCGGAACACCTCAATGATCCCAACATCCGCATCGTTGAGAGCGATGAGGACATTCTGCTGTATGACACTGGGCACATCCCCGGTGCAGTCAAGATTGACTGGGTATCGGAACTAAATGATCCAGTTACCCGCGACTATCTGGATAGCGAACGCTTTGCGAAGCTCCTCGCTTCAAAAGGCATCAGCAACGATACGACCGTCGTATTCTACGGCGACAAGCACAACTGGTGGGCAGCCTATGCATTGTGGGTATTCCAACTGTTCGGGCACAGCAACGTGCGCCTGCTCAATGGGGGGCGCAACAAGTGGATCGCCGAAGGGCGCGAACTGACCCGCGAGGTACCCACCTACCCTGCCACCAACTACATCGCGCCGCCCCGCGACGATACCAAAATCCGCGCCTTCCAACATCAAGTGCTTGAGCATATCAAACAACAGGGTGCACTCGTGGATGTGCGTAGCCCGCAGGAGTATAGCGGTGAACGCACCCACATGCCCGAATATCCGCAAGAAGGCACGCTGCGCGGCGGACACATCCCCGGTGCAATCAATATCCCGTGGGCCCAAGCGGTGAATGACGATAGCACCTTCAAAAGCCGCGCCGAACTAGAAGCCCTGTATGCCGCTAAAGGCATCACCCCCGATAAAGAGATCATCGCCTATTGCCGCATCGGGGAGCGCAGCAGCCACACATGGTTTGTGCTCACCTACCTCCTCGGCTACCCCAATGTTCGCAACTACGACGGCAGCTGGACGGAATGGGGCAACATGGTGGGCGTGCCGATTGAGAAGCCGTTCCAACCGTAAGCCCTGCCCACTGGGGTGGGTGTAGATCAGCACCCACCCACCCCACCCAAACCTTACCTGTATGATCGCCGTATCCAATACAACCAGTCGCACCACCATTGAGCTAGTCGGCAATACCCCGCTCATCCGGCTGGATCGGCTTGATCCCAGCCTACCCGCGAATGTGCGAGTGTATGCCAAAGCCGAGTGGTATAACCCCGGCGGCTCCGTCAAAGATCGCCCCGCGCTGTGGATGATCCGCGATGGCGAAGCACGCGGCGTATTGCGCCCCGGCATGATTATCGCTGATGCCACAAGCGGTAACACGGGCATTGCCTATGCCACTATCGGCGCAGCCTTAGGCTACCAAGTGCGCCTCTCGATGCCCGCCAATGCTAGCATCGAGCGGCGCAATACGCTGTACGCACTCGGCGCAGACGTGATCCTAACGAATCCGGCGGAAGGGGTAGACCTCGCGATCCAAGTGATTCGCGGCTTAGTCGAGGAAGACCCCGAACGCTACTTCTACCCCGACCAGTACAACAATCCTGCCAACCCGCTTGCCCACTACGAGTCGACTGCGCCCGAAATTTGGCAGCAAACCGATGGGCAGGTGACCCACTTTGTGGCCGCACTTGGCACGAGTGGCACGTTCATGGGCACGTCGCGCCGTCTGCGCGAGTACAACCCGCAGATCAAAGCCATTGCTGTACAGCCCGATAGCCCCTACCACGCCCTCGAAGGGGTGAAGCATATGGCTACAACGCTCTATGTGCCGGGCATCTATGATCCCAATGCACCGGATGAGATTATCATCGTGCCCAGCGAAACCGCATTCGAGATGGCTCGCCGCATTGCCCGCCGCGAAGGGCTACTCGTCGGCATCTCGGCGGCCGCCAACGTTGCCGCCGCATTGCAGGTAGCCCGCCAACTCGAATCCGGCACGGTCGTCACCATCCTGTGCGATAGTGCCGCCCGCTATCTGAGTGATCGCTTCTGGCGCGAGTCGGACGAAGTGTCTGGCGGGGAGGGCATATGATCCAAATTAGTGCCCATGCCGCCCAAGCAATTGCCGATCACGCCCGCCGCACCTACCCCAATGAGTGCGTCGGCTTGCTGCTCGGCATTCTCCGGACCCACGCGGCAGATGCTTCATCTGAGCTTGAGACCGGCGTGAACATGCAGATCAGGGCTGTCTATCCCGTTGAGAATCGGTGGGAAGGACAAATCACGCTAGCAGAGAGCGATGACCCAACCTCGCAGCGGGATCGGTTCTACCTTGATCCGCGTGATTACCTGCGGGCAGATCGTGCCGCTAGCCAGCAAGGGCTAGACGTAGTCGGCTGCTACCACTCGCACCCTGACTCCCCCGCCACACCATCCGAGCGAGATCGGGTCGGCGCACAGGGCGTAGGCAGTGGCACTCAGTTTGCCTTCCTGATCCAGAGTGTGTATGCCGCCGCCGCCACCGAGCTGCGGGGGTGGTTTCTGCAAGATAACGGTGCACGCTTTGCCGAAGTTACCCTAGCTGTCATGCCTGCGCCAGATGCGTAACCTATCGCAGAAATGCTATAATACATAGCGTAAGGAGATTTGTAATACAGGGAGCATACATCCAATGGCAGTCACCATTAGTATTCCTACGGCACTGCGGCAGTATACCGCCAACAATGCCAGCATGAGCCTTGAGGCAGACACCGTAGGCAACCTGCTGCACGGCTTGATTGAGCTACACCCCGATCTAGGGCAGCACCTCTTCGAGGAGCAGGGCAAGCTTCGCAGCTTCGTGAATGTGTATGTCGGCGATGAAGATATTCGTTACCTTGATGGGCTAGACACACCACTGAAAGATGGCGAGCTAGTCAGCATCATTCCAGCGATTGCTGGTGGACAAGGATAACGGGCATGGCTATGTTGAACAACGCCGAAATCAGCCGCTATAGCCGCCACCTGATCCTGCCCGAATTTGGCATGGAAGGGCAGCGCAAGCTCAAGCAGGGCAGCGTGCTGCTGATTGGCACGGGGGGGCTTGGCTCACCACTTGCACTCTACCTTGCCGCAGCAGGGGTCGGGCACATCGGTCTGGTAGATTTCGACGTAGTAGATGAAAGCAACCTGCAACGCCAGATTGTACATGGCACGAGTACTATCGGGATAGCTAAAACCGAATCCGCCAAGCGTCGCCTGCACGACCTCAACCCACACATCGAAATCACGACCTATGAGACCCAGATCACCGCAGCGAATGCGCTCGACCTGATGCGCCCCTACGATGTGATCGTGGATGGCACGGACAATTTCCCCACACGCTACCTGACCAATGATGCCGCCGTGATGCTGGGCAAGCCCAATGTGTATGGCAGCATCTTCCGCTTCGAGGGGCAAGTGACCGTCTTTCACCCCGCCGCTGGCGGCCCCTGCTATCGCTGCCTCTACCCTGCGCCCCCACCCCCCGGCCTTGTGCCGTCGTGCGCGGAAGGCGGCGTGCTGGGCGTGCTGCCGGGCATTGTCGGCACGATGCAGGCAACCGAAGTGATCAAACTAATCACGGGCATTGGTGAAACCCTGATCGGGCGGCTGGTGCTGTATGATGCGCTGAGCATGCGCTTCCGCGAACTCAAGCTGCGCCGCAACCCCGATTGCCCAGTCTGCGGCAACAACCCGACTATTACTGAGTTGATTGACTACGAAGCCTTCTGTGGTATCATGCCTACACAATCGAAAACACAGGAGAAAGCTATGAATACGCCATTTGAGATTACCCCAAAAGAAGTTGCTATGCTGCTAGAGCAGCCTAACCGTCCGTTTATTTTGGATGTCCGGAACCAGTACGAAGCAGAAATTGCCACCTTACCTGTTACCGATAAGCTCATTCCGGTAGATGAACTGCATAGGCGGATCAACGAGCTTGACCCGCAGGTGGAGATGATTGTGTATTGCCGGAGTGGTGGGCGCAGTGCCCGTGCCGTAGAGATGCTGCGGGCAGCGGGCTTCACCAAGATCAAGAACATGGTCGGTGGCACACTGCGTTGGGCCGATGAGGTAGACCAAACTATGGCCAAATACTAGGCAACGCACGCGCCCATCGGATGGTGTGGTGCTGAGACTTATCAGGCCTACACTGGTGGGGTGTACTATTTCGCTGAATCGTGCCACTGTGAACACAATAACCAAACAGGAGGACTCAATGCTCGATACAGAGATGGTGCGTACTGCCCTGATGAATGTGATTGACCCCGAAATTGGGCTAGATATTGTCAACTTGGGCTTAATCTACAATATTGCTATACAGGATGGCGGCCAGCGGGTAGACGTGGATATGACCCTTACCACGCCCAACTGCCCAGCGGGGCCGCACATCGTGACGCAGGCCAAGAATGAGATTATGGCTCTCAGTGATGTGTATAAGAACCTCGAAGATGTGAATATCAATCTGGTATGGGTTCCGTTTTGGAATCCTTCGATGATGAGTGACGAAGCCAAAGACGAACTCGGCATCTACTAGCACATCACTGATCCCACCGGAATTCCATCTCCACTTCACCAATCTTGATCTTGTCGCCTGCATACAGGCGGCGCGGAACCGACGGAGCCAAGCGTGTCCCATTCACGAAGGTTCCGTTGGTGCTCCCCAAATCTACAATTGCGTAACCATCGTTGCCATCGCGCTGAATCAGGGCGTGGTGGCGCGAGGAGATACCGCGATCATGCTCTGCCAAATCTACTTCGGGGTAGTGCCCTTGACTAGGATCGCGCCGCCCAATCCGGCACGGCAGCGTCTGTTCGCCGATTGCTACCCGCCACGTCCCACGCGGCGAGCGAATATTGAGGCGGGCGGGCGGGCGGCTCTGGGCACGTTGCAAGGGTGAGCCACAGTTGGCGCAGAAGCGGGCATTCGGCTTGTTGATGTAGCCGCAATTGTCGCAGGCGATGCTGCCCGGCACAACCGACGGCGCAGGGGCAACTGGCGCATCGGGGATAACTGGCGCAACCGGCACAGACGACATCGGCGCAGACGGGGGGGCGGCAGGCGGCACGGGCGCGGCAGGTGCAGCCGGAACGTGTGGCGTAGGCGGCACAGGCGCAGCAGGTGCAGCCGGAATGTGTGGCGTAGGCGGCACAATGGGTGGGATCGCAATCTGCTCTGTCGGATCAACATAGGGGGCAGTCAGGCAGGCCAGCAGTGCGCGCTCCATCTCGGCACACGAACCAAACCGCTTCTCGCGCTCCAAATCCATCGCCTTAATAATCACCTGCTCCGTTTTGCTGCTCACCGATGGATTGAACCGCCCAATATAGCCGACAGCGGGCGTTTGCAAGGGCACGGGCGGCAGATTGGTAAGCAGGTGCAGCAGGGTTGCCCCTAGCGCATACACATCGCTGCGGGCATCAGTCTGGCCACGTCCATACTGTTCGGGTGGGGCATAGCCCGCCGATCCCATTGCAATCGTATCTTTACTCTTGCCCTTCTTGTGCGTGCGAGCCACCCCAAAGTCAATCAGCTTCATCACCCCATTGGCTCGCGTCACCATAATGTTGGGCGGTTTCAGATCACGGTAGATGATCGGCGGCTGCTGCGTGTGCAGATAGTGCAGCACCCGGCAGAGCTGAATCCCAAAGCCGAGGGCTTGTTGCTCTGGGAAGGGTGCATTCGTCTGGAGCATGCGGTCTTCGAGCGTTTCCCCCTCAATGAATTCCATCACCATAACGGGGCGACCATCGAACGTGAAGTAATCGGCAAGGACGGGGATGTTGGGGTGGCTCAGGCTCGCCAGCAACTTGGCTTCCTGCTCAAACAAATTACGGTTCTCTTCGACCTCATCGGGGGGGGTAGCAGGGGGCGGGCGCATCTCTTTCAACGCCCAGATCGTGTTGTCGGCGGTACGTTCAGCCCGATAGACTGCACCCATTCCACCCCGCCCTACTAGCTTCAGAATACGGTAGGTGCTGCGTGTGCCGGGCACAATCAGGTTTGGCGTGAGGAGCTGCTCTTGCGCGATCATAGCATATCCTGCAATAGGTCAAAACCCCTTTACCCCATGTATACTATATCATATTTAAGAATGATCAGGATTCACCGATAGAAGCGGAGCGCAGGGCTTGCGAGACATTGCGTCAGATGAGATGAGGAAGGCCTGATCAGTGTGAGGGCTGTGCTGCTGGTTGTGGCGGCGGCTGGGCGTGCTGGCGAGCGGCCCGCTTGATGCGCGTCTGCGGGTCTACGGCCCACTCCAGCAGACGCAACAGCGAATTGACCACCAGCGCAAACACGGCGAGCACCAGTGCACCAGCCCAGATCATCTGGTCGCGCCCCATCGCAATTCCATCAAAGAGCAGCACACCGATTCCGCCCGCATTGAACTTGGCCCCAATCGCAGCAATCCCAATGCACACCACTGCCGCAAGGCGCACCCCGGCTAACACAATCGGCAGAGCTAGCGGAACCTGCACCTGCCACCAACACTGCCATGTACTCATGCCCATGCCGTAGGCCGCTTCGATCACCGCCGGACTAATGGAGGTGAGGGCCGCCACGACATTGCGAACCAGAATCACTTGGGCATATATGATGAGGGCAATAATGACTGATGTCGCATTCAGCCCAAAGAAGGGGATCAGCAACACAATCATGGCGAGGCTTGGCACGGTATAGAGGATGCCCAGCGTGCCCATAATCGGCACAGCAAGGAAGCGATAGCGGCTAATCAGCACCCCCAGCGGCACAGCGATCAGCATGCTGATCAGGAGAGCGATAGACACCATATACACATGTTGGAGCAGCAAGAGCCACACCCGTTCAGCATTGTTCAAGAGATAGTTCATAGCTCGTGTACTCGCCCAACGAGGTGTTGGATTTGGCCCATTGTCAGAATTCCCACTGGATGCTCATCCTGTGCAACAACTAGCGTCTGTGTGCCGGTCCGGAGGAGCAGGGAGAGGGCATTGCGGAGGTTGTCGTGGAGGGCAATGCGGGGCTGCCCATTGACGTGGAAATCCGGCGGCGGGCTTTGCATCGCCCGCTCGACACTGATCAGGCTCAAGTGGCGCACCGTATCATCCGCACCGACGAGGTTGGTCACAAACTGATTGGCGGGGCGGGTCAATATCCTAAACGGCGTATCATACTGCACAATGCACCCCATATCCATCACCACAATCTTGTCGGCAAGGCGTAGGGCTTCCTCAACATCATGCGTTACAAAGAGGATCGTCTTCTGCAATTGGCGTTGCAGAAAGATCATCTCATCCTGCAACGTTGCCCGCGTGATCGCATCAATTGCACCGAATGGCTCATCCATCAGCATCACTTCCGGATCACCCGCAAGGGCCCGGGCCAAGCCAACACGCTGCTGCTGCCCGCCCGAAAGCTGCGATGGGTAGCGGTGACGATACTCGGCGGGCGGCAGTTCGATCAGGGTGAGCAGCTCATCAATCCGGCTTTCGATCCGCTCGCGTTGCCAGCCCAGTAGCTTAGGCACGACGGCAATATTCTGCGCCACCGTCATATGCGGAAACAACCCCGTCTGCTGGATCACGTAGCCGATACGCTGGCGTAGGGCGGTAACCGGCAGATGGCGAATGTCCTCGCCATCAATCAAGATGTGCCCCGACGTTGGCTCGTGCAAACGATTGACCATTTTCAGCAACGTGGTCTTGCCACACCCCGATAGCCCAAGTAACACAACAAACGTGCCCTGCTCAATCGCTAGCGAGCAGTTATTGACCGACGGGCGTAACGCTCCCGGAAACTGCTTAGAGACATTTACAAACTCGATGTACGCCATCCACTGCTCCTCCTTCCAGCAGGACTAGGATTGGGGGCGCGGCAGGGTATCGCCCCGCCCCCGGACAATATGTTATTTGAGCAACCCCTGCTCAGTCAAAAACTCCCGGGCGACATCAGCTGGCTCACGCTGATTGCCACTCACCTCATTGTTGAGGCGTTGCATCGTAGCATCATCCAGCAGCGGGGCGAGGGCATTCAGCGCGTCGGCAATCTGCGGGTTGGCGGCGAGCGTATCCATCCGCACCACTGGCGCAACTTGGTAGGGCGGGAAGAGGTTTCGGTCATCTTCGAGCAGCACCAGATCAAACGCAGCAATCTCGCCATCCGTGCCAAACGCCACTGTCACATCTCCCTGCCCATCCACAAGGGCGCGATAGCGCAAGCCCGGATCCACCGCCTTATACTCGCGCAGGGTGAAATCGCCATAGCCAGCCCGCAAGCCGGGCAACCCATCTTCACGCTCCTGAAACTCAGCCGGACCGATCATGATCAAGTTGCTGGCTTGGGCTACCATATCCGAAATGGTGACAATCCCAAGCTCTTCAGCACGGGCGCGAGTCATCGCTAGAGCTTGGGTGTTGTTCATCGGAGCCGGATCAAGCCACGTCAGGTTGAACTTTTCCTCGTAGCCCGCCTTCACCAGCCGGAAGACTTCATCGCGGTCATTGTTTACCGGCAGCTTTAGCACAGTCAGCAAGCCCGTGCCTGTATATTCGGGATAGAGGTCAATCTCACCGCTTTCCAGCGCAACTTGGGCCACATCCGTGCCACCCAGATTGAGCTTGCGGTTGACGGTGAAACCGGCCTTTTCGAGCACAAGCGCATACATTTCACCCAAGATGAACTGCTCGATGAAATCTTTTGAGCCGACGCTGATTGTTACTGCTTCGCTAGCAGCAGGAGGAGCAGGAGGAGCAGGAGCATTCGCCCCCCCCCCGCCACATGCTGCCACGAGCAGCAACACCATCATGAACACTGAGCCTAGATACACACGCTTCATACCGTTCACACTCCTTTTGGTGCAGGCTTGTCCTGCCTAGTAGAAAATCGGATAGAACACCAGAGATACCCAATGCGCGTCACTGCGCCATCACACAATCCTTGACCAGCCTAAAGCGGAACTTGCACGCTGCGCTGGAGTGCACTCATGCCAACTTCCGCAAGGATAGCCATGATTGCAACTGGGATCGCCCCCACCAACAGGATCGCCTCATTGCGAAGCTGTGAGCCTAATACGATGAAATTGCCCAAGCCGCCTGCACCAATGAATGCAGCCAGCGTCGCACTGGCAATGACTTCCACCAGCGCGGTCCGAATGCCTGTCAGGATGATGGGCAGGGCTAGTGGCAGTTCGACTTTGCGAAAGATCGTCAGGGCATCCATACCCATGCCTTGTGCCGCCTCGCGGATCGCCGGATTCAGGGTGCGAAAGGCTGCATCAGTATTGATCAGGATTGGCGGCATAGCAAGGATCGTCAGCGCAATCGCGGCCGATTGGAATGACAAGCCGAAGTACGGCAGCATCAGAAACAGCACGGCAATACTTGGAATAACCCGTAAGGTATTGACAAGATTGATGAACGTGAGCGATGCCCAGCGTGAACGTGCCGTCCAGACTCCCAACGGCAGGCAGATCACTAGCGCAATACTGATGGCCGTCAGCACCAGCACGATATGCCGGACAAAGGCTTCCCAGAACAGTTCCGGGCGACTCTGGGCATAGGCGAGAGCTTCGCGCAATAGTTCCATCAACACATCCCTTCTATCATTCACTGGTCACTTTGGGGAGGCGTGCCCCAAGCCGCCGACCTGAAGCAATGTTGTCAGCCGAAAGTCGCGGGCCAGATGTTCCAACGACCCGGCTCCTTGATCAAAGGCATAATCGAGCTTCAGTGCTTCGAGCCACGCATAGATCTGCGCGGTAGGCGTACCTAGCCGATGCAGCCGCCCTTGCTGGGCCAGCACCGTCAAAGCGCGGCTGGCCACGAGCAACTCAAGGATGATGCTCCGCTGCGCGATCCAGAGCATCGTCCACGTCCGGTTCAGCGCGACAGGAGCCATGCTCGCATAATCATCTATACCCTCAGTGATGCCCGGTGTATAGCTCAGGCTGGCTGGCAATGCCGTTGTTTGCGCGTAGGCGGTAAGGGCTGCCGCAGAGCGTGAAATATTATTGTACAACATTCCGAGCCGATGACTGTGCGGATCATCATTCAATGCCGAGGGGAGATCGCTAAATTCGTGCCAGAGCAGCTTGTTCAAGCGTTGGGTACTCATCAGAATCAGGCGGTGCAACGCGAGCCGGAGATGATCAAAGATGAGCGCAAGGCTCGTACTCTCAAAGTTGCCGGTCGAATTCAGCGTGCCTTCTTCGGGCAGCGTCAAGGGGCTGTCTACTGAACTGTTCAGCATTGCGGTAAGCACCTGATCGGCATAGGTGATCGTATCCCGCATTGTGCCCAGTACTTGGGCCGCACACCGAAAGCTGAGCGGGTCTTGCAGATTGCGGGCGGTGCCCACCTCAAACAGGGCGCTACCGTGCAGCAGTGTGCGGAGATTGCTGGCACTGATCTGCTGCCCAGCGAATTTGCGGGCAGCGATGCTATGCGGGTTAAGCACATTCAGATTAGCCCGAAAGGCTTCAAAGGCCAGTGCCGTCGCATATTCAAACCCCAACACAATCTGCTTCAGCTCATACACAATTAAGGCCCCACAGCCCGTCGAATGGGCATTCGCACTGATCAAGCCAAGAGCCTCTTTGGGATGCAAGGTGAGTGGGCGCAGGCCCGCTCGCCGCAAGGCCTCCCCCCCATCCAACAACTCACCCGCGTAGGTTGCACGCCCCTCCCCGATCATCACCAAGCCAATCTCCGCCATCGGCGACAGGTCCGACTCGCCCACCGAGACTGAACGCCCATGCACAATCGGATGTACGCCCAGATTCAGCATATCAACCAACTGCTGCACGAGTTCAGGGCGCACCCCACTCCCACCCCGCACCATGCCATTGATCCGACACGCCATAATCGCTCGTACACTCGGAATGCTGAGCGGCGGAGTATCAAGGGGCACACTATGGGCAAGGATCACATCGCGGTTGAAGGCTTCTAATTCAGCCGCTGCGAGGGCGTATTTCTTGAGCGAACCAAGCCCCGTGTTTAAGCCATAGATCGGCTCATTGCGAGCAAGCATGCGGTTGACCATTGCCCGCGACATCCGCACCCGCTCCCAGCATGCAGGAGCAACCTGCACCTGCGTGGGGTAGTGGGCAATATGGTACACATCATCGGTGCGGCAGGTTTCCCCATCCAACACCACCTGTGCAAGCGATGGGTGGTGGCTCGGCTCGGAAGGATCGCTTTGACCTGCTTCCACCTTGATCTGATGACGATAGGAACTGCTGTACATTACCATCAACCTCTGGTCGCTAAGGATTCGTTCCTCTTCGAACGAGCTTAAGCCCTACGAGCGGGCGAGATCGGCGGGCCGCTCAAGCTCAATCCCCATCAGTTCCGCAACTTCTTGATAGGCAACCGGATCAAACGCACTGCGGGCCAGCGGGAGCTTGTGGTAATCTACTTTCAGCACGGCAACCGCTTGGCCTACGCGGGTATGCTCAACAGCGAGCGCGTGGCCCGTCTCTTGCAGCAAGATTGCAATCAGATCGGGGTAGCTGCTCAGGCGTTTGCCGCCCGCCTCGACAGCCATATGCTCGTTGAGGATGTAGATCACGAGCGGCTCGCGTGCCGCGCCAACATCCACTGTGAAGCGTGCATGATCAAAGCCGCCCCGCGTTTCTAGCTGCACGTCGGTGATGATCCCAGTCCCCAGAATCTCACCGTCTAGTGTCCGCACCACCGTGTCAAGCACAGCTTGCCCGCCCTGCGGCTCGGCGGCAAGCATGGCCTGCCCCAGTTCAATCGCTAGCGATACAGCCCCCAACGCGGCGTTCTCGCGCACGTAGTGGGCCGCCACCGGATTGCGAGCCGCAGCAATGAATCCACCAGATGCAACGGATGCGGCCCGCATCACGGCGGACGTTTTCATGATGCTGCCACGCACGACCACTTCCATATAGGCATTCAGATCGCGGTTACCCCCAACCGCAACTTGGATGGTCTCGTAATCGGGCAGCTCCGTCAAGCCAATTGACCCCATCCGAATGGTTGGGTGGGCCCGCACATCGCCCGCCGCATCAATCACCGGAATGCCAAACATCGCCGATTGCAGCCAGCCATTGATGCTCGTTGAGTAGCCGTTCTGAGCCGTCATCACGCCCACCACTGGCGCATCGAGTTGGGCTTGCAGCAGCTCAAAGGCGCGAAGGTAATCACGCGGGAACATCTGCCACGTTGGGGCCGCCGGTGCGCCAATCGCCGATACGGTGACGATGATGCCATCGGCGGGGACATCGTCAATCGCAACAAGATAGGGCCGCCCCAGTTTCACCGCCACCGCGCCATTCTGCAAGCCGTGTGCGAGCCAGCCGCCCCCGCCCGCCGCAAATACGCCCCCGCCAACACATGCAGCCTGTACATCGGCTTCGTGCAGTTCACGTCGCATCTATCCCTCCTCCAGATTCAAGGCATCCAATTCGTGTTCACGTGCACATGCTTGCGCCAGCGGATAGCCCGCATCGGCGTAGCGCAACACCCCCAGCCCAGTATCAGCATCGAGCGTATACTTCAGGCGCAGATCAGCTTCACTACTACCATCCGCAATTAGGGTGACACCGCTACTCGTCATATAGCCCGCATAGCCGCCCCCGCCGGAGTGGATTGCAACGAGATCAGCACACGCACTACAGTTGAGCATGGCATTCAGCAGGGGCCAGTCGGCGATAGCATCGCTGCCGTCGCGCATCCGCTCTGTGCCGATGTAGGGGTGGGTCATGCTGCCTGCATCAAGGTGATCGCGGGTGAAGGCGATTGGCCCACTCAGCTGCCCCTCGCGCACCGCTGCATTGACCAGCAAGCCGAGCCGTGTGCGTTCGCCGTGCCCCAGCCAGCCGATCCGTGCAGGCAAGCCCTGAAACGGGATGTGGGCCCGAGCCAGCTGAATCCAGTTGCAGACGTGGGTATTCTCGGCAAAGTGATCCAGAATCATAGCATCAATCGTGGCAATATCATCCGGGTTGCCTGTCAGCGCAATCCAACGAAAGGGGCCAATCCCTTTGCAAAACAGGGGGCGGATGTAGCGTTCGGTGAAAATATCTATGCACATGGCCTCCGCTACACCGCCACGCTGGGCTTGGATGCGGATGTTGTTGCCATTCTCAAATACCACCGCCCCGCGTTGCTTGAAGATCAGCATTGCCTGCACCTGCGCCACCAACGAAGCCCGCGCCTGCCGTTCGAGCTGCTGCGGATCGCGCTCACGTAGCTCTGCTGCTTGCGCTGGAGTCATACCGGCGGGCACATAGCCATACAACAGATCGTGGGCACTCGTCTGATCCGTGACAACATCAGGGGTAATGCCCCGCCGCACCAATTCGGTATACACGGTACTCGCATTCTCCACCAGCACCACACTAAGCGGTTGCTGCTGCTGCTGGGCGTGCTGGCAATACGCAAGGGCTTCATCCAGTGTCTCTGCCAACCGATCACAGCGTCCATCGGCAACCCGTTGCGCGGCGCGTGCGCCATCCACCTCGATGGCAAGCAGCACCGCGCCAGCCATCGTTGCGGCCAGTGGCTGGGCACTGCCCATCCCGCCCAAGCCGGCCGTCAGCACCAGCCGTCCGCGTAGATCGCCGTTGAAGTGTTCCCGGGCAACGGCCGCTAGCACCTCATACGTACCCTGAATTACGCCCTGCATCCCGATGTACTGCCAATCGCCTGCCGTCAAGCCGCCCCACGCAATCAGCCCTTTGCGCTCTAGATCATAGAAATTCTCCGGCGTGGCCCACTGCCCAACAATATTGCAGTTGGCCATCACCACAATCGGCGCAAGCGGGTGGGTTTTGAAGATGCCAATCGGCTTCCCCGATTGAATCACCAGTGTTTCATCATCGCCCAGTCGTTGCAGCGCAGCAACAATGCGTGTATAGCTCGGCCAGTTGCGTGCCGCTTTGCCCAGTGCCGCATAGACAATCAGGTCTTGCGGGCGTTCGCCTACTTCCAGCACATTCTCCAGCAGGCGCAGTAGCCCTTCCTGCCGCCAGCCCCGGCAGCGCATGTGCGGGCCACGTTGGGCGGTTATCCGTTCACTCATACGTAGGTGTTCCTTCTTTGCCTAGCGGTTGTCTCTGCATACATCACCCTTATCTCCCGCAAACGCATCACCAACCACCTTCACTCGTGCTCATCCAATGCGTGATCAAGGGCCAGCACCGCCCGCCCCAATGCGGCTGCCCCCAAGATAAGGTGCTGCGCTGCGGTGTACTCTTCTGGGCAGTGGCTGCGCCCGCCCACACTCGGCACAAAGATCATCGCCGTTGGTGCGATCAGGGCTAGCTGGCTACTATCATGGCCCGCCCCACTCGGCAGGATCAGTGCGCCATCATCGAGGCTACAACACACATGATGCACCAATTCGACGAGCCACGCCGGACTCGTGACCGGCGGGGACGTTGTCTGGGCAACTAGTTCCAGCGTCACCCCACGCTGGGCTGCGGCGGCCGTTGCCTGCGCCCAGAATTGTTGCCAAACCTGCGCGAGCACAGCCGGATTGAGACTGCGGATTTCCGCCGTGAGCAACACCTCAGCTGGGACAACATTGCTCTGATTGGGCTGCACCTCTAGCCGCCCGACAGTGCCTACGGCCTGTGGCTCAGCATGGCAGAGCTGCTCCAGTGTAGTAATCAGCACGGCCGCCGCCGCCAGCGCATCGTGGCGCATTGCCATCGGGGTTGTGCCCGCGTGGTCGGGCTGCCCATGCAGGCGCAACGTGCCGCGCTGAATGCCGACAATCCCGCTCACAGCGGCAAGGCTCCGCCCCGCTTGGGCGAGCACTGGGCCCTGCTCAATATGCAATTCGAGGCACGCGGCTAGCGCACCGGGCCCATACAGCGGCCCAATCAATCCCGCCGGATCGCCGCCCGCCGCCTGTATCGCACGTTCCAGTGTTACCCCAGCGAACGTGCGGGCGAGCCACGCCGACTGGAACGTGCCCGCCAAACCGCGACTCCCCACGCACGAGATGCCGTAAGCGTTGGCTTCCTCTGCCAGAAAATCCGCGACAATCAACGGGTGGCGCAGCGCAATCCCAGCATCATTGAAGCAGCGCACCACCTCCAGCGCAGCCAGCACGCCGAGGGTGCCATCGTAGCGACCACCACCGAGCACCGTATCGGTGTGCGAGCCGATCAGGATTGGGGGCAGATCGGCCGTACCGCTGCGTGTGCCCAGCAGATTGCCCGCCGCATCTATGCGCGGGGTCAATCCAGCCTGCTGCATTGCCGCCTGCACCCACGCTCGCCCAGCCAGATACGCAGACGAGGGAAATCGGCGGGTCCAGCCGGGGGTATCCGGCTCAACAAACGTGGCAAGCTGTTCGAGATCGGCAAGCAGCCGTTCCCCAGTCGGGATCGGTAACGCTAGTGCAGCATCATAGTTAGGCATGCATAGCTCCTGTGCTGGGCGCAGCGAGAAAGCCGCCACTGCCCGGCGTAGCCACAATCGTCCCTTCGCGGAAGATCACCCGCCCAGCGAGCAGCGTTGCGACCACCCGCCCGCGCAGGGGGCGATCTCGGTAGAGCCGATCCACTGCCCGCGCTTTGCTGTGCATCTGCTCAAGGCTGTAGGTGTAGCTGCCTTGCGGATCGTAGAGGCACAGATCAGCATCGGCTCCTAGTCGGATCGTGCCTTTGTGGGGATATAGCCCAAACAGCTGCGCGGGGGCGTGGCTAACCCAGCGCACCACATCAGTCAGGCGGATTTGCCCCTCAAGCGCAGCCGTAAGCAGCATGGGCAGCAACGTCTGCACGCCCGGCGCACCCGATGGCGCACGCCATATATCCGTCCAACCGTGTTCTTTCTCTTCGGGCAAATAGGTTGCGTGATCGGTGGTAATGACGCTGAGGGTGCCCTCCTGCAAGCCCTGCCATAGGGCCTGCTGATCGGCGGCGGTACGTAGAGGGGGGTTGATTTTGGCGTAGGGGCCAAGCCGGAGGTAATCGGCTTCAGTGAAAAACAGGTAGTGCGGGCAAGTCTCGGCGGTAACGTCTACGCCTGCCCGCTGGAATTGGCGCACCGTAGCGAGGGCCTGCGCGGAAGAGACGTGGGCGATATGCACAGGCGCACCCAGATCAGCGGCAAGTGTCAGCAGGCGGGCAATGGCTACTGCCTCTACGACTGGCGGGCGTGATTCCATATGGGCAGCGAGGTCTGTTCGACCGGCGGCTCGCAACGCGGCGATGCGGGCTTCGAGCATGGAGTCACTTTCGCAATGCACCACCAGCCGCCGCCCCGTATCCCGCACAAGCGCGAGAGCTTGATAGATTTGCTCATCCTCCGTAAGGCAAATGCCGATGAACTCATCTCCCCGACCGAGCGGGGCGCGGTGCATAAAGATTTTGTAGGCGATGGCTCCTGCCGTGGCCATGCCCTGAATATCACTAGCGATCAACGTGCCGGGAGCACCATACAAGGCAACATTGATGATCGCCTGCTGTTCGATCAGCCGCCGCCGATTGGCAAAGGTCGCTGGAGTGGCACAGCCGGGATTGGAGATGGGCATCTCGAAGATCGTGGTTACGCCACCGGCCGCCGCCGCGCAGGTTTCGGTATAGAAGTCGCCGCGCTGATCATAGCCGGGCGTGCGGCAGTGGAAGTGTATATCTATTGCGCCCGGCAGCACCAGCAAGCCGCGTGCATCGAGGGTGGTGGCAGCCGGAGGCAACCCGTGAGGGACTGTAATCAGGGCAATCTTGCCAGCCCGAATGCCGAGATCGGCGCGGTACTCGTGCCCTTCATTCACGATAGTCCCACCAACCAGATTGAGATCATTTGGCTCCATGTGGCGGCTCCTGCTGCGTGTGCCTACCAGTCAATATAGCACACCCAGTCCAAAAGTCAAGTTGTTAACTTAGTATATTATAAACGATCAATGAAACGGGCGGCAGCTTGGATCTGCGCCGCCGCACCATGTAGCCACTCCAACAGTAGGGGCACATGCACGTCACGGATGCGCTCACAGGGAGCAGCAATACTCAGCCCCGCAAGCAGCCGCTGATCGGCAGTGAACACCGGCACCGCAATCGCCCGTGCCCCAGCATCCACCTCGCCGATGCTATCAGCGTAGCCCTGTGCCCGAATCTGCGCTAGCTCCTGCTGCATTGCGGTGCAATCTGGGAACACAGCCATGCCCCGCCGTTGGGCGACACTGGAACATAGCACCTGCTCAATCAGTGCGGGGTCGGCATATGCGAGCAGCACTCGGGCCGACGCACCCGCCCAGAGCGGCATAACCCGCCCGCGTTGGAATGACAGCCGCATCGCTTGTTGGCTTTCAACCTGCTCGATACAGATTGCGTGCTGCCCAATAATGCCGGTGAGGATGCTCGTTTCACCCGTGCGGGCAGTCAAGTCACGCAGGATCGGCAATGCCGCATCCGCGAGGCTGTTGGGCAGCTGTTGGCGCACCACCTGCGCGAGCTGATGCACACTCACGCCTAGTTGGTAGCGAGCATTGCCACACGGCTCCACAAAGCCGCACTGCTCTAGGGTATGGAGCAGCCGATAAACCGTGCTGATCGGGAGCATTGTTGCGGCACTGATCTCGGCGGCGGTGCGCTGAGCGTGTTGCTCGGTAAAGGTGCGGAGAACATCGAGGCCGCGCTCCAGCGACTGAATCATAGCTACCTACTTCGGTTTGCGTGAAACGGAACGTATGCACGACATCATAATTCTTACTCTGTAAGAATATATTCTTATGATACGATACACCCTGCGAATTGTCTATTGGTGCGACTATCCAAAAATTCCTCCACCCATGTGGTATACTTGCTGCTATGGTAGCGCATGCCCCCCCAGACACCCCATCATCGCCTGCACTCGGCGTAGTGCTGATCATCATCGCCGCTGTGCTATGGGGAACAGTCGGGATTGCCACCCGCGCCCTGTACGAACTCACCGCTACCAATGCACTTTCGATTGGCTTCTTTCGACTAGCGTTCTCCGTGCCCGCCCTGCTCGTTGCGTGCCGCCTCATTACGGGGCACATTCGCTTTGCGACCACCCGCTACGATCTGGCCATGATGCTCGGCTTAGGTGGAGCGATGGCGGCGTATCAGGTCTTCTACTTCGCCGCGATTGCCCAAGTGGGGGTGACGATTGCGGTCTTGATCAACCTCTGCTCTGCGCCCCTGATCGTCGCGCTGCTCTCGGCCCTGCTGCTCGGCGAACGGCTCACGGTGCGGGTGGGGATGGCCATGCTGCTCGCAATGGTTGGCGCAGTCTTGCTGGTGAATGCCCGCCCTAGCGATAGCACCGTATCCGGCTCGCTGCTCCTCGGTGCTGGGCTAGCCCTCGCAGCCGGCTTCAGCTACTCGGTGGTCACGTTGTTTAGCCGCGCCCTTGCCCCGCGCTACCACCCGCTGCAACCGATTCTGGTCGGCTTTGCCTTAGGCGCAATCACACTTCTGCCCTTCGCGCTCGCGGGCGGCTTGGTCCTCAGCTACCCACCGGTCGGGTGGCTCCTGCTGCTACATCTAGGGGTCATCCCCACCGCACTCGGCTACATGCTGTTTCTCGGCGGCTTACGCAGCACCCCCGCCACCGTTGCCAGCATTGCCACCCTGTTTGAGCCACTCACATCCGCCGTGCTTGCGTGGCTGCTCTTCGATGAACGGCTAGGCTGGATTGGCGCGGCGGGCGGGCTGTTGTTGATTGGAGCCATGCTGCTGCTCACATGGACTCCGCGCCCGCGCCCCTGACATTTCACCCGATTCGGCGTATCATGTCGCTATGCAACAGCACCGTCGAAAACTCACGCTTGCGCTCAGCCTTGCGAGCCTGTTGGGGCTAGCGACAATGCTGTTCGTGTTTGCCGCGCTAAGCGATCACCCGCAGATCTTTCCGCTCCGCAATACGCTCCTCTACCAATACGAGCAGTGGCGCACGGCCCAATTCGGCCCACCCGCCCCACCTGCACGTGGCGCAGTGCAGGGCTGCATCCGCACCGCCATCGGCAACCCCGCCGCCGCCGCACTGATTTTGATTGCTGAACGCGATGGCACAACCCACAGCACGTCTAGCGATGCGGCCGGTTGCTACCAGTTGGATGACCTACCTGCCCACCGAGCCGTGCCCATGATTGCAACCGCAACGGGCGCAAGCTATGCGGCCCCCGCTGTGCAGGTGCACGCCAACACGCGCATCACCCACGATATTACCCTGCCCGCTGAGGAGCTACGCTCTGGGGTGAGCGGGGCCAATCTGCGGCTTGGTGCGCCAGTTACATTAACTCACCCCTTGCCAAGCCCTAGCAGTGCCTTCGAGCAGCAACTCTGGTTCGACACTCCGGCCAAACCATACAGCGACATCTTCTACTATACCCCGCTCACAGTCACCGAAACAAGCCGCCTACCGGTGCTCCTAATCGTCTATCCGGGGCCCGCTGCGGCATGGCGCGGGGTTAGCATTCCGCTTGCCGCGGCGGGCTACAGCGTGATTGGGGTCGGCCCTGAGTATGCCCTCGATCTGGCGGCTGATATAGACATTCTGCAAACACTGGTGCAGTTTGTGCGGGCGGGCTGGTTGCCCCACGCCGATCCGCGCCAGATCGTGCTGATGGGTGGCAGCTACAGTAGCCTGCACGTCTTTGGGCTGCTGCAACGCGACACCGGCTTTCAAGGCGCGGTACTGCTTGGGCCACCCACCGATCTCTTTGAGCTGCGCCGCCAATTTGAAGCAGGTGACTTCTTCCCGCCCTTTGGCTTGGATCGGGCCCTGATCGCCTTGGGCTTCCCCGATACCCAGCCTCAACGGTTTTTTACCTACTCCCCACGCTTCCATGTGCGCCCCCACCTCCCGCCGATCCTGCTGCTGCACAGCCGCACCGACGAAGTCGTGCCGTTTGCCCAATCCGAGCTACTCGCCGCTGAACTCGCCCGCCAGAACGTGCCACATCAAGCCGTCTTCTTCGATAATCTTTCGCACTACCTGCGTGCCGATCAGCCCTCACCCGACCTTGATCTGATGTACCGCATTCTGCTCGATTTTCTGGCAGAGGTGGTCCATCCGTCTACCCCATAAAGCAGCGCAGGACGAGAATGGTATACTACCCATAGTATGTGGGCCATACTGGCTGCTCGATATAGGAACGCTATGCTCCAACTGATGTTGATGTCATTCATAGTGGTGGTTGCTTCGGGGCTTTGTTCCGGCTCCGAAGCCGCGTTGTTGTCGCTTTCGCTGGGGCGTGCCCGCCAGCTTGCTGAAAACGGCGGCTCCACCGCGCAACTCCTGCTGCGGATGCGCGAAGACCTCAACCCCGTGATCTCGACAATTGTCATCCTCAACAATATCGCCAATATCGTGGGCAGCATTGCCGTCGGCGCACTCGCGGCAGTCGTCTTTGGCAACACCGCACTGGGGGTGTTCTCGGCCGTGCTGACGCTTAGCATCATCATTTTCGGTGAGATTGTGCCCAAGACGCTCGGCGTGCGCTACAACGAAGCAATCGCCTTGTTGATTGCCCGCCCGATCTGGCTCCTCGTTATCATCTGTACCCCAGCGGTGTGGTTCGTCGAGCAGATTACGCGCCTACTGATCCGCAGTGATACTGCAACGTATACGACCAACGAAGCCGAAATCCGTTCGCTCGTTCGGATTGGCGAGCAGGAAGGCCTCATTGAGGATGATGAATCCAAGATGATCGAACAGGTCTTCAATCTCAACGATCTGAGTGCAGGCGACTTGATGACCCCGCGCGTGCGGATGACCTACCTACCGGGCGCAGAGACGCTTGCAGAACACCGCGAGGCGATCATTCACTCGCAGCATTCGCGGATCATCATCATTGCCGAAACGACGGATGAAGTGACCGGCTTTGCGCTCAAGGACGAACTGCTGATTGCCCTGCTGCACGGCAAGACCGATCAGACTCTTGCATCCTTCCAACGTGAGATTGATTTTGTCGCCGAGAGCGAACGTGCCGATAAACTCTTGGTGCGCTTCCGCAATACGCGCCGCCATATTGCCGTCGTAGTGGATGAGTTTTATGGTGTGGCGGGTGTGGTCACGCTGGAAGATGTGTTGGAAATCCTGACGGGCGAAATTGTAGATGAAACCGATACCGTCGTAGATTTGCAAGAGGATGCCCGGCGCCGATGGAAGCAGCACCCGCGTCTGCCGTTGCCGGGCGACTATCAGTAAACCCCTCGTCCAGTAGTCTACCCGTGATACAATACACCCAGAAGCGACTGCCACCGCAGCGAAAGGACGCACAACGGTGAGACGAATTGTGGTGATGACAACTGGCGGCACTATCGCCGTAAAGCAGGGCCCGATGGTGGGTGGCGCAGTGCCTGCCCTGAAGGGCGATGATTTCCTTGCACTGTTGCCCCGCGATGAGGTCGAACTCGTCTTCGAGGAGTTTGCGAATGTGCCGAGCAGCCACTTCACCCCAGCACGTGCGCTCGAACTGGCCCAGCGGATTGAGCTACTGCTCATGGCTCCGGATGTAGATGGGGTAGTGGTATCGCACGGCACAGATACGCTCGAAGAGACGGCCTACCTGCTGGACCTAACGCTCAACTCAACCAAGCCCGTCGTTGTCACTAGCTCGCTGCGCCCAGTAACAAGTGCTGGCTACGATGGCATTGCCAACCTCTCGAATGCGATCCGCGTAGCGGCAGCTCCGCAAGCCCGCGAGCTAGGCGTGCTGGTGCTGATTGATGAGCAGATCTTTGCGGCCAGTGAAGTCCAGCAACTCGATAGCCAAACTGTACAGGCCTTTCAGGCTCCCGAAACGGGCCCACTGGGGCGCATTCTCGGCAAGACGTTGCGCTTTGCCCACCACCCCCAACGCCGCCAGTATATCCCTTCCTCGCGCCTCGAAACAGGAGTGGTGCTGCTGCGGCTGGTGCAGGGCATGGATGACCAGCTGCTGCGCCACTGCATCACTGATCAGGTCGCTGGCATCGTGCTTGAGACCTTCGGCAGCGGGCGCGTGCCGCCATGGTTTATGCCCACCTTGTACGAAGCTGCTGAGCAACGCATCGTGCTTGCGGTTACCTCGCGTTGTGTGTCCGGTGGTCTCGGTGATGATTATGGCTACGTTGGCGCATATCACGATCTGCGCCGCTTGGGTGTGCTTTTTGCACCCCACTTGAACGGGATCAAAACGCGCATTAAGCTCATGGTTGCGATGGGTGCCGCCCGTAGCCGCGATGAGTTGCGGCTCTGGTTTCAGTAGGGCCGGCGATACGAGGAGAGCAGGAACTGAGCAATGTTACTGACGATAGACATCGGCAATACCAATATCAAGATCGGTGTGTATCAGGGCGAGCAACTCATCCGCCACTGGCGCATTGCTACCCAACGCTTCCGCCTCGCCGATGAGTATGCCGTACTCGTGCGCGGGTTGATGTCGCTCTCGCAGTTCCGCCTCGAGCAAATCACGGGCTGTGCGATCTCGTGCGTCGTGCCACCGCTCACGAGCCAATTCCGCGAACTTGCGCGCACCTACCTGCGCGTCGAGCCAGTCTTTGCCAGCCTTGCCACTGCCAATGGCCTGCGCTTCGATGTCGCAACCCCGCACGAACTCGGTGCAGACCGCATTGCCAATAGCGTCGCCGTGCGCCACAAATACTCAGGCCCCGTGATTGCGATTGCATTCGGCACTGCTACGGCCTTCGACGTGATCACAGGCGATGGGGTCTATGTCGGTGGGGCGATTGCGCCCGGCATTGGCATTAGTGCCGAAGCCTTGTTCAATGCTGCCGCCCGCCTCTACCAAGTCGAGCTAGAACGCCCGCCGCAGGTGATCGGCAAAACCACCATGCAGTACATGCAGTCGGGCTTGATTCTGGGCTATACGGGCTTAGTCGAAGGGCTAGTGCGGCGCATCGAAGCAGAACTTGGCACCGAATGTACCGTGATTGCGACAGGTGGCTTAGCCGATGTGATCGCCAGCGAAACCGATGCCGTTGATCAGGTCGAGCCATACCTGACGCTGGAGGGGCTGCGCCTGATCCATGCCCTCGCTAGCCCTTCAGCAATACGGTAGACACGGTAGATAGGAGCAGATACGTGAGTGTGTTGCCCCCTCCCGCTGAGAAAGCCAGCTATGTCCAGCGCATGTTCTCGGAGCTTGCGCCTAGCTATGATCGCCTCAATCGAGTCATGACCTTTGGCATGGATGCAGGCTGGCGTAAGCTCGTCGTTGAAACCATCGCCCCGCTTGCCAATGGGCGAGCGTTGGATGTCGGCACGGGCACCGGCGATTTCCTGCCCCTGCTCGCGGCATGGATGCCGGACGGGATCGCCGTTGGGCTTGATTTCGCCCTCCCGATGATGCAATCCGGATGGCCCAAAGTAGCCGGGGTGATGGATCGCAACCAAATCACCGCGACCAACGTCCAAGTACCTAGCGGGGCTGCACCGGCGGCAGGCACGGCGGCATTTGTGGGCGGTGATGCGTTACATTTGCCGTTCCCCGATCAGACGTTTGATGTGCTGACAACCGGCTTCGTGCTGCGTAATGTGACCGACATTGCGGCCACCCTGCACGAAATGTGGCGCGTGACCCGTTCGGGGGGCGTGATGGCGTGCCTTGAGGTTGCCCGCCCCGAACAGCCGCTGTTGCGGGCGGGACACTGGCTTTACTTCCAGCAGCTCGTGCCAATCATTGCGGGTGCATTCGGTGGGGATCGCCAATTCTACACCTACCTACCGCAATCCGCCCGCCACTTCCCGCCCCCGCCAGAGCTAGCCAAGCTCATGCAGGCAGCGGGCTGGGAGTTTGTACACTATCGTTTGCTTGGCTTGGGTGCGGTAGCATTGCATCTTGGGGTGCGCCTCGCCTGAGCCAGCTTGCTGTGAGGAGCTATACCCTATGCCGCATCACTATGATGATGACTACGAGGATCAACAACCACTCGCCCGCCGCCCAGCAGATCGCCGCCGCGTCCCCCGATACGAGGAGGAGGATGAAGACTACACCCCGCCCCCTCCACGCCGCCGTGCGCCCCCACCGGACTACCCCGAATACGAGGAGGAGGACACCCCCCCGCCGCGCCGCCGTGCGCCCGATCCATATGCCCGTCGTTCCGCCCGCGACCAAGACTACCCCTTCCCCGCCGATGACGACGACGATCCGTATGCCCCCTACGACGCGCCCTATGGCGGTCGTGGGATGGCGTTTCGCCAAATGCGCCACACGCCCGGTAGTAATGGCTGTGCCACTGCCACCCTGTATGTGGTGCTGGGCACGCTAGCGGCGATTGCGATCATCCTGTTCTTCTTCAACAACATGCTCAGTGGGGTGGGCAGCTTCTTCAGTGGCACGGGGCAGATGCCCGCCCTGATCGCCTCGCCCACCCCCACCATCAGCGTGAATGGACCTGCCGTCGTGCAGCGCATCCAGTCACTCAGTCGGCTCGAAACCACCTCCTACACCATCGAGCAGGTGATCGAGGCGGGAGTGAGCGGCAATCTGGTTGAAAATCTGCTCTTTGGGGACAAGCTGCTCTTGATTGCACGCGGCAAAGTGACAGCTGGGCTTGACCTAAGCCAGATGCAGCTACAGGATGTCAGTGTCTCACCCGATGGTAAAACCGTAACGGTGCGGCTCCCACCAGTGCAAATCCTAAGTGCCAATCTGGATAGTAATGGGACGCGGGTGTATGATCGGCAGACCGGCCTCTTTGCCGAGCCAATCAAGGATTTGGAGACCGAAGCCCGCCGCGAAGCCGAGGCCCGCATCCTGCAAGCCGCCTGCGAAGATGGCATCCTGCAACGCGCCAGCGAAGACAGCCGCCGCGCTATGGAGCAGTTCCTCAGCTTGCTCGAAGTAGATCAGGTGATCGTTCAGGCTGCGCCGGTACCGACCTGCCCTTCCAGCTGATCCTGTTCGGCAGCCGGATCAGCCCCTTCACCAGCACTGTCGCCACGAAACAGCGTCTGCTCTAGGGCTATCCCAACGATCCGTCCCAGCCCGCGAGCCAGATGCACACTACGCCGGTTGAGGGGCACCAGCGGCACACGGTAGCCGAGCACCAGCAAGCCATGCGGCTGCGACTGATCGGGGATGCGCTGCAACGGAACCAACACCACTCCGCGCAAGCTGTGGCGGGCAACATAGCCGGGCAGGCTATCCGGCTCGTCGCGCAGATCGGTGATGGTGTGCAGGCGCGGCTGCTTCATGAGCGTCTTGATCAGCATGCTCTCGGTGGCATGCAAGGTATCGCTCGGATCAGCCGCCCGTTTCCCGGTGCGCGTGTGCAACTGCACCGCCCGGAAGCTCTGTTCTTCACGGATATAGACCCCCGCCCAATCGCACTGAAAGACGTGCAAGGCCATGCTGTTGAGATTTTGCAGGATCGCCTCAATGCGCCGCTGCTTGCGTAGCTCAACGGCGAAGCGGAACAGGATTGCGCCCACATCTTCACTGTCGGACTGCTGTTGCTGCAAGATCGACTCAAGCACAGCCCCAGCGAGCACGGCCGCACTGATCTCCAGAAAATCGGTGAGGGCAACCAGCACATTGCGCTCGGCAACATACGCGATCAAGCCGACCAGCCGATCCGCACAACGGATCGGGGCAACCGCGAGCGAGAGGTTATCGGCAAGGTGCATCAAGGGGTGGGCATCGGCTTCTTCGAGCAAGAGATAGTGCTGCTGCTGCAACCAGATTACCAACGGGTCATCATCGGCAATCGCGTTCGTGCTGCACTTGTCCGGCAAGCGCGAGGCAGCTGGGGTGAGTACCCGCTGATCGCCATTCAGCACCCACACTGTCGCCCCACTCAGGGGCAGTTGCAGCATCGTCGTATGGATCGTCTCGCGTAACACATCGTTAATCTCAGGAGTCGTCTGGGCAATGCGCGTGAGGGTCTTCAGGATGCCAAGCACGGTCGGATTGTATGAGCTAAGTACCAATGTCATTGTACCTCCCTGTGTCAAATCCAACTCCTTGTGACTTGCCAGACGCATGTGGAGCAGATTGTGTAGGTTGTAGTATCAACGAATACGTGCGCCTTTTTCGGGACAACTTCAACCAACCAAATTCATGCAACAACATGCGCTCGCGCCCCCAATCCTACCGGGCGAGTACAGCAAACCTCTCACCAGTGAGCAGCGTATGCGCTGGACAGTATCCCCCACGATGCGATAGGCCATTAGCTCACGCAGTTTACAGCCATGCCGCCGAGCGCGGTGTGTGCCTAGCCCGCGCTTGCAGGCGGGCCGGCCGTTGCCAGCACATACCGATCCAGCGTGAGGTAGCGGCGGGCAACGGCATTAATCTCATCCAACGTGACGGCGTGGATCAGAGCCGGATAGCGATCAAGATAGTCCAAGCCTAGCCCGAAGCGTTCAATCGAGAGCAGCGTGCTCGCAATGCCACCGGTTGTTTCCAGCCCTAGCGCAAGGCTCCCCGTCAGATAGGCCCGCACATCATCCACTTCTTCCGGCGTACACCCCTGCTCAACGAAGCGGGCAAGCTCGGCCAGCACGGCCTCAATCGCCCGCTCAACATTGTGCGGGTTCACGCCCGCGTAGGCGAGCCACGGACCCGCCCCAAAGCCCGCTTCCAAGCCACTGCTCACGGAATACGCGATGCCCTGCTGTTCACGCAGGGCATGCCACAGCCGCCCCCCCATCCCAAATTGCCCCAAGACCATGTTGCCAATCAGGGCCGCATAGAAATCAGGATCGGTGCGGCGCACGCCCGGCACGGCCCAGTAGATGTCCGTCTGCACTTTGCCGGATAGCACCACATCCTCACGGCGGATTGCACGCAGGGGTGGCACAGGCGGCAGTTCCGGCGCAAGCGTGGGCGTGGGCGTGGTTCCCTGCCAATCGCCGAAATCCTGCTCAAGTAGGCGGAGGACCTGTTCTGGCTGCACTGCCCCCACAATCACAATGGTGCTGTTGGCAGGGTGGTAGTACTGATGGAAGCGGAGCAGATCGGCGCGGCTGATCTGCTGGAGTGAGTCCACCGTACCCGATGCAAAGCGGCGGTAGGGATGCGCCACCGGAAACAGCAACTCACGCAGGGCTTGGCTGGCACGGTAGCGTGTGTCCTGCTCGGATTCGCGCAGAGTCATCAGGTATTGCCCACGCAGTTTGTTCAGCTCATGCGGCGGGAAGGTCGGCTGACGGAGTAGCTCGGCAAGCAGTTCGAGCACTAGCGGCAGGTCTTCGGGTAGAGCTTTACCACTGAAGTTGGTGGTGTGCATCCCGGCATTCACGCTCACACCACAGCCGCGTGCTTCGATTTCGGCGGTGATCTGTTGGAAGCTGCGCCGTTGCGTACCGCGAATCAGAGCCGCCGCAGTGAATACGGCCAAGCCGGCCAGTTGCTCATCCGGCTCATGCACCGCCCCCACCAACAGATCGCCGCGCACACTCACCACCGGCACATCCGGCGTAGGGTAGATTAGCACGGTCATGCCATTGTTTAGTGTGTGGCGCAAGGTGCGGGTTAGGCTTGCCGTCGGGTAGCTCATGCGGCGGCATCCTGTTCGTGGACGACGGCGGCATCAGCCAATGGGACAAACGTCCCGACGATGCGCCGCTGCTCCGTGAGATAGGCACACGCCACCCGTTGCACATCGGCAACCTGTACTGCGGCTAGCTCATCGAGCAGCGTCGCAGCGCGGGTGTGGCTATCGAGCATCGCCCACGTCCCCAACATCCGCGCCTGATTAGTGACACTCTCGCTGCTATAGGCCAGCTGCGCCCGCATCTGCTTATGCACTCGTGCTAGCTCCTCAGCAGTGATACCTTGATCCTGAATGCGGGCAATCTCGTGCAGTAGCACGGCCTCGATCTCGGCAGCGTGATGCTCCTGCCGCACTGTTGCGCCTAGCTCAAACAGGTACGGATCACGGGAAGGAATATATGCACTGTACACATTCGTTGCGAGCTGCGTCTCGGTCAAGGCCTTGTACAGCCGTGCACTGCGGTTGGTCGGCACACCGCCGCCACTCAGCGCACGCGCTCCACTCAGCACGGCATTCAGCACCAGCAACGGCGCAAAATCGGCGTGGCGGCAATCTGGAGTCAGGTAGCTTATCTGCACATACTCGGCCGCACCCGGACGGCGGATAGTCAGCCGCCGTTCGCCTTGCGGCTCTGGCTCCACTGCACGCACGGGCGGGATCGGCGGCCCTGACGGCAGGGCCCCAAACAGATCAACAACGGTGGCAAGGAGGGCATCGGGATCAAAATCCCCAACGAGTACCAGCACAGCATTGTTGGGCATGTAGTACGTTTGATAGTGTTGGTAGAGATCAGCGCGGGTGATCGCGTGGAGATCGCAGGCATAGCCAATCACCGGATGATGATACGGATGCACCGTAAACGCCGCCGCATGCACCGCTTCATCGAGCCACGTCGCGGGGTGATTGGCGTAGCCCTCTAGCTCGGCAAGGATCACGGTACGCTCGCGCTCCACCTCATCCGCATCAAAGACGGCATTGATCATGCGATCCGCCTCGATCTGCAATGCCAGCCCGATCCGATCTGCGGGCAACGTCTCGTAATAGGCGGTATAGTCGCGGCTCGTAAAGCCATTGAGGTAGCCGCCGTTCCGCTCGATCAAACGATCTATCGTACCCTGCGGATAATCCGGCGTGCCCTTGAACAGCATATGCTCAACCCAGTGGCTGATCCCAGTGATCCCACTGCCTTCATTGCGCGAGCCAACCCGATACCAGAGCCACGCGGTAATCACAGGGGCGGTATGCATCGGCTTGAGCAAGATAGTTAGCCCATTCGCAAGGATGTGGGTATGTACGTTTTGCATCGCATTTCCTGTCGTTATCTATATCCCATTCATCATACCACAGAGCCGCGTAGGATAAGCTCTTAAATCAGTAATTGAGTGCCACCAATCCGGGTTGGCTCTCAAGCACAATTCGCGCTAGGTGCGTCCAGTAGGGATTGGTTCGCAGGGAACGCCCCAGCATCACCAGATCAATGCTGCCATCACGCACAACACTATCGGCAAGGTGCGGATCACCGAGCAAGCCGGAGCCGATCACGGGTACATCTGGGATCACACTCTTGATACTTGCGGCAAGGGGCACGCGCCAGCCGGGAAAATGCGCCACGTGAATGTCAGTCCGCATGTCGGTGGTTACATCAATGAGATTCACCCCCGTTGCCGTGAGCCGGCGGGCAATCACCCGCGCATCTTGGAGCTTCATGCCACGCACATCAAACTCCTCCGCTACCAAGCGAAAGCCGATGATGAACCGATGGCCCAGCCATTGGCGTATGCCTTCGATAATCTCGACCGCAAGGCGCATGCGGTTTTCTGGCGAGCCGCCGTAGCCATCGGTGCGCCGATTGGCAAGCGGTGAGATCAGGCTGTGCAAGATGCCCCCATCGGCAGAAGAGAGGTTGATCCCATCGAAGCCAGCCAAGCGGGCCCGCCACGCAGCCTGAATGAAGGCTTCTGCTACCTCGTGCAGAGTCGCTTCCGAACGGTTGGCAAGGCTCGCCGAGGCCTCAAGCGAAAGCAGCACACACGCACCACCACCTTGGATCGCCGTGGCAAGGCTGCGGAGGCGCGGCACAAACGAGTCGTCATAAATGCCAAGATGCCCGCGTGTGTCGCGGCTACTTGGATTCAAAACATGCGCTGGTTCGGTAATAATCAAACCCACACCGCCGTGGGCTCGATCCAGATAGTAACTATACAGAGCCTCGCCCACAAACCCATCCAGTGCGGCATAGCCACTCGCCGACGGAGCCAAAACCACACGATTGCGAAGCGTTTTTCCTGCAATACTCAAGGTGCTAAACAAGTGCGCCATGGAATCCGCCTGAACTCCGTATGGATGCTGATGTGACGCTTGCCCTTCCCTCCTGCGCCATTCAGCATGCGTGCTGTTGCAAAGGTAATCTTTATTATAGCGTGACTCGCGCCCATGTGACAATGGCATATCGTACTACCTCGCGCCTCATTCCCGCCTCAGCGATCCCCGCCACATACGCAAATTGCCTTTGGGATAGGTGCATGCCATCAGCAGAACACAAAAATAAACGAAAGTACTAGCTATCTTCACACGATCTTCACATCATCGTGATAGGTTTTCTATACGTGAAGGCTATACTACCGGTATGGGGGAAACCGAAACCGCAGCATTCCCCATCGCTGCAAAACACATTCACAAGTCAAGGAGGGAACCATGAAGAATCACACAAGGAACCGACGTTGGGAGAAGTACATCCACTGGGGCCTCAGCCTCACCCTCGTGCTGTGCGTCCTGTTAGGCGGGGGCAGTGTATTCGCTACGGATCGCCCTGCACCTACGCCAGAGCTTGGTGAGGTGCGTGGCAAGGTGAGCCTGCCTGATGGGACGGGCGTGGCGGGCGTGCGCGTGATTGCCAGTGGGGCCACCATCACTCGCTATGCTGCCGATCTGTCCGCCACCACCGCCCGCGATGGAAACTACCGCATGCGCCTACCGGTGGGCGATTATGCCCTGAGCCTTCAGCCAGCCCAAATCATGAACGTCTCACCGGAATGGGTCGTGACAACCGCCCCCGTACCACTACAGGTGGCCGCGAATAGCAGCACCGTGCAGGATTTCACGGTGCAACCCGCCACGGTAACTGTGCAGGGTCGGCTTCAGTTTCCAGAAACTGGACGCGATCTCGCCACAAATAACCGCCCAGAACGCAACCCCATATTGGCGTGGGTGCGGGCCGAAAACCGTGAGGGGCAGGGGAACACCGTCACGGTGGGTAGCGATGGCCGCTTCAGCATCAAGGTGCTCGCAGGCGGCGTAACCCTCTCGATTGCGCTGACCAACCCGCGTTGGATCGTGGCGAGCGAGAGCCTTAGCTACACGGCTGAGTCCGGCGCGACGATTGAGGTCCAACCTAATCCACTGATCGTCACCGAGCGCGGTGGCTCACTCAGCGGCGTGGTGACGGTACTCGGCGAGCAGCGTGAGCTGGCCCCCGCCGGAGTGCCCGTGCGAGCGTGGCGCACTGATGGTGTCGGCGTGGTGCGGGCAACCACCGATGTGAGCGGAACCTATCGCCTCAATGTCTCGGCGGGGGTCTGGCTGGTGCAGGCCATGCCGGTCGCCACTGAGAACTATGCCGTGTATGACAACCCCTATGATCCGGCTATGTTTGTGCCCGCGCAGGAGGCGCAACGAGTGCGTGTAGACGGCACAACCCCCATCACGCAGGATTTACAGATTGCCCGCGTGGATACGATAGTGCGTGGCTCTGCCGTAGATAGTCGCACCGGTGCACCGCTTGGGGAAGGTGTACATGGGCACGCCTATGTGCTCTACCGAAACAGCGAAGGGCGATTGGTACGGGCAAATGGTGCGCCGCTCCGCGATGGCACATTCGAGCTAGGGCTATCCTCGCTGGTAGCGACAAGCTACCGAGCTGGGTTGTACTTTGCGCCGAATGCGGGCTACGAAGCCCTTGCGAGCGTACCATTTACCCTGACGGCTAGCACGCCGATTTCACTCTCAATTCCGGTGCTGGTCAACAATAGCCTGATTACGGGAACCCTCACCACTGCCGATGGCACGCCCGTGACGGGGGTGCGTGGGCGCGTGCTGGCCCTGAGCAACTTCGGCGGCACAGCGTTTGCGCTGCTCGATCCGCGCACGGGGAGCTACGAACTGAAGGTAGGCACGACAGATGTGCGGGGGCAAGGCGGCAGCACATGGCGGGTGAGCATGCACCTCGATCCGCGCAGCGGCTATGTCCTCGCCCGCCCCCGTGTGCAGACAGCATTTCTGCCCTACAACGATGGCGCAGGCACGAGTGTGACCGTCCCGTTCACGGCTTCGCAGGTTTCGGCTCTGATCAAAGGGCGCGTTGTGCTGCCTACGACGAATGAACTTGCCTATGCCAGCGATGATCCCACCATACAGCGGCAAACCCTGCTCAACCCAGCGGCAGGCGTGCGTGTGGTGGTGCGTGAAGTTGGTAGCGATGTGGCCGGAGCCTACACCAACTGGGGCTTTACGGATCGTGATGGCAACTTCAGCGTGCGTGTGGCAGCCGGTGAGTACCGCGTGAGCGTGCAGACGCGCCCGCTCCGTGATCTGCGCCGCCTGCGAACGCTGATTGCCCCCGCCCCCGTGACAGTGCAGGTGGCCGATGGAGCAACAGTGACTACCCCCGATCTGCCCTTCCGTCTGCCGGATGCCCCCGTAACTGGACAGGTAACGTTCAATGCTACCGGCACACCGGCCCTTGTGCGGGCCCGCGCCGCCGATGGTGCAACCGTACAGGCGTTTACCGACATACGCGGCAACTACCAACTTGATCTGCTGGGTGGTGTGCGTTGGAGCGTGATTGCCACGAGTGCCAACAACGATGGCTTCCTCAAGAGCCAGCGGGAGGTCTTTACGCCAACTGTTAGCACTAGCCCGCAACCGGTCAGCTTTACGCTGACCCTCGTCGAGCGTGAACGGATGCCGCGCAGCACGACGTTTACCTTCGATGCCGCCGAGAGCCAAGCCCTGCGCCTTGCCAATGGCTCTGGCATTCAGGTTCCGGCGGGGGCGTTGGGCATAAGTGGCACAGTGTTGCTCGTGGCCCGCCCGCTGCCGCAGCTTGCCAGCGATCACGATCTAGAGCCGATTGCGTTTGGCTACCGCTTGCACGCCTTTGGCGAAGATGGCCGCCCGATCACGCAGTTCCTTGCCCCCGTCACGCTGCTGATCCCGTTCACCGCCGAGCAGGTGCAGGCACTCGGCACAACAACCGCACGGCTGATCCCCGCCTATTGGGATGAGCCGAGCGCAAGCTGGAAGAGCGTAGATACGGTGAGGATCATCCCCGATGAGCAGGGCGGCGGCGTGGTGCAGGTCGTGGTGGATCACTTCACCGATTACGCGCTGGTTACGCCCGCCGAGATCGAACCGGCCCAGCAGCCGCGTGGCGTGCAGGTGTATCTCCCGTTGATCGTGCGCCAGTAGCGCAACAAGCATAGGCAACAATCGCGGGTGTCAGCGGCAAGGGCGACTCCTCTGACACCCGCTCCCTTTCACCCAACACCTGCGAGCCACCCCTTAGCTCACGGACACAAGGGCCGCTTGGATCGCAATGAGGGCAATGCCATTCTGCATCGCGTGCAGCAGAATGCCCGGCACCACCGATCCCGTGTACTCGCGCAGCAACGCCAAGATCAGCCCCATCACAAACAGCGCAGGCATCAGCACGGGCAGGAAGTGGGCCAACGCAAACAGCAGCGCACTGATCAGCACCGCCGGTAGTATGCCCCAGCGTTCGCGCAGCGTGCCATACAGCATACCGCGAAAGAATAGCTCTTCTGAGAGGGGCACAAGCCCCGCCACCAACACGAGCAGGGCGATCAAGCCGGTGCTGCCAAACGGCTGCCCGCCTGTGATTGCGTCCACTTGCGGGTTCTCAAATTCACCGACGATCTGGATGAGCGCGAAATTGACCAAGCCCATCATGCCTAGCCCAAAGATCAACACCAGTGGTACGAGCAGCAGGGTGCGTGTGGGCACATTGCGCCAGCCCAGTGCCGCCCAGCCGTGCTTGCGGGCCGCAAACAGATACACCCCAACAATGACCGCGAGGTAAATGCCCATCGAGGTGAGGTAGACCGTCGGAGCAAGCATCCCGCTATTCGCCGGACTAGCCCCGCCCGCCAAGCGCGTCAACCCGGCTGCCGCCACAAGCAACACCAGCGCACTTGCCGCCGTGAACAGGATCACGGCGAGAATCTCCAGCCATCCCCAGAGCATGGGTGGGCGCGGTGCAGGCACGTTGGTTTCGAGCATGGGCAACTCCTTCCGCATTTGAACGTCTAATATGGATTATACCAAATGGGCAAGGCGCGTCAATGCCATTTCAGCTTTCAGAGCTGCTGAAGCTGCGGCGTGCGCCACAGGCAGAAGCCAACCACGCCCCCATGCAGGATTGCCGCCGCCACCACTACCAACGCCATACTGCCGCTCCACTCGACGAGTGCGCCCGCCACCACGCCGCCCAGTGCTGTCACGCCGAGCGGCAGCATCACAAACACACTCAGCACTCGCGCTCGCAGCTGATCCGGTACGGTGGTCTGGATCAGCGTATTGGCCAGAGCCATCGTTAGCACACCGGCTGCGCCCATCAAGGCGATCAGGAGCATGCCCGCCGCAAAGAACGGCACCACCGCCAAAAGCAGCAGCAACGGAACCAGCCCCCCTGCGGCCCAACTCAGCCAGCGTCCGCGCCGAAGCTGCTCGCTACGCTGGGCGAGTAGCAGGGCCGCTAGCATGGCCCCCACGCCATTGGCGGCCCCAAGCCAGCCCAGCCCACGCGCATCGGTGAAGAACACATCACGCGCAAACACGGGCAACAGGGGGATGTAGACATACGCAAAGAGGCACACACTCGCCGCAATCAAGAGCAGCGTGCGGACAATCGGCTCAGTGCGAATGTAGGTGAAGCCGGCCGCATACTGATCGCGGCGGCGCGTGGCAGGTGCAGGCACGGCCAGCGGCAAGCGCATGAGTAGCAGGCTGACGAGTACCGCAATGAAGCTCACACTATTCAGCAAGAAGGCCATGCCTTCACCTACCCCTGCAATCACGAAGCCCGCCAACGCTGGGCCAAGTGTGCGCCCGGCATTAAACATGATCGAGTTCAGCGCAATCGCATTGAGCAGATCCTCCCGCCCAACCATTTCAATCGTGAAGGCTTGGCGAGCAGGAGCCTCAAACGCTCGCGTTACGCCCATCCCCGCCGCTACCAATGCAATCTGCCAGTAGGTCACATGGCCGCTGAGCGTAAGCAGGGCGAGCAACAATGCCAGTAGCAGCGCAACCGCATTGCTGATGATGAGCAGGGTGCGGCGCGGCATACGATCTGCCAGCACGCCGGCCGGAATGCTCACGAGCAAGATTGGCAAGGCGGAGGCTAGCCCGATAGCCCCTAGCAGCGTGGGTGAGTCAGTCAGGCGCAGCACCAGCCAGCCCTGCGCGGTGAATTGCATCCACGTCCCGATCAATGAAGCCAGCTGGCCGATAAAGAACAGGCGGTAGTTGCGGTGACGCAGGGCCCGCAGCATTGCGGGCGGTTGCGCTGGCGGCGAAGGCGGCGCGATAGGTTGCGAAGGGTTCATACCACGCCTTACTAGCGGCGAATTGCCCGCCTAACCTGCGGCAGGTAGAACTGGTACGGCGCATCGCCAACAGTCACCTCAACCGGAATGGTCGTGCGCGGCTTAAGCGGATCGTTGCTCGTAATCACGATCTCGCTCCGTGCGATGCGGGTTGCATCTAATGGCGGTAGCCCCCGCAACGTATAGGGCACTACGACCGTTTGATTGGGCGCAACACTCCCTTTCGTCGTTGTGCTTGGGACAATCCATGCCCTCGCATCCATCTGCGGGCGGAGTTGCAACGTGAGGTTCCCAGTGATCGGCGCAGTTAGGCCACAGCCGATCACCTGCGCGGTATCAGACTGGGTTTGCAGGGCAATGTGGGTGTACTGCGTCAGAGAGGGTATGGTACGGTAATTCAGCAGAACGCGCCCATCGTGCCCCAAGAGCATCTGGAAGGAGAAGTTCTGCCCATCTTCGGGCTTAAAGCCAAACAGGGGTACGTCTTCATAGCTTACCAACAAGCCCTCGGGCACTTCCGCTGCACGGATCGTCCCACCCGCCGCAGGGTTCAAATCAGAGCGTAACAGAGCCACTGCCGCACCTGTCGTTTCGGGGATGGAGGTGCACGAAGGCGTGAAGAATTTCGTCTCCGCACGCGGCGGATCAAACAGGACTACCCCATTCGAGCCAACCCAAAACTGATCAACGGAATGGCCCTGAAACACAAGCGGGGTGTTCAAAGTCAGTGGATCAGCGATGCTATCGTCACTCAGTCGGAAGATGTAGGGATTCTCTGGCATGTCATACCACTGCACCGCTTGCCGATCAGTGGGCACATCGCTGCGCCATACACTGGCAATCGTGGTTGGTACGGCAAGGCTGTAGGTGAGCGGTTGAGTGCCGATATTCTTGATCGTGATCGCTAAATCCGCACGCCCTCCGAAATTGAGTGAGGCCAGCGACGCAGCCGGAGCCGAGCTGATTTGGGGCAGATCCGGCTTGAGCGCGAAGGTCAACGATACCGTGCCAGTTACGGTTCCTGCGATCTGGCGTTGCTGCGTGACGAATTGGTAAGCTGAGACCCGCATGGTGTAGGGCTGGCTGCGCTGCGGCAAGGTCACCCTAAAGTTACCGCTAGCATCTATCGGCACCCGCACGCCGCCTTCGATCTGCGCTACGCCACTGAGCGGTGTGCTGGTGCGCTCATCTTGCACTCGCCCTTGCACCTGTATCACCCCATCTGGCTCAGGCACAGTGATCGTTATGTCAATAGGACGCAACGCCTGCGTGAGGTCATCTGTGCCAACTAGCACTCGGGCCTGATACGTGCCCGGCGCAGGTACTTGGCTCATATCCACCACGATCTCGACATTGGCGGAAGCCCCTGCCGCAATTGGTGCAAGCTGCTGCGGCACACGGAGCCACGCCAGATCCACCTTGGCTTCGGCAACCGCCGCAAATGCATCTATGCGACCGTAGCCATAAACACTGTTGGGCACGGTTACGGCGGGACAATCGGGGTGTGTTACCGGTGTAAAGTTCGTGTCCGTGATCGGTTTGGTGGTGCTAATCAAGATGCGGTAGGTTTCATCGTAGTTGCCAATCAGCTGCGGATTGGCTGACCACAGCAGCGCAACAGCACCTGCTACAACTGGGCTGGCCATCGAGGTACCTTGCAAGATGGTGTACTGGCTTGAGCCGATATATGTCGAGCGGATCTGCGTGCCGGGCGCAACAACATCGGGCTTCAACTGCCCCGCACTGCCGGGGCCCCGCCCACTGAATGGGGCAATCTGATCGGTGCGATTGGTTGCCCCTACGCCCACAGCCTGCACATAATCGCCGGGCGAGCCGACACTGCTACAGCCGCGTGAACCATTATTGCCAGCCGCAAAGACGGGGAAGATCCCCGCCGCCCGCCATGCTGCCACATAGTTCAGGTAGAAGTTGTCGCCGCCAGTACTGGAAAATGAGCCATTGATAATATGCGGGCGCAGATCAGGGCGCGGGTTGCGGTGCTGCTCATCGGTGGGCGCGAGCATCCACTGCGCCGCAAGGATCAAGTCAGCTTCGGTGCAGCTGGTGGTGCGGCAACCACGCGCTGCCACCCACTGGCTGCCGGGCGCAACTCCAACTGCCGGGCGGTTAGGGGAGGTGTTGCCAGCCCCCACCATCAGGCCCATCACATGCGTACCGTGTCCGTTCTCATCATTTGGCGCGGGAAACAGCCGTGCTGGATCAAACCAGTTGTAGGCGTGTACGCGGTTTCCGTCAGGGCGATAGCCGCGATACTGCTGGATCAGGGCTGGGTGATCGCCCAGTACGCCGCTATCAATGTTGGCAACGACAACCCCCTGCCCAGTGATGCCAAAATCCTGCCACACCCGCTCTGCCCCAATTTGGGTGATGTGCCACTCGATTGGGCTAGCTTGCGCGGTGCTGATCGCATCGGTTGCGCTCGCCTCAAGTGTGAGCAGCTTATCGGCAAGTGGATCGGGGACATCGAGGGTCAGCGCATATTCTGCCCGCAGCGCAGCAACATCGGTGCGGGCCGCAAGGGCTTCGAGGTCAGCTTGCGTACCCTCGATTAGCAGCGCATTGGCAACCCAGAGGGGCGTGTAGGCAATGTTGTGCTGCGTGAGCCACGCCCGCAGATCACGCTGGCTCTGCTCGGCGGTGCTGGTCAAGGTGCGGTAGACGTACTCGCCGCGAGCCTGCCAATCGGCTATCGTATATGCGAGCGAGAGATCGGGGCGTTCATTCATAAAAACGAGAAACTGGGCTTTACCATTCGGCGCAGCGTCCAGCTGCTTGCGGATCAAGGGATCAACCCGCTCGGCTTGGTTGGGCAGTTGCACCGTCTGGAGGGCGGCGGGCAGGTTCAGATCAGCCAGCACCGGTGGGCGAGCTTCCGCTTCATACAGGCGCGGCGTACCTTCCGTGCCACCCGTGTTGGTGATCGTCAAGGTGAACGTTTGGCGCGAGCCAAGCTCTACTCGTCGAGCGATTCGGGATGGCGTAACCGTATAGGTGGCTGGCCCCGCTTGGGCCTGTAGCGGCGCGGGCTGGGCGGGGGACACCCCCGATAGAAGAACCAGCAATACGGTGAGCAGCAGCGTAAGCATGAAGGGGCGGCGCGAGGCGGGCATAGTGGTCATAGCTCCTTGTGTGGCGGTGAGTCAGGATACAGCAGTCGGTCAAGAGTGGCGTTCAGATGCGCGATTTGCGCTTGCAACTCAAGCACATCGCTGCGGCGCGGGATGCCAAACTGGGTCAGGTCAGCTGGATCAGGCGGTTCCGCCAGCCACGCAGCCCAGCGTTCTTGGTGGCGTTCGCGTAAGGTTTCTAGGGCAAGGCTTCCAGATTGGATCAACTGGGTCAAGAGGCGGTTGAGGGCCGGCTGTTGGCTAGCGGGCATTTCTTGGGCGACAATCTGGGCGAGCACCGCTGCGGTAATCTCGGCCCCACTTTCGTTGTCGCGTACCTCGATCTGCTGACCAGCACGAATCAGAGCTGCAATTCCTTCGAGCGTAATGTAGCGTTTATGGTGTGTATCGTAGAGCTTGCGGTTGGCATACTTCTTGATCTGGATCATACCATGCCTATCAGTACGGAGAGCCGTGCGGGTATGCAATGGCCCCTCACTCCCGTATACATACGCACTGCATTATAGCACGCCGCATCTCCCAAAAGGGTGAATTCTGGGTGAGGATTCAGTAAAGGTTCGGTTACGGGGAGGCGGAGCTATCGAGGTGCAAAGAGCCGTGTCAACGACACGGCTCCCGCGCCAAGAATGGCGATAAGCACTTAGGTTTGCGTGGGGTTACTTCTCAATCGTGCGGCGTAGCTCTTCGACGCGGGCGGTGAGCTGGGCAACACGCGCACTCAGCTCATCAATGTCGCGCTGCGAGGGGATGTTCAAGCGATTGAGGAACTGCTCAATATTGCTCTCAAACGACGAGCGGACGTTCTCAGCAGTGGCTTGCACCCCTTCCCCAGCCATCGGCGGGGTACTGCCCGGCTGGACGGCACGAATCTGCTCCATCACTTGATTGACAACCTTATCGGCATCCTTCTGGGCAACCTCGCCGCGCTCAGCCATGCGCTTGATAAACTTGTCCAGCTCCTCCATTGAGACGGCTACCATACCAATACCGGCAAGGATCGTGCGGCGCACGGCCTCGTTGAGCTGCGCCATCTCTGGGCTAACAGTCTGTGGCTCATCAATTTGGCGCACCTGCACTTCTATCTCTTCTTCGTGAGTTCCAGTCGTCATCGGTTGGCTCCTTATGTGTTTTCAGGCGTAAAGATTAGGTCACACGAACAGGCTCTGCGCCGTAGCACCAACTATGACGCAGTGCGTTACAGTGTTACTGTACCATACCTTCGCGCTAAAAGCTAGTCCCCGC
>CALCJV010000052.1 GCA_937967405.1 uncultured Chloroflexales bacterium | reverse complement strand
GTCCCCCACACAGGGGTAGGTACCCACGTGTTCCTCAGCCGTGCGCCACTCACTCCCCCGAAAGAGAGTGCGTGCGACTTGCATGCATTAGGCACGCCGCCAGCGTTCGTCCTGAGCCAGGATCAAACTCTGCGTTGTTTGGTTGGATGTCAAACACCATCATATGGTATTGACTAAAGAACCCACGTATGTTACTGTCTGCTGATTGTTAAGGTTCAACGAACGGTCTTTACCAAACAAAAAACTAGTGTCGCTTTCGCAACCCTAGCAGGTGATCGGATCGTATCCTTCTCGCCGTGCTTTGTTTCTCGCTTGTCTCGATCCTCGCTTTCGCAAGTTCAACCGTTTTTCGCTACCTGAATATTATAGCACACGCATTAGCCCTTGTCAAGGGGTATTTTGCAATCAATTCTGAGCATTGCTGAAATTGCGTAATACCCCTTGACAATCACTGATTCGTACACGTACTCCACACCTCAGCCTCATGCTGAGTGCGGACACCCGCTCACCGCTCAGTGAGGAGTGCCGCTTCAACCATCGCAACTGTGACTTCGGGTGCGTTGGTGGCGCGGGCCACCTGCTCTGCCGCAAGGCGCAGGGCCCGGCTCGCACTGATGCGGGCAAGATAGGGCACATCATCCATAGCACGGTTCAGCCGCTCGGCTGCCGCTTGGCTCCACGCCACGGTCTGCACGTAGGCTTTGCCAGCCTTGTCAGTGTCAGTCAAGCCGCCGCCATCTAGCGTCTCGACTGGGAGATAGTTGAACACACTCTCGTAAAAGCGGTTGACGAGTTCCTGCATCAAATAGGCAGCACCACTATAGCCCATAAACGGTGTGCCCACCGTGCGTCGCACCACTGGGCCCGGAAAGGTGGCTGGGATGAAGAAGGTGGCCTTCGCATTTGCTTCAGCGAGGTAGATCTTCTCATTGATGCTGCCAAATACGAAAGCCGGAGCGCGTTGGTGTAGCCGCTTGCGGATCTCGATATTGTCCGGCTCACCCGCCTGTAAGGGGCGGCTCGAAGCCCATGCCAGCTTCATGCCCAGCTCGCCCGTAAGGTACGTCTGCATACCCTGCACGTAGCTGCGGGCCGCCACCACCGCGTAGTCCACCGTCGCAAACCAATCGCTCTGCGGGCCCCGCCACATATCCCACACTACGCGCAGTGTGCTGCGCTTCTCGCTTGCCACAAACGTATCCACCTGTGCGTGATCAATGCCGACTAACTTGGCTACATCGTACAGGAAGCTCGTTGTTTCGTGGATGCCAAATGGTGCAAACCGATACGGCTTGCCGAGTGCCTGTGCCAGTGGCTCACCGAATTCGCGGTACAGCACAATATTCGCCGCTGCGGCTGCAAGGTGGGGGGTATCGGCGGCGGTTGCCTCGAATGGGTAGACCAAATTGACCTGCACCCCGATTCCGGCGAGCAGCCGCTTAATCTCGTGTAGATCGGCAGCGGCATTGAAGCAGCCGAGCGAAGGCCCGATAATATTGACACTGCCAGCACGCGGCGCAACACTAGACGCATGGGGCTTACCATATTCATTCCAGAGGAACAGCAACGCCCGATCTCGCCCAACCCACTCATCCTGTTCCAGCGATTGGCTCCAAAAGAAGCGTGCCTCAGGATCAAGTGTAGTTAGGTAGCGGGTATGGTCGGCACTAATCATCTCACTTTCAGCGGTACTCATCACAATCAGGTGTTTGCCGTCGAGATAGCCGAGCGTGCCTAGCTCATCAAGGGTGCGCTTCAGGGCCGAGGCAGTTCCATTGATCACATCGGTCTCACGGATGCTGGTCGGGGTCAAGTTCTGCATGTGCGTCACCGCATCGGTGTAGTTGGTCACGGCGACACCCAGCAAGTTGTAGCAGCCAATTGGGGCATCGCACAGGACGTGCACATCGGACAAGCAGCCAAACACCCACGCCGCGCCCCAGTAGGAGCTACTCTCAGATATATCACGGATCAAGTGCATACAAGGGGTCTCCTAATCTTGGAAGAAGCTCTGCATCGTTGTATACAGGGTGCGCCGTTCGAGCAGCTCTTGGGCCAGCGAGACACTGGCAACCATGCCCCCCGTGAGGAACAACGGGCGCACACTCAGGATATTGGTGTAGTAGACCGACGGAATCCCACGCTCTTTCGATGCGGCCGTCACTGAGGTTGTGCCAATCACGAGATCAAAGTGCCAATGGTCCAGTGCTTTCAGATCATCTTCCAGCGATTTGCGGTAGACAATCGCCTCCGTCCCGCGTGCACGCAGCCACGCTTCATCGGCGGCGGTGTGCACGCTCTTGCCAATGCTCGTGCTGATGTAGGGGACGTGTGCGCCGGCTTCTACCAGCAGGCGGGCATAGAGCATCTCGTTGCCCTCGTAGCCGGAGACCAGCACCGTTGCGCCTTTGAGCGGCTGACGGGCGAGGAAGTCGCGGGCGGTTTGTTCTTCCTCCTGCGCCACCTGCTCCACTCGTTGCTCATCTAGCTCCAGTGCTGCCCCGACGGCCCGGAGCCATGCCGCGCTACCATCTGCACCAATCGGTGCGCCACCGACGACGGGCGTGCCGCGTTCGCGGATCAGGTTGACGGTATCGCGGTAGAATGGATGCAACGCCGCCACGGCTGCCCCTCGACTAGCAAGCATCAGTTCATCAATGTGGCGGCCCGGAATGGTGACGAGCGTGCGTGCGCCCATCTTCCGCAGGATACCATCAATCAGCACGGGATCGGCTGGGAAAACTTCGCCCAACAGCACTAGCGTATGCGGCTCAATCGCGGCATCAGGAACCGTGAGCCGCCGCATCAAGGCGGCAAGGGCAACATCTTTGGCTTCAGGGTGCGAGTGGATCGCATAGGCCGGCACACGCACCAAAATGACGGGCTTGCCATCTACTTCTCGCGGCAGCAGCTCTTCCGAGAGTCCGGCCGTCTCGGCGACACACAGCGAGATCACCGGAATCACGCTGACGTTGCGGGCACTGGCAGCTTCGGCAATCGCCAGATTCGCCGCCTCTTGGATCTGCCCACTGGATAGCTCCGCCGTGCCCAAGCTCGGCGCAACGATGCTCTTGCGGGCGGCATAGAAATGGGTTACAAACGTTAGTCCATATAAGCATCCGGTATCGGTAATCATTGCGGGCTGTACCCCCTCCATGCGGGCTAGCACCCGCAATGCACCAAAGGCGGGGCACATGCTCTGGGGGTGAGTTTTGCAGGCACTTTCGCGGAACGGTTCTGCACTGCCTGTAGAAACTGATGCAAGAGGAATTATTTCGCTCATGGTGACACTCCTTGCCGGAACCAATTTGGTGGTGGAATGTTGGGGTGAACGAACGCGGTACTCCTGCTATCATAGCAAAAAAGTTGAAAATATTCAACCTGTAAACTGTTTAAGGCATAGGATACTGGTATGCTGATTAGGCCCTCGAAGGCGGTTCAAGGTCGTCGCCTAGCGCACCCGTAGCCCGAATTCGCGGGTAATCGCGCTGATGATGGCGGTGTTGCTGAGGTGCGAAGTATCCAGTGTCAGGTGGGCCAGTTCGCGGTAGAGCGGCGCACGCACCGCCCGCATTGCCGCGAGCTTGCCGAGCAGGTCATCGCCTTGTAGGAGCGGGCGGGCTTCGGTGGTTGCAGATTGGAGCCGCTGGAGGAGCACCCGATCCGGTGCATCGAGCCAGACATTCCACGCGAATTGGTGCAAGAGGTCGCGGTTCTCAGCTTGCACCACAATCCCGCCGCCAGTTGCGATCACACACGGGTGGTAGGTAGCAGCAACGAGCATCGCGCCCAGTACTTCACTTTCCAGCTTACGGAAGGCTACTTCGCCTTTGGTGGCAAAATACTCGGCAACTGACTTGCCTGCAAAACGGCTAATCATCGCATCGGTGTCAACGAACTTCCAGCCAAGCTGTTGTGCGAGCTGCTGCCCTAGCGTAGATTTGCCCACCCCACTCAGCCCGATCAGGGCAATCGTGTGGCGCAGTGATTGCGTGGTCATCGCTACTTCCATGAGGTTGATATAGTACGTATAGCATACCACACTTTAGAGAGGCTGGATGCAGCCGGAGCGGCGTGTTGCAGCAACTCAGATGGGCTAAGCGCACGGATGGCACTCTCCCTAAACTCCTGTTGGACAAGCCGCCCCTGCGCGTGGTATGCTGTCAGAATAGCGTTACCAACTACAACAGGAAGGATTGGCTTGTGTCATCTATCTATGATCTGCGTCGGCTAGGAGCGTTTCTGCTGCTTGGGGCAGTCGCCGGAGTCGGCATTCGCTATTATGTTGAAACCCGTGCTCGGCACACGCATACGGCTCCACGCTTGATTGATTGGCAGCAGGCCCAGCACGTCGCCCTCCGCATGGTGCGCGAGGATAACGCGCCCGCCTTGGATCGGGCGTACCGCACCGCTCAATACACCCGCCTTGTGGAGCAGAGCGAGCCGCTCATTGCAGCCTATATGGGTGTAAACCTGCCTGCGCCGATCAGCCGCGTGTATGTCTTTGATCGGCCGGAGTGGCTCGCGGCCAATTTCGCCTCATTCGAGAAGCTGTTCGCCCCGATTGAGGAGCTGTACCTGCGCCAAGCAGCCAGCACTGATGGCTTGACCGTGCTGCTGCGCGATGCGAACAGTCGCTTGATGGGGGCCCAAGTGGGCTTCTTGCTCGGCTTCTTAGGGCGGCGGGTATTGGGTCAGTATGATCTGAGCCTGCTCTCGCCCGATCCGTCAGTACGCGGCTCGCTATACTTCGTCGAGCCGAACATCGCCCGCGTGCAGCAGGGGCTTGGCTTAAATGATGAGGATTTCCGGCTGTGGATTGCCCTACACGAAACAACGCACGTCTTTGAATTTGAAGCCTACCCATGGGTGCGCGAACACTTCAACGGCTTAGTGCGCCAGTATTTCGATCAACTCAACCAGCAGATCACCCTGCTCGGTGGTGTAGGGAAGCTGCTCGAACGCCTTGTCAAGAGTCTCAACACGGGGCAGCACTGGATCGAGATTATGCTGACCCCAGAGCAACGCCGCTTGTTCGATGAGCTGCAAGCCCTGATGTCGGTGGTCGAAGGCTACGGCAACCATGTGATGAATGCGATTGGCAAGCAGATGCTGCCCTCGTTTGTGCAGATTGAGCGGCGCATGCAGGAACGCCAACAGCACCGCCCGATCCTTGACCAGATCGTTTTTCGGGTGACAGGCATGAACCTGAAGCTGGTGCAGTATCAGCAGGGCGAGGCGTTTGTCAATGCAGTGGTGGCACAGCGCGGCATTGCCTTTGCGGGCAAGGTATGGGAGCAGCCGGAGAATTTGCCCACCCTCGCCGAAATCCGCAATCCGGCGCAGTGGATCGTGCGGATGGAGCGGGTCAGCTAGCAGTTGGCGCAGTGCGGCAGGATTGTGTGATTCTGCCGCACTCATTGAGAGGATTGCCAGAACCGGTACACCTCGCTATACTACCTGTGTTCATCCACTTGTGTAGCCCAAGCAAGAAAGAACTGACGCAGACTATGGCAAAAATTCTTGACCAACTGTTCATCAAAGATCTGCTGGTACGCGGCATCATTGGCGCACTGCCTGAAGAACGGCTGGCTCCGCAAAATATCCTGATTGATGTCACGTTGTGGGTTGAAACGCACGTACCTGCTCGTACCGATCAGGTCGCCGATACGGTGAACTATGCCGCTGTCGGCAATCAGATCATCGCCTACTTCAACGCGCATCAGCCGCAGCTAGTAGAGTATATCGCCCGTGATCTGGTGCGCCTCAGCTTTGAGACTGATCCGCGCATTGAGATTGTCGAACTCCAGATTACCAAGCCTGCGCCGAGTGGCCTGCGCTTTGCGGGCGCAGTTGGGATTCGGGTGCGCCGTACCCGTGCCGAATACGCCGCCGAGCAGGGGTAAGCCGCGTGGAATTGGTTTCGGTGATTATGCCCGCCTACCGCGCCGAAGCCCACATCGGGCGGGCGGTGCAGAGCGTCCTCGCGCAGACCTATCCGGCGTGGGAGTTGCTCATTGTGGCTGATGACCACTGCGATTATGCGGCGGTGCTCGCGGCGCAGGGCATCAGCGATGCCCGCATCCGTCACGCCCGTACCGGCAACGATGGCAGCGGCAGCCCAGCCCACCCACGCAACATCGGCTTGCAGCACGCACGCGGGCGGATTGTGGCGTGGCTCGATAGCGATGACTGCTTTACCCCAGCCAAGCTAGAACGTTGCCTACCACACGTCTTGCAGCACAGCATCGTGACCAGTGCCCTCAGCCTGCGCGATGAGCATGGCGCATTGATCCGCGATCTGGGCACGCACCTGCCCGAAAGACTTGTGCCTAGCTCCATGTACAAACGGATTAACCCATCCGGCGACACAATCTTTGTGTACGACCGTGAGCGCATTCCCGTGCAGTGGGATCGCACCGTCGCCTATCTTGAAGACCTTGAGGTGTTGCTGCAATGCTTCACCTTTACCGATGCAATCTACTTCATCAATACACCCTTGCACCTGTATTTCAAATCGCCCCACTCGTGGAGTGGCACGCCCGCCGCGAGCCAGCCGTTCATTGCGGCCAAGCACCACTTGCTGACCCGCATTGAGTCTGGCTACTACCGCTTCAAGGATGCCCAAACCGGTGCAGCCGTGCAGGCGTTTCTACGGGCATCGCTGGTAGCGGAACAGCGTTACATGGTGCAGCGCGAGTCAAACCCTAACCTGATTTTTGAGGATGTGATTGGACAGCTTTTAGCCCAAGAGGAACAATATGCTGATTGATCTGCGGGGCAAAGTGGTCTGTGTAACTGGCTCGGCACGGCGCGTTGGGCGGGCAATCATGCTGGCCTGTGCTGAACAGGGTGCACACGTTGTCATCCATCACGGCAACTCGGATGTGCAAGCCCAACACGCCGCCGCTGAAGCACGCACGTATGGCGTGGAGACCTTGATTGTCAAGGCTAATCTGGAAGACCCAACCGCAATCGCCGATCTGTTTCAACAGATCGCTAGCCACTATGGGCGGCTGGATATGTTGGTGAACAGTGCGGCCAACTTCAAGCGCACGCCCCTGCTCGACATTGATCTTGCCGAGTGGGAGAGTGTAATCAATACCAATCTGCGTGCGCCGTTCCTGTGTACGCAGCATGCCGCTCGCCTGATGATCGCTGGTGGTCGGGGCGGCAGCATCGTCAACATCAGCGACAAAGGCGGCGTGCAGCCATGGGCGAGCCGCCCGCACCACAGCATCTCGAAGGCGGGCTTGGTGATGCTCACGCACAATGCCGCGCTGGCTCTCGCCGAGCATAACATTCGCGTCAACTGTATCGTGCCGGGCATCGTGACGGCCGAGGACAACCCCGCCGATGCGGGCAAAAAGATTCCGCTCGGGCGCATCGGCACGCCGGATGATGTAGCGCGGGCAGTGGTGTTTCTCGCCACCAACGACTTCGTGACTGGAGCCGTGCTACACATTGATGGCGGCGATGCGTACAATCGCGGCAATTACTGAGCAGGGTTCGGGGGCGAGGTTTCAGGAACCCGATACCTGAAACCGATCACCCCTCCTCGTGACATCCATTGCAATCTCCTGACTCCATCAGTTTCAGGAACCCGATACCTGAAACCGATCACCCCTCCGGCTTGGTTGGCGTGGTACGGAGGAATGCCTGTTGCAAGCCCGTATCTGTGGCGAGTACCCCCCGATAGACATGCGAGTGAAAGATCATGCTATCCTCGCGGGTTCCCCGCATTGCCTCGCACATGTGCCGTGCCACCACATGCACGGCTAGCCCACGCGGCCGAAGCGCGTTTTCGAGCGCATCGGCGATTTGCTGGGCGAAGTATTCTTGCAACTGTGGGCGGCGGGCAAGCATCTGGACAAGGCTCACGATTTTGCCGATCCCGATCACATGCGCGTGGGGCACATAGCTGATCGTAACTGCACCGAAGAAGGGCAGGAAGTGATGCTGGCACATCGAATGGAAGCGGAGCGTGGCCATGGTCACGAGTTGTGGGTGGGCTTGCTGGGCTGGTTCGAGCGGGATCAGCGGATGCAGCAGAGCGGCCACATCCACGTCCCGCCCAGCAAACACCTCGCGGTACATCCCCGCGACCCGCGAGGCGGTATATTCGTGCGAATCGAGGAATGGCTCAAGCTGGAGCGTGCTGATCAGGTCGCTGATCAGCTGCTCCAGCCGATCCATTTGAGGGTCGTCAGAGGGCATCTACCACCCGCTCATTAGCTTCAACCGGAGCCATCTCAAGCAGCACGGGCAGTTGGTGGTTGAGCCGCTCACGCTTGGTGGCAAGGTAGCCCGCATTGAACGGTGATGTCCCCGTGAACACCTCTCGGCGGCCCACCTCAAAGCCAGCCTGCTCCAGCGAAGCCAGCTTGTGCGGGTTATTTGTCAGCAGCGTGACTTTCGAGACTCCCAGCGAACGGAGCATCTCCACAGCTAGATCGTAGGTGCGGGCATCAACCGGATGACCAAGCGCAAGGTTGGCATCTACGGTATCCAAGCCGTGCTTCTCTTGCAACTCGTAGGCCTTGAGCTTGGCGAGCAAGCCAATGCCGCGCCCCTCTTGATCGAGGTACACGATAATGCCGCTCCCAGCTTCTTGGATGATCCGGATTGCTTCCACTAACTGCGAGCGGCAGTCGCAGCGTTGCGAACTAAACACATCCCCAGTAATACACTTGGAGTGGAAACGTACCAGCACGGGTTGAGTCACGTCTAGTTTGCCGTAGACAAGGCACATGTGGCAGAGATCGCCTTCAGGAAAAGCGTAAGCCTGAAAGGTTCCATAATCAGTCGGTAGCGTTATATGCGCTTCGCTTTGCACCATGATGTTCATACTCTTTCTTGTCAGAATGACTCTGATGAACTCTGCTTCGCTCGCATGCCCTCTGACACACGAAACGACTGCTTGGTTCGCAGCCGTTTTTGTTAGAAGCAGAAACTTCCTGATTAAACGCCTCTATTAGTATACACCCAAACGGATCAGCAATTAGGGTGATTTTTCGAGCGTGTCGGTCGCCCGATCTATGCCCCTGTGTTCCTCTAGCAGCGCATGTAGCCCAGCTTCATCGAGCACAGGGATGCCCAAACTCTGTGCTTTGGTCAGCTTGCTACCCGCACTCTCACCCGCTACGAGATAGCTGGTCTTCTTCGTCACGGTGTTGGTCACTTTGCCGCCATGCGCTTGGATCAGGGCGGTGGCCTGTTCGCGGCTGAGCGTGGGCAGTGTGCCCGTAAGCACGAAGGTCAAGCCCGCAAGCTGATCGCCGCGTTGCTCGCGCACCTGATCGCTGGTGAAGCGCACCCCTGCGGCTCGCAGCTTCTCAATCAAAGCGCGGTTATCCTCGCGGGCAAAAAAGGCCACGATGCTCTCAGCAACAACCGGCCCGATGCCATCAATCTCTTGCAGCTCCTCAGTCCGCGCCTGCATCAGCGCATCCAGATGGGCATAGCGTTGCGCTAGTAGCTCGGCCGCCACAGTGCCTACATAGCGAATGCCCAAGCCGATCAATAAGCGTTCGAGCGGGCGTGTGCGAGCGACATCAAGCGCACTGAGCAGGTTCTCGATGCGCTTCTGGGCAAAGCCTTCGACTCCAGCCAGATCGGCGGCGGTGAGGCTGAACAGATCGGCCACATCCTGCACTAGCCCCAATTCAACAAACAGCTCGGCTTGACGTTCACCCATCCCAACAATATCCATTGCGGCACGGCTCACGAAATGCTCAACGCGCCGCACGAGCTGCGCCGGGCAGTTGCTCAAATTGGGACACCGCCACGCCACGCCGTCGGGGTCACGCTCAAGCGGTGTGCCGCACGAGGGGCAGGTGGTTGGGAAGGTATAGGCATATTCCGTGCCCGTTCGTCGCTCAATTACTGGCGCAACCACCTGCGGGATGACATCACCAGCCCGCTTGACGACAACGTAATCGCCAATCAAGATGCCCGTGCTGTTGATGTAATCAGCATTGTGCAGCGTCGCACTGCTGACGGTCACCCCGCCCAGCAGCACCGGCTCTAAGACGGCGTTCGGGGTGACTACGCCGGTGCGCCCCACATTCACGGTGATCGCTCGCAGGCGGGTGATCGCTTCACGGGCGGGAAACTTCAGCGCAATTGCCCAGCGTGGATCGCGCCCAACTACCCCTAACTCAGCCTGCTGGCGGAGATCATCCACCTTGATCACAAGCCCGTCCACTTCATAATCGAGCGTTTCGCGGCGGGCCATCCACGTCTCGGTGTAGGCGATCAGCTCCTCAAAATCGGTGAAGCGTTGCACCTCTGGATTGACAGGCAAGCCCAGCCGTTGGAGATAATGCAGAGCTTCCAGCTGGCTCGTAGGTTGGGGGCTGCCCACCTGTGCCGCGATCTGATAGGCGAAGAAGCGGAGTGGGCGGGTTGCCGTGATGCTGGGGTCCTTCTGGCGTAGCGATCCTGCCGCTGCGTTGCGCGGGTTGGCGGCGATGCGCTCACCCGCTTCGGCGAGGCGGGCATTCAAGGCAGCGAAATCGGGCAGGCGCATATACACCTCACCGCGCACCTCGATCTGGGCGGGCAGATCAGGCTGCGGGTGAAGGGCTAGGGGGATACTCCGCACGGTGCGGAGATTGGCAGTAACATCCTCGCCCACCTCGCCGTTGCCGCGTGTTGCGCCCAGCACCAGTTGCCCAGCGTGGTAGTGCAAGGTCACGGCTAGCCCGTCTATCTTTGGCTCGACGACATAGGCGATTGGACCATCGCCCAGCAGCCGCAGCGTGCGTTCGCGCCATGCCCGTAGCTCAGCTGTATCGAAGGCATTGCCCAGCGACAGCATCGGGACGCGGTGGTGCACTTTGGCAAAGTGGCTCGCAGGCGCACTGCCTACCCGCTGCGTCGGTGAGTCGGGCGTAATCAGTTCAGGGTAGTCGGCTTCTAGCTCACGCAATTCGCGCAGCAGCGCATCATACGCAGCATCACTGATCAGCGGCGCATCGAGCACATAGTAGTGGTAGTTATGCAGATTGATCTGCTCGCGCAGCTCTGCAAGGCGGGCTTGCACCAACTCCGGCGTAGACATCGCTGCTGCTCCTCCTCAGATCGTGTTAGCGTACTGGGGCTTGTGGCACATCCCCCGATGGGGTTTGGGCCGCCGCCGTCAGCCGCCCGATGGGAAACCAGAATGAGAGCATGAAGCCGAACACAATATGCTGCACCGTAATCAGCAAGAACAGGGCGGAGACAGCGAGGGCCTGCTCCACTGAATAGCCGCCATACTGCGGCGCAGTCACCACCGCAATCAAGATGGCATCACGCACCCCAACCCCGCCAATCGAGATGGGGAGCACCTGCGCCACCGCAATCAACGCCGATGCCCCAATCACGATATACAGCGGGACAAACACCTCGACGGAGATGAACAGCAGCCACAGGCGGTAGAAGGTGAACATAGCCGAGATCAGCGATGCGCCCATCACCAGCGCAATCAGGCGTGGCGAGAGGCTCAAGCTAGACATTTGCTCATTCCAGCGCAGCAGCGACGCTTGCATGCGCTTAGGCAAGATGCGCGGCAGTACCACCGTCAGCAGCCACTCACGCGGGCGTTGCGCTACGAGCAGCACCGTCAGCACGGCCAAGCCAGTGAGCATCAACACCGTCACCGCCGTCTGAAGTTCCCGCTGCGGCAGCAGCTGGCCTAGGGCAAAGATGCCCACCACTGCCAGCGAAGCCATCACAATCAAGTCGCACAGGCGATCCAGAATCACGCTGAGCAGAGCCGGTGCAAGCGGGTAGCCGCGATCCTTGAGATACCACGCCTTGATGAAATCACCGGCTTGGCCGGGCGTAACCGAGCCGAGATAGATGCCAACGTTGTACAGGGCCGTTGCGGTAAGCTGGGGCATGTCCATGTCCATCGTGTGCATCAGTACCCTCCACCGCCATGCCTTGATGAACAGGAAGGGGAAGATCAGGATCAGCGACCAGATGATCGGCCACAGGTCAGCATTGATCAAGATCGCGTAGAGTTCATTGAGATTGCTATTGAGCAGAAAGATCAATAGCAAGGCTGGGCCAAGCAGGCGCAGCATCCACGACCAGAATTTTCGCATGAGGTACCCTATAATATAGGGCAGGGAGGCATTTGCCCCACTGCGGCGATACGATGCATACGTGGGCATTGTAGCATACCCTGTAACGATGGAGAACGAGAGGAGCAGGACGATTAGCATGGCGCAGGCGACGATCTGGTAGAGGATGAAGCGAGCATCTTGTAGATCGGGCGTACACGTATTCGGTATACTTCACGCATCCATTCATTGCGCTTGAAACGGGACGACTACGGATAATGTGATATACTATACTCAATAAAGTAATAAAGGAGCGTGACTGATATGGCCGTAGCTTTTAACCAGACCCTTGATGTCAAAGGGGCAAAGTGCCCTATGCCACTTGTCAAGAGCCGCAAAGCCGTGAATGACCTAGCCATTGGCGACGTGTTGCAGGTTGTCTCGACGGATCGTGGTTCGGTGGCCGATTTTCAGGGCTGGGCTAAGACCGCCAAGAATGTAGAGTTGATCGCGCAGGAGATGGTGCAAGAGAACGGGCAAGCCCTGTACGTGCATTACCTACGCCGCACAGCATAAATTGGGCGATCCACATAGCACGATCCTGATCGCGTGAATATGATTGAGGAGCAACACATGACGCTTGAAACGCCAGCAGCACAGACCGACACCGCCGCTTTGCTGGAGCGGATTGCCACCCTCGAAGCGCGGCTCGCACAGGTCGAATCCGCCCCAGCAATGGGGATTGAAGATCGGCTCTCGATGGTCGTCTTTTCGGGCGACTTCGACAAAACGATGGCGGCTTTGATTATTGCCACTGGCGCAGCCGCGATGGGCTTGGAAGTCTCGATGTTCTTCACCTTCTGGGGGCTGAGTGTCGTCAAGAAGCAGAAGGTCTTCGAAGGCAAGAACGTGTTCGAGAAGGGCTTCACGGCGATGTTGCCTGCCGGAGCCAATAAGCTGGGCTTGTCGAAGCTGAACTTCTTTGGCGCAGGCACAGCAATGATGCACAAGCTGATGAAGGATCATAATGTCACCACCCCTGCTGAGCTGGTGCAGATGGCGCAGGATCTGGGCGTGCGGATGGTGGTGTGTGATATGTCCCGCGAACTGCTCGGCGTGCGCGATGATGAATTGATCGGCGGGCTAGAGCTGGGCGGGGTAGCCACCTTCATGGGCGATGCCGCCCGCTCCAAAGTGAGCCTGTTTATCTAAGCCACCATCCTTATCATCCTTCGGCTGGACTTTGCCGCAGCTACGCACCATGCGTAGCTGCGGTTTTGGTGTGGGGTTGCCCGTGCAATTTTGGTGCGGTACGTGTATACTTACACAGAGTAGTGATTCGACCGCACCAAGCGATAGTATGTGATATAAGGGGAGCCTGCATGCTGCGGAAAGCTCTTGGCGGGTGTGCTGATCTTGAACTTGCGCTGCGACGGCGCGATGAGCATAGCTATACCCTCGATCTGCGCTTCTCGCTGCCCGATAGCGAGGCCGACATCCGCCTGCAACGCGGTGCGCCAATTAGCATCACCCTGCCCCGTGATGAACTGGCTCGCCTCACGCTTGATCCGCAGCAGTATGGGGCCACCCTCACTGCCAGCCTCTTCGCCGATACTGAGCTGCACGCCGCCCTGTGCCGTGCCATCGAGAGTGCCCAGCAAGCGGGTGTGCCGGTGCGCCTGCGCCTCGATCTGGATGAGACGGCTCCCGAACTGCATAGCCTGCGCTGGGAAACGCTGCACCATCCCCTGACAAGCGCGACGCTCCTGACTAGCGAGCAGGTCTACTTCTCGCGCTACCTGCGGAGTGCCGATTGGCGGCCCGTGCGCCTGCGCTCACGCTCCGCGCTGCGTGCGCTGGTGGTGATCGCCAATCCGCGCAACGTGGGCGACTATAGCCCCGGCGGGCAGCCCTTGACCCCTTTCGATGTAGACCACGAACTCGACCTGATCCGGACCAGCTTGCACGATCTACCGGTCACCGTGATCAGCGATGCCCCGCTAGTCAACCTGACCACCATCACCGATCACCTGCGTGAGGGCTACGATATTGTCTATCTGCTGGCTCACGGTGCAATGCTGCAAGGCGAGCCGTATCTGTGGCTCGCTGATGAGCAGGGGCAAGCGGCCGTTGTGGCTAGCAGCGAACTGGTGCGGCGTATGCACGACCTGCCGCACTTGCCGCGCCTCGTCGTGCTTGGCTCGTGCCAGAGTGCCGGGCCCGGCAGCGATGCGACCCAGAGCCGGAACCTTGCCCTCGCCGCGCTTGGCCCGCGCCTTGCTGCCGCCGGAGTGCCCGCCGTGATTGCCATGCAAGGCAACGTTGCCATTGCGACCCTGCAAGCCTTTCTGCCGGTCTTCTTCCGCGAGTTGCAGCGCGATGGCTACATAGATCGGGCGATGGCTGTGGCCCGCAGCAGCATTCAGGAGCGCAACGATTGGTGGATGCCGGTGCTGTTTATGCGGCTGCGGAGTGGCCGCATCTGGTATGTGGCCGGCTTCGGCGAGGATGGGCGCGACTTTGAGAAGTGGCCCGCCCTGATCCGCAACATCCAGCGCGGCAATTGCACCCCGATCATCGGGCAGCGTGTCACTGAGTCTATGCTCGATCCGCTCGGTGATTTTGCCCGCCGCTGGGCCGATCAGTACGGCTTTCCGCTGGCTCCGCACCAGCGCGAAGATTTGCCGCAGGTAGCCCAGTTTCTGGCGATCAACCAAGACCCGCAGTTCCCGCGTGAGGAGTTGATCGAACAGCTCCGCTCCGACCTGCTGGATCGCCACCGCGAGAAGCTGCCCGATGCCGCCGAACAGCTCAGCCTCGAAGAGCTGTTCAGCGTGATCAGCAGCCACTCGCGCCAACATAGCCCAAACTACCCCTATCGCCTCCTCGCCGAGTTACCCTTCCGCATCTACATCACCGCCAACCTGACCAACCTGCTCACCGAAGAGCTACGCGCAGCCGGCAAAGACCCGCACGTCGAAGTGTGTCGCTGGCACGAGGAGCTCGAGGGCTTGCCTTCGATCTATGACCACGAGCCGGATTATCAACCGAGTATTGAACACCCCCTCGTGTATCACTTGTTTGGCATCAGCAACGAAGCGGACTCGATTGTCGTAGCGGAGGATGATTACTTTGACTTCCTGATCGGCGTATCGGCAAACAAAGACCTAATCCCGATTGCGGTGCGCGAAGCTCTCGCCGATACGGGCTTGTTGTTTCTCGGCTTCCGCATTGACGACTGGCCCTTCCGCGTGCTGTTCCGCAGCCTGATGAGTCAAGAAGGGCGCGGGCGGCGGCGACGCTATGCCCACGTTGCCGCGCAGATCACCCCTGACGAAGGGCGCGTGTTGGAGCCGGAGCGGGCCCGGGCATACCTTGAAACCTACTTCCAAGAATCTGACATTGATATTTTCTGGGGCAGTGTCGAGGATTTTATGCAGCAACTCAGTGGGGAGTGGAGCCAAGCACGAAGTGGCGGTGCAGCCCGCCTACGGCGTTGACCTGAGTTAGGGTAGAAACCTGTGTCACGCAATCCACGCCCGAACCCATACGTTGGCCCACGCTCATTCAATCGCGGCGAGCTGCTCTTTGGGCGTGACCGCGAAGTCGCTGACCTGAGCGGCTTACTGATTGCCGAGCGGATCGTGCTGCTCCACTCGCCCTCCGGTGCAGGCAAAACCTCGCTGCTGCAAGCCATGCTGATCCCGCGCCTCGAGCAGCGCGGCTTCCACGTCCTGCCGCTCATGCGCTTTGAGGCAGCCCATCCGCACAATTTCACAGCCCAGCAGCACGAGCCGCAGCGCGACTCCACGAGCGCACCCTCCACGCGCCTATCGGTCGGTGATGCTTATCGCCAGATTATTGACGATCCGGCGACCGCTGATGCAGCAGCACTGTACCGGCCCAATCGCTATATCCTCAGCGCATTGCTGGCCCTCGAAGAAAGTCAACCACCCGCCCAGCAGATTCCGCTCGAACAGCTGGCTACGCTCTCCCTGCACGATTACCTGCGTCAGCGTAGCGCAACGGTCCAAGAAGACATTGTGCTGATCTTCGACCAGTTTGAGGAGATCCTCACGATTGACCCAACTGACGAAGCGGCTCGCAACGTCTTCTTCGAGCAGCTTGGCGAAGCCCTACGCCCGCCACGCCGCACTGCCCGCACGGGTTCACCGCGCCGCGAGTTCTGGGCGTTGTTCTCGATGCGCGAGGAGTTCATCGCCGGGCTTGACCCCTATAGCCGCCACGTCCCCACCCGCTTTCGCAATACCTTCCGGCTCGATCTGCTGGGGCTAGCCGCCGCGCAGCAAGCCATCCGCCAGCCCGCCATCCGTGCAGGCGTAACCTTCGAGGAGTCGGCGGCCCAGCGCATTCTCGATGATCTGCGCCGCGTGCGGGTGCAGCAGCCCGATGGCAGCACGCTGGAGCAACTCGGTACGGTGGTTGAGCCGGTGCAGTTGCAGGTTGTCTGCTATCGCATCTGGGCTGGGCTAGAGCCGGATGATACCGCCATTACGATCAGCGATGTGACCGCACTCGGCGATGTAACTCAGACGCTCGGTGATTACTACGATGAGCAGGTGGGCTTGATTGCCAGTCTGCATGCACTCCGCGAACAGCAGCTACGCGAGTGGTTTGATACCCAACTGATCACTGAGGCAGGCTTGCGCGGGCAGGTCTTGCAAGAGCAGCAAGCCACCGCCGGCTTACCCAATCCCGTGATCGCCGATCTGATTGATACACGGCTAGTACGGGCGGAGAAGCGGCGCGGGGTGGTGTGGTATGAATTGACCCACGACCGCCTGATTGATCCCGTGCGCGAACGCAATCAGGCGTGGTATGCCCGTTCGCTGAATATTCTGCAACGCCAAGCAGCCCGGTGGGAGCGTGAGGATCGTCCCGATGAACTCCTGCTCACCGGCAGCGATTTGCATGAGGCGGAACGCTGGGCCACCGATCACCCCGATCAGCTTGCGCCAGTGCAGCGCGATTTTCTGCTCGCTAGCCAAAAGCTACGCGCTCGCCAACGCAGCGAACGGCGACGCAATCAGGCGATAGCGGTGCTGGCGATGCTCGCAAGTGGCTTCGCGCTGCTGGCCCTGTTCCTCTATTTGCAACTGCTTGAACGGGGGCGCACAACAATGCGCGTAGGTGCGAATGCAGCACAGGTGCAAAACCTATATCTGCTGAAGCAGCAGGAGTATCTGAGCTTGCAACAGATGGCACTGAATGGCACTGATCCCACGCTACGGGCAGATGTAGTGCACGATCTCGCGCTTGTCGGCACAGATGTTGCCCTGCTCGCGGGCACGGCAACTGTTGTGCGGGCAACCGAGATGCGCTCCATGGCTGAGTTCACTGATGCGCTCGGCGTAGCTCCCGAAGCTACCCGCATCCGTATCGCAGGCGATGCAACCGCAACCGCGTGGGCCCGCGCAACCCGCACCGCCACCCCAACCCCCACCCCGACTGGTGCGGGCAATCGCCAAGAGCCGCGCCCGACCTTGCCGATCCAAGCCGAACGGTCAACCTCCACACCCGACCCGCGTGCGCGGCGCACCCCGACCCGCCAAGCCACGCTTGGTACGCTCAATGTCTCTCCGACCCCGCTGCCCCCAACGCGCACGCCTACGCCGCTGGCTCAGCTGCCGCCCGCCACACCCACCGATGTCGCCCCGCCCGTGATCGTGCTGCCACCAACCCCGCTCCCAACTGAACCCGCCCCACCTATTGCAACGCCCCTGCCCCTGCCAACCGGCGCATTGACCGAACCCCCAGCCGCGCCACCGACTCAGCCGCCGATCATTGTGCTGCCGCCAACGCTTGCGCCCACAGAGATCCCAGAGCCGACTGCACCGCCCATACCTGCACCAACTGCAACCACACCTCCACCACCACCCGACACAGCTATCCCAGAGCCTACGCTAGAACCTACGGCTACGCCGCGTCGTTCCGGCGGAGGGGGAGGGGACGGAACGAGACCCCCGCCTGCAACTGCTACGCCCCAAATCCCAACCGCCACCGATGATCCCGCCGTAGGCAGGCCCACGCCGACGGACGACCCCCTGCCCACGCCGACGGACGACCCCCTGCCCACGCCGACGGAGGAACCCGTGCCGCCGCCAACGGAGGAACCCCTGCCCACGCCGACCGATCTGCCGCCGACTCCGTAGGCAAACGATTTTACCCCTTGTCAACCTTTTGGCAATCAAGTTGCCTATTATTGCACGGGTTTATCCTCTAGATAAATACGTCTGGCTATGCTAGAATATTCTCAAGCAGAGGGTTGCAGAGCAATTGGAGCGAACGCAACTGCCGCCAATCTTGAACCAAATTGGCGGTACGCCGAAAAGGAGACGATCCCATGCTAGACCAGAGAAATCGGCGCACGCCCCGTGACCAAGTGTATATTGATAGCACCAGCTTTGAGGTGTATATGATTGTCGGAACGCTTTTTGTTCTGGGATTTACGGCAATCTTTGTGCTCACGGTGCTGCTGCACGTAGAACCGCTGATATGGCCCGGGTCGTTCCTCTTGATCGGACTCTGTTACTTCGTCCTGACGGTCTTGCAGAAGCGTGAGCAAGCTGCCAAGATCCGCGAAGTAGATGGAGAAGCGGTTCGTTAGTTAGTTACGTTGGTAGAGTCCATTGTGGTGGAGCGTGGAACGAGCGGAGGCACACACGCAAGGTGATAGCGCAGGCATAGATCTAAGTTCGGCATAGACCGACACGATAACGGACGTATCCGCTTACCTGCATAGCTTGGCATAATCTGGACAGATGAATGATGTGTCGCGCAGTTCGCGCTCCGCTCCCCTGAGTGGAGCGTTTTGGTATCCCCTATTCGTGTGGCAGTTGCGCCACCCACCTCGCAAACGCTTCCCCATCACGCAGCACTGGCCCATGCCCAAAGCAGCTCGTCGCGGGCTGGAGCGCGGCGAGCTTGCGAAGGCTAGCGCGGCTTTGTGCCCGATCCGTCGTGAAGATCGCCGGGGTCTCGTGCAAGCCGGGCAGGGCGGAGAGCATATTCATATTGTTTGCCGCATCACCGAGAATGAGCAGGCGATCTGCTTCGCGCCAAAAGGCAAGATGCCCGCGTGTATGGCCGGGGCTTTCGATGACGGTAAAGCTGCCCACCTGATCATCCTCGTGCAGAATCCTGCTTACCGGATGCGCGGGTCCCGTCCAGAAGGCATTGATTGCTCGCACAATAGGATTTGAGGGGGAGGTGAATTGGCGATCCATATCGCCCGCTTGCATTGCCGCCGCATCTGCTGCCCCGCACCAGAGCGGGATATGTAACGCTGTGCAGAGGGCATGGCTTGCGCCTTGATGATCGGGGTGGACGTGAGTCAGCAGATGGGCGCGGATCTGCTGTCCTGCCAGTGTGCGTAGGATTGCTGGGGCATCGAAGCGCGTGCCCCCATCAATGAGCAGCTGCTCGGCGAGATACACATTGACCATATTAGGCGGGAATCCCTGAAGCTGAAAGACATCTGGGGCGACGGGCTTTAGCTGCATCGGCTCCTCCTCCTCAACAAATCACCCTGATCGGCGGAGTGCTACTGCCCCGCCGCCGGTAGCGCAACAATCGCGCCTTCAGCCGGAACCGAGATCGTCCCTGTGCGTTCTTGGTAGGCATAGATCGTATCCAGCACAGCGGTGGCAATATAGTTCGCATCGGTGTACATTTGATTGACTCCAACGGCAATCGTAATCCCGCGTTGCGGCTGATACCAGAGTGCCGAACGGTAGCCGGCCAGTGCGCCGGTATGCCCAATCACATACCCTAATTCATCAGGGCGCGGATTGCCGTTGAGGTCGGGAGCAATGCTCATCCGGTCACGCATCACGCCCAGCCCATAGGTCAGGAAGCGCGAATTCCACTCCCCGCCCACCGACACAAAGCGCAGCAGCTCTTGCGTGGCAAAGGGCGAGAGCAGTTCGCCGTGCATCAGGGCCCGCATAAAGATGCCCAGATCGGCGGCATTCGACTCGATGCTGCCACAGCCCCACGCATATGAGAGGTTAAAATCGCTGATGTCGCGCCAGCCGATATAGCCGCGCATCTTGCCCGGATACAGTTCATCCGGCTCAAAGCGGGTATTGCTTAGCCCTAGCGGATCAATCAAATGAGTGTGCATCGCCTGCGCCAAAGTTTGCCCCGTCGCTTGCTCGACAATCAAGCCTAGCAGCACGTAATTCGTGTTCGAGTACCGCCAGCGACCGGGCGTGCCGGGCGCAAAGTGGGGCGCATACAGATTGCTATAGTTGACTAATTCATACGGCGACCAGACGCGGTAGGGGTTGCTCATCACAAGGCTGATGAAGTAGTTGTCCATGTAGTTGTACAACCCGCTCTGGTGATTGAGCAGGTGGCGAATCGTGATATTCGCGCCATTCGGAACCACGCCCGGCAACCATTGCTCGACACTATCATCGAGACGCAGGATGCCTTGATCAAACAGGCGTAGGACAGTGACTGCCAGAAACATTTTCGAAACACTCGCCACCCGCCAACGATCCAGTGGCACAGCGGGAATGCCCTGCCCCCGATCTGCTACACCACGTGCGACAATGTATTCACCCTGCCCATCAATATGGACATAGAGCACCACACCCGGTAAGCCGCGCAGCCGAATCTGATCCTCGACGGTGTGCGCCAATGCTGCCCGCAGCGATGGATCGAGATCAGGGTAGATTTCGCCGGAGCGGGCAAACTCATTCCAGTTGCCGTCGTCAGCCCGCAGTAGGATGCTGACCCCGCCACTTTCGTTGTTCACAAATTTGGCTGCCCGCCCAGCTAGCCAGCCCGCCTCAAAGATATACACCCCATCGGTGGTGGGCAGCATGCGCGATTCATAGGGCGGGCGCACAAACCAGATGGTGTCGCCGCGCAGCTCAATGCGGGTGTTGGGGCTGTATTCACCAATATATGCTGCGGCAGCGTATGTGGGTGGTGGGGCAACCAAGACCCCTGCTGCATCACTGAGCAGCACCACGAGCGGCAGCAACAGCAGCATGAAGGTGCGCCAGAGCACGGTCATACGGAGCGAATAGGTAGGCATTACGGGGCACTCCTCATTCGGTACGGGTGCAAGCATGTAAATAACTCGCTGTATTATACCGCAAATTGGCGTTAGGGAATCTCCAACACCGGACAGGGCGCATGCTGCAACACCTGCACACTGACACTACCGAGAATATCTTGCAGATTGCTGCTGCCGCGAGTGCCCATCACAATCAAGTCTACGTGATTATCGCGGGCAGCCGCAATGATCGTCTCGGCAGCAGCTCCCGCCCGTAGTTCGCCTTCAACGGTGACCCCGTCTTCGCGCAATTGCTGGATGACTTCATCGAGCAGGCTCTGGGCTACGGCGCGGTACTGTTCGCATAAGGCTTCATAGCCAGCGTAGGTGGTGTAGCGTTCGGGCAATTCGTAGGCGTGCAGCACAATAATCTCAGCTTCTTCCTTACGGGCGAGATGCGCCGCATACAAGATCATGCGCTCGATAACGGGTGAGCCATCGGTTGCCAAAAGAATACGCTTAAACATCGTAGTCCTCCCTCTGATAGGCCCGTGCCGTGATCGCCGTGATCACGCACGGCATTGTGCATACGCGGATGTTGTTCAAGTTGTTCTGATTGTAGCGCAGAATGCAGGGAATGTCACGCATACCAAACGTATTGTCGCAAGAAGGCTTCAACTTTCGTGTAGAACTGTTCTATCGTTTCCGGCTTGCGCCAGCCGTGCCCTTCACCCGCAAAGATATGATACTCATGCGGCACGCCGTTGCGCTTCAACGCCGCGACAATCGCATCAGATTGGTTGCGCGGCACAACGGTATCTTCGTCGCCCTGAAAGATTGCCAGTGGATCGCGGATTTGTTCGGCGTGAAAGACGGGGGAGCGTTCGCGGTAAACCTCACTCGCGGCGGGGAACTCCCCGATCAGGCTATCGAGGTAGTGCGCCTCGAATTTATGCGTATCGGCGATAAGGGTAAATAGGTTGGACACACCGTAGCTACAAATCCCCGCACGGAACGTGCCAGCCGCTTGGCACAGCGTTTCGAGGACAGTGTAGCCCCCCGCACTGCTGCCCATCAGCACTAGCCGTTGCGGATCGGCGAGGTGCTGATCGCTGAGGAAATGGGCCGCACTGAGCGTATCTTCCACATCAATGATCCCCCAATTATTGCGGAGAGCTTCCATATATGCCCGTCCATAGCCAGTGCTGCCGCGATAATTGACATACAGCACCACAAAGCCACGTGTTGCAAAGAACTGCGCGTCGCGCTGCCAGCTTGCAACCGCTTGGCTCGTCGGCCCGCCGTGGATGCGGATGATCGCGGGCGGCATTTCCCCCGCTGGAGCGCGGGTAGTGCTACGCGGCGGCAGATACAGCAACCCATGCACGGTTGCGCCGTTGCTGGCTTTCCATGTGACGGGTTGTACGCTCGCCAGTGCATCGGCGGCGATCATCTCACTCTGCGTGCGACGGAGGATGCGCGGTGTGGTACGTGGGCTGGCAGGGTGGGTAGCAGGGGATGCGGGTGATACAGGCTTGAGGCCATCGAGCAACAGCAAGCGTGGCGGGATTTGGCTACTGCTAGCGATTAGGGCAAGGCTCGCTTGATGCGGGTGGCTAGCAGGCTGTTCCAGCCATGTATAGTCGCCTAGCGCACTGATCGGCTGGGCGGGATCACCGTGTACCGATTGGCGGAACAGCCGCCCAAAGCCCTGCTCATTGCGGATCACGTATAGCACGCTGCTGTCGTGGCTCCACGCATACGTCCGCAAACCCTGCACCCATGCAGGTGTGCCGTGTTCGGCGTGGGCGTGGGTCAGTTGGTGGTGCTTGCCACTGTGCATGTCGTAGAGATGGATTTGACCCCAGCCGCGCTCATCTGAGACATACGCCAGCCAGCGACCATCGGGCGAGAAGCTCGGCTGAAACACACTCACCGACTCGCCACCTGCAATCACTTGTGTGTGGACTACATCTGGCAGGGTCGTGTGCGGGCGTTCGGGCTGGTGTAGGGTGGCAAGGTAGAGCGTGCAGCCATCCCACGGCATCTGCGGGTGGTTCCACGCAACATAGGCAATCTGCTTGGCGTTCGGGTGCCAGCATGGTTGCATGTAGAAATCGTGCCCACGCACCAGAATTTGCCCCCAGCGCATGCCATTCAAATCGGTGATCGCTAAAACATCGGTATTCTCATAGCTATGCACATAGATGACGTATATTCCCCTAGGATCAATGGCAGGCGCAGCAGCATGGCCAAAGGCGGGCGTAATCGGGTGGGCTGGGCCTCCAGCTAGCTCGAGCCGGAACAGCCGCCCAGATTTCTCAACAAACACAACATTGCCCGCACCTACCGCAAAATCGCCACCACCATAGCCGACGCGAGCACGGATGGTCAGATCGGCTGTCAAGTCACGGGGAGCATCGGGGCTGCGTGAATCAGCCGCAACAAGCACACTCTGCCCAGCGCGGTGTTCTAGCCACACCAGCTGCTCACTCGCTGCATCCCATTGGACATCACTCAGGCGCACGCTGCTGCCCATCGAGCGGGGTGCAAACGGGCTGGGCCACAGTCCATACGGAATTGGGGCGGCTTCGTGGGTTCCTTTGCGGGTAGGTTCATTCATTTGTCTATTTCCTTACACACCAGCACACTGCAATCCAGCTTGCTATGATACCGGATCAGCGAGCTACCAACAACACCTAATTTCCTGCTCTCTTTAGCATACCAGTTTTTTCGGTCTGAGCATACCCTGAATTTGCCCAATCTGCATGCTATAATGCCAGATGAATACGGTGCAATTTTGCACCGCCATCCACATCGCTATTGAACATGGGGGAACTGCGATGAATAGTTCAGTTGCACTTGCGGTCACCCATCACGATCCTGACCAGCGCATGGAGCGGCAGATCGCGCAGTGGTTACCAGTGCTTCAGCAACACTATGCCCACCTTGCCATCATTGTCTCTGCCGACACCCACTATGCTGCACCGACAAAGCCATCTGCGGCTCTTTCGGTCCAGCAATTGCCCGCGCAGTTTCCGGCGGGCGTGGCCGCGTTGGGGCACGTCCGCCAGATGGTCGTGCAGCAGGCGTGGCAGCACGCGCCACACATCAGCCATGTCCACTTGTGCGATTTTGATCGCATCCTCCACTGGGTCGAACATTATCCGGAGGAGCTGGCGCAGGTGGTGGCGCAGATCACCCATGCCGATTTCACCGTATTGGGGCGCACACCGCGTGCTTTTGCCAGCCACCCGCGCACCCAACGCGACACTGAAGCGTTGATCAATCACGTCTTTGCACTGGCAAGCGGGCAGGCGTGGGATGTTACGGCTGCGTCACGCGGGCTATCGCGGCGGGCCAGTGTCTATCTTGCTGAGCGATGTGCTGATCCAACTATTGGTGTGGACTGTGCGTGGGTGCTGTGTGCATTGCAGCAACCGGAACTGATCGTTGCGTATTATGCCACAGAAGGGCTAGAATTTGAGACAGCGGATCGCTACCCGGCCGAGATTGCAGCGGCCGGCGGGGTTGATGCATGGATCGCCACCCTTGATGCATCGCCGCAGCAGTGGTGGCTACGGATGCAGGTGGCCACGTTGGAAGTTGCGTCAATTAATCAATTCGGGAATCATGCGCGGTGTACCCAGCGTTAATGGTGAGGCGCGTGCTGGGATCAGTGTGAAGCAGAAGTGAGAGGACGGCAATGCGTGAATTTCAAGGTGTGTTTCCGGCAACCTTAACCCCGTTCCGCACCCCAACTGGGAGTGTAGATACGGGTTGGATCAAAGACCATATGCGCTTTCTGGTGCAGCAAGGTGTGCGGGGGCTGCTCGCACTCGGTACAACCGGTGAAGGGCCTTCGTTGAGTATGGCTGAGCGCAAACAGGTTATTGATACCGTGATGACCCAGCGCGGTGAGATGACGGTAATGATTGGGACAGGCTGTGCTTCGCTGCCGGAAACCATCGCCCTGAGCCGCTATGCGATAGAGAGTGGAGCCGATGCCCTGCTTGTAGCCCCACCCTTCTTCTTCAAGGATGTGCCCACTGGCGGCTTGCTCACCTACTTCCGTGCCCTCTGCGATGCCCTGCCCGAATCGGCGCGGGTGCTGCTCTACCACATTCCACAGGTGACAATGGTGCCGATTACGCTGCCCTTAGTGCAGGGCTTGATCGAAAGCCACCCGCGCCAGTTCTTCGGGATTAAAGATAGTAGTGGCGATATTGCCACGTTTGCAGCATTTGCCCAATATGCCCGCGAGCTGTACCTCTATGGCGGCAATGAACGGATTGCGGCTGAGACCCTCGCACACGGCGCACGCGGGTTGATCTCGGCGATTGCCAATCTCTTTCCTGATGCAGTGCAGGCGGTCTATCAAGCGCACCGCAGCGGCGGCGATGTGGCTGCGGCACAAGCGCACCTGCGGGCCTTGAGCGAGGCCTTTGGCGGTAATACGCCGCCTGCCCTGAAAGCCGCTATGCCGTGGTATACCAGCCTACCACGTACCAGCGTGCGCGTGCCGCTCAGCGATTTGCACGATAAAGAAGCGGAGCGGCTCAGACAGCAACTGCAACCGTTGCGTGCCGCAGCGACATCGGCCGCATTCCCTGAAATATCCTGAAAGCTATACCACAAGGAGGTATATACTCGTGTTACGTTCTTTTCGTTTTATTCTGCCACTCCTCGTGGCACTCCTGCTCGCGGGCGTGCCTGTCCAAGCTGAACCTGACAACAGTGGGCGCGACGCGCTCTTAGAGATCGTGCCCAATGCTGATATAGATGATGATAGCGCGAGTTTGGCTGAGCTACCACCATACCAGCCAGCTGCGTCGTTTGATGCGTGGCTTGCAGCGACACACGCCTCACTGGCCCAAATCGAATATCCGATCTTCGGGGTTGAAACGAATTCGGGGCGGCTGAGCAATGCCAACGTAACCCGCCGCGCCCGTGAGCTTGGGGCAACGTGGGTGCGCCTAAATACGCTCAGCTGGCGTGACATCCAACCCGATCCAGATACCCCGCCGGAGCAGTGGAACTGGGCGGCAGCGTCGGTAGTGCGCTTTGAAGCAGAATTGACGGCGGCAGCGGCAGCCAACCTTACGCCGATGGTGATTGTGGATGACTACCCGCGCTGGGCGACAATCGCGCCGAATGCGTGCAGCGAAATTCGTGCTGACCGCTTCGCCGATTATGGGCGGTTCCTCGCCGAACTCGCCAAACGCTACCCGTCTGTGCTGCATTGGGAATTGGGCAACGAAGTTGATATTGACCCCCGCCTTGTACAGCCAGATAATATCTTTGGCTGTTGGGGCGATATTGATGATCCCTACTACAACGGTGAAAGCTATGGCGAGATGCTGAAAGTTGTCGCCCCGTTTATGCGGGCGGCCAACCCCAATGTCAAGATTATCATCGGCGGCTTGCTGTTGGATCGCCCCGATACGCGCATTGTGGGGCGGGGCAAGCCGGAACGGTTCTTCGAGGGCATCTTGCGGGCCGGCGCAGGCGATAGCTTCGACGTGGTGGGGGTGCATGCCTACCCGTGGTTCCAAGCCGTTGGAGCCGACTCCGATCTGAATGATCCGCGCTGGCAGGCGTGGGGCGGCATGACGTTTGGCAAGGTGCAGTTTCTTCGCAACGTGATGCAGCAGTATGGCGTGGATAAGCCGATCTTCATGAACGAAACCTCGCTCCTGCTCAACACCGAGTTTCATAATGAACCTTTCTTTGATGAGCAGGCCAACCATATCGTGCGGACGACGGTACGGGCATTATCGGTTGGGGTGCAGGCCTATTGCTGGTATACCCTGCACGAGAGCGGTTGGCTCTCGGCGGGGCTACTGGATCGCTCGAACCAGCCCCGCACCCCCTACCACGCCTACCGCGAACTGATCCGGCAGGCGGGGCCGCAGCGCACGCTCCGGCGGATCACCAGCTACGGCGAAGGGGTAGAAGCCTATCGCTTTGATCGCGGTACAAGCTATGTGGATGTGCTGTGGTCACGGGATACGACCACACAGCAGGTGCAGGTGCTTTCGGCGGCCTTCTTGAATGCCTTCAGCCGCGACGGGGCCCAGATTACACCGCAGACAAACGCCGCTACAACGATTGTGCCCGTGGGCTTTCGTCCGGTCTATATTCACTCGATCCCGATAGATACAGCCCGTCTCCCGCAACTCACAAGCATCAGCCCAACTGAAGGCAACAACAGCAGCACGACGCGGATTACCCTCACTGGCAGCAACTTCATCCAGCCGCTTGAAGTGCGGCTCGGTGATCGCGTGCTGGGGAATGTGCAGTTTGTCAGCAGCACGACGCTGACGGCGGATGTGCCCGCTGGTTTAAATGTGGGTAGCTATGACGTGAGTGTGATCAATCCGGGCGGCTGGGCGGCAACTCGCACCCGTGCCTTTACGGTGTTATCATCAAGCCCACCAACAATCACAGCTATTCGCCCGACGGCGGGTCAGGGAGGGCGTAGTCACCACATCCACATTTACGGCAGCAATTTTGCAGCAGGGGTGCAGGCGCGGCTCGGCACGGTGTCCCTTGCCGTACAACGTATCAATGGCTCACACGTGATGCTCACGCTGCCCGCCAATACTTTCGCTGTCGGTGATTACACCGTGACGCTCGTCAATCCAGATCAGAGCAGTGCCCGCCGTGAAGCAGCCTTCACCATCTACAGCCCGCTCCAGCCGAGCTTTGATCTGCGCGGTAGCCCCGATGACTTGTGGACGCGCCCGGCGACTGTGCGCGTTGGTCAAGCGTTTCAAGTAGGACAGTTGGTTGAGCGGATTGGCAATACGAGCGTGATTACGCCAGAGGTGCGTTTTGAGGCGACTGGTGCTGGGGGGAGGGCTATGAACCCACGCACAGTTCCACTCGCATTGCAGGATCGTTGGTTTGGTGAGGCGAGTATCACAGAGCGGGTCGTGCCGACAACGGGCGCATACACATTGCGGGCAACAATTGATCCGAACAATCAACTGAATGATGCTGTTCGCAACAACAATGTCATTACGCGCCAGATTACGGTGCTGCCAACGGACATCGATATGACCCCGCCAGCTATTACCAGCCTCCAGATTGCCGGCGGGGCCCGCATCACCCGCAATCAGACGGTTGAACTTGCCCTTGAGATTGAAGATGCCGTCCCAAGCAGTGGCATTGCTGGGCTATATATTGTAGAATACGAGTACAATTGGGGCGTAGAGCGATGGATTGCGGTACAGCGTTCACAGGATTGGTTTAGCTATCGCGTGGGCCAACCGCTTTCTTGGACGTTGCTTCCCACAGCCGGGCTGAAGTTTGTGCAGGTGTGGGCGGTAGATCGGGCGGGCAATATCGCCGATGCCCAGAGTGTCTGGATCAACTATGTGCCAGAAACAGTGCCGACTAGTGCAGGCGGGGTTGAGGTGTATCGGCTGTCGCTTGCGGCCGACGAAGCCCTCAATCTGAGGCTAACCCCGAATGGTGGCGCGGTAGATTTCTACGTCTGGTCGCCGGATGCAGCCGCGACGCTTGCCGCTAGTGGCCGCACGGATACTGCCTATCAGCTCAGTCTCCCGTCGCTGGCGGCAGGAACGTACCAAGTCGAGATCCACGGGCGCGGCGCAGCAAGCTACACATTCGACGTTACCGCCGGTGCGCCCACGCCACAGGTGCTCGCGCAGCCTGATCCTCTGCGCGATGCGCCCGTAGTAGCGGTGAGAAGCAATCCGCCGCGCAACATTGCCTTGCCGCCGGTGCAACTAGGCGAGCGGGTGATCCGGCAGGTGTATCTGCCCCTTGTTGTGCGAGGGCAGTAGCCTAGCAAGTGTCTGATTCGGAGGATTGTCTGAGGTGTATTCAGGTGGGGCAAGCGACTACAGCTTGCCCCGTTCACGCAGGAGCCGAAGGAGTATGTGGGTATTTGTGAACCAAGCTACGCTTGAACTGGTGCAAGGTGACATAACATTGGAGCGCACTGATGCGATTGTGAACGCGGCTAACAGTGCTCTCAGTGGTGGTGGTGGTGTAGATGGCGCAATCCACCGCGTCGGTGGGGCATCAATTCGCCAAGAGATTCAGCGCAAATATCCCGATGGCTGTCCGCGTGGCGAAGCCCGCATGACGGGGGCTGGCAATCTGCCCTGCCGCTACGTGATCCACGCCGTTGGGCCAATTTGGAACGACTTCAGTGCGCCTCAAGCGGATGCACTACTCGCACGTGCCTACACGGCGAGCTTGCGCCTTGCCCACGACTATGGCTTGCGTAGCATTGCGTTCCCTTCGATTAGCACCGGAACCTATGCTTTTCCGGTCGAACGGGCGGCAGCCATCGCACTCAACACCGTTGTCATGTTTATGGAAGCGCACCCGCAACTCCAACTGGTACGCTTTGTGCTCTTCGATGTTGTAACCTTTGCTGCTTACAGCGATGCGCTGAAGGTGCTGCTGAGCAAGTATAATAGCATCAGCCTGCCGCTATATTACGAGAAAGGAACGCACTGAGTGAGTACCCCCTACCCTGAACGTCTGGCGCGGCTACGGGCGGCATTGCAGGCGGCTGCATGTGATGGCATGGCGGTGGTGTGCGGGGCAAGCATGCGTTACCTCACCGGGCTAGCCATGCACGCCCACGAACGGCTGATCGTGCTGCTGCTGCCAGCCACGCCCCAGCCACCGCTCTTAGTGCTACCCGCGCTAGAGCATGCGCGAGCAAGCGCAATTCTCGCAGCTCATGGCTTGCCGATTGGGTGTGTGAGCTGGCAGGACGAAACTGGCCCTACTGCCGCACTTGCACAGGCAACGGCCCAGCTGTTCGGTGAACACCCGGCTCCGTTGCTAGCCGTTGAGCATCTGGCGATGCGGGTGATGGAACTTCGGGCGTTGGAAGCTGTCCTACCCGATCTGCACACGACCGATGCAACCCCCCTTCTCGCAGGGCTGCGGATGGTGAAGGATGCTGACGAACTGGCGGCAATACGCGAAGCGGTGCGGATTGTCGAGGCCTCGTTACAGCAGATCATTCCCTTGATCAAGGTGGGTGTGACTGAGCGTGAGCTTGCTGCACAGTGGCGGGCGGCAATGCTTGCGCTCGGTGCAGATGCAGAAGCCTTTGGGTGTATTGTTGCCAGTGGCCCAAACAGTGCCAACCCTCACCACGCCAACAGTGATCGCCCGTTTGCGCTCGGCGATCTGATTATTCTTGATGGTGGCGCAGTCGCTCATGGCTACGTCTCGGATCTTACGCGCACGGTAGCACTCGGTACGCCCTCTGCCACGGCCCGCACGATCTACGATGTGGTGCTGGCGGCAAATGCGGCGGGGCGGGCAGCCGTGCAGCCGGGCACCACAGGTGCAACGATTGATGCAGCGACGCGGGCGGTGATTGCGGCGGGTGGCTACGCCGAGCAGTTTATCCATCGCACAGGGCACGGCATTGGCATGGAAGCGCATGAGTTGCCCAATATTGTGGCGGGTAGCACCACGCCCCTTGTGGCGGGCATGACCTTCACGATTGAGCCGGGTATCTATCTGGCCGGTGTTGGTGGGGTTCGGATTGAGGATGATCTGTTGGTAACGTCAACGGGCGGTGAGAGCTTGACCACCTTCCCCCGTGAGCTGCTGGTGCTGCAAGGATAGGAGGAGGGGCCAGCAGAACTTCGACAGATGCCCCCTCATCATGTACAATTTGGAATGATCTCGTCACAGGGGCGTGACGCACACATTGCGAGGGAGCGCAGCCATACGCAAGGGATACTAACAAGAGATAGATAGAAGGAGTAACCCCTGATGATTTCACTGGATTGGCACTATGATGCCGCAACAATGAGCTGGACGAGTGAGATTGAGGCGATCCGCGCTGTGGTAAGAACGAATGTTAAACATGCCACCTACTATGCCCAAATCGAGCCAGAAGCAGGCACTCCTATTCAGATGGCTCCACATGCGTTCACCGCGCCAGAGGAAGCGCAACAGTGGTGTGCCGAGATGATCACGCTCCAGTTTTTCCCCGAATCAAATGTAGATGCACAATGATAGGGTTCAGCACGCGAGCTAGGGTGAGTGGCGGCTAGGTGGATGCTTTTGAACATGACCACTTGCCTATGCCGCCTGCGCTCGCGTGGCTCCAATGGCTCGGTGTACTAGCCCTCTACGGGGGCTTGGCCATCCTAATCACGTTCCCGCTTATTCTCCATATGCATACCAGCCTGCCCGCCGATCCAACTGAACGCGCACAGGACGTGTGGCAGCACTTCTGGAATCTGTGGTGGGTGCGCCAGACGCTGTGGGTCAAGCCGGGCAACCCTTACTTCACTGATGCACTGTTCTACCCGACGGGGGCATCGCTCGGCTTGCACACCCTGAATCTGCCCACCAATGCGCTGGGTGCGCCACTTGTGCCGTTGCTGGGGATCGTGTTCACCTTCAATCTGATTGTCATAAGTACGCTAGCAGGCACTGGCGTGGCAATGTTCCTGCTTGCCCGCCACGTCTCCGGCAGCAATCTCGCGGCCCTTGTGGCGGGTGTGATGGTGCAATGTTCGCCGTTGCGCCTCGATCAGGTGCGCCTCTCACTTATGGCAACGTGGAATGACTTCGGCGTGATGCTGGCCCTGCTCGCCATCTTGATTGCCCTAGAGCGGCGCACATGGCGCAGTGCGGCAGTGGCGGCGGCAGCGGTGTGGCTGGCAGGGCTAAACAATTGGTATCACCTGTTCCATACCATGCTGCTGTTTGGCATGCTCTTCGTGTGGCGTGTTGTTGCCCTGCTGCGGGCTACACCGGCATCTGCACGCGGTGCATCGGTGCGGCGCGAGGTAGGCGTATGGCTGCGCGTCGGTGGATTAGCGGGGATCTTGATTGCGCCGTTTGCGCTCGCGGGGGTGATTGATGTCTTGACCAATCCGTTTGCCCGCAAGGATGATCTGCTCGTCTCAAGTGCCGAAGTGCAACGCCTGCTCCCACTCGCCCAGACCTTTGGCTTCATCTGGCAGCCCGTTCCCCCCGATTGGCTCAGCTCCTACGTGTTTGCGTTTTCGGCATTGGCTCTCGCCCTGCTCGGCGTAGTCTTAGCCCCCCGCGCCACTCGTATGTGGCTAGTGCTCGCGGTGGGCTTTTTGATCCTCGCGCTAGGCCCGACGCTCTATTGGGATCAGCAAGATACAGGGATTGTGCTGCCCTATGCATTCTTCCGTGCGCTACCCGGTTTCGAGGTGTTTCGTGGCCCTTACCGCCTGAATGCCAACACCACGATTATGCTGGCTCTTGTGGCGGCGGTAGGGTTGGCGCACCTGTTGCCGCGCCTGCGCCCGCCAGTTGCGGCAAGCGTGGCGGCGGTGGCGATTGGGCTGCTAGTGGCAGAGGGGGTGCGCTTGCCGTTCCCGCTGCGTGATGCAACCCGCTCGCCATTCTATGCACAGGTGGCGCAGCAGGCGGGCGAGTGGAGCCTTGTCGAGTTTCCGTTTGGGCGGCCAGATCGGGCCTTGCAGGATATGTATACCCAAGCCCATCACGGCAAGCCGATCTTCGATGGCCACCTTTCGCGGGATGTGGTACATTTCCCGCCAGAGAGTATCCCGCCCTTGCAAGCGATAGATCGGCTTGAGGCGCGGGCCGATATTGTGGCTCTGACAGCAGCGCAGCAGACTCAACTCTTACGGGGTTTGCGCTTGCGCTACCTGATCTTTCACGCCAACCCGCGCCAGCCTGAGCTGATCCCGCAGCAGCTAGCGATTGCGCGGGAGCAACTCGGTAGCCTGACGCAGGTCTACAGTGATACGGAGTTGGTGGCGTATGAGGTAGATCAGGTGGCGATGTGGCTGGCTAGGGGGCCAGCCGAGCGCGTGCCATTGCCGTTGTTTGTGGGGCTGGATATTGGCTGGGAGCCGCTCGAAATTGGCGCACAGGGCTGGAGTCGCTGGTTACCGCAACAGGGCGCGACGCTGTGGGTATATGCTCCCACCGCGCAACGGGTACGGTTGACTCTGCGCCTGTATCATCTTGCGCCGGAACCATTGCCGCTGGAGGTGACGCTTAATGGGGCATCACCGAGCCGTGTCGTTGTGATGAATGGGCCGCAGCTGCGCGAGGTGCAGCTCTTGCTGGATTTGCGGCGTGGGGCGAATCAGGTTGATCTGTTTACGCCCGCAGCGGGGGTCAGTCCTTTGTCGCTGGGCTTGAGCGATGATGCCCGCGAGTTGACCTTCAACATCAAGGCGATTACGGTGCAGGGGCTAGGCGTGGAGTGAGCAGGGAAGCGCATTGCCCAAGCGGCGGTGGGCAGAATTTGGAGCAGATTCAGGGTTGACAGATTGGGCATGGGCCCGTATAATGGGGCAGTTAAGCCGAGATGGCGAAATGGCAGACGCGCTAGGTTGAGGGCCTAGTGGAGGCAACTCCATGTGGGTTCAAGTCCCACTCTCGGCACCACCCACACTGTAGGGGCGATTAGCTCAGCTGGTAGAGCATCTCGTTTACACCGAGGGGGTCGGGGGTTCGAGTCCCTCATCGCCCACCAACCCCTGTTTCTACACTCCATTGACTGTCGCCATTGCATTCAGCCGGATAGCTCTAGCGCACAGCGAGCGAGGTAGGGGCGCAGCGCGAGAATATCTTGTACTATATTATTGCTCTTTGGGTGCTGTACTTCTGCATGATATTTACTATATTGGGTGTGTTTCTTCATGAGGAGTACGATTAGCGATGGCCCGTCGCATGTACCAACACCCCGACGCAAAAGCGTGCTTCGAGCAGTGGGTTGCTCGCAAGCGACAACAGGAGCAGGAGAGCTTTCATCAGCACGTAGACCAAACTCTCCCGCCGCTGTCCGGACTTAGCCAGATGATGGGCGTGTTCTTTCAGTTCGAACAAACGATACGTCAATTCAAAGGCACTCTGGGTGAACGGGAAATTGATTTCCACCTGATACATGCACTGCCAGAAAGTTGGATACTCTTTAGCGATATTGTGCTGGAGCCAAACATAGATCGCTTTGCCCAGATCGATCATGTGCTGATAGGTTCAGCGGGAGTTTTCCTGATTGAAACGAAAGCGTGGCATGGTTCCTTCAAGGCTTATCGTGATCAGTGGCAGCAGCGCGATGGGCAGCACTGGGTGAATTGTTCGTCCAGCCCTACCACGCAGCATCGCCGCCACGCAACTATCTTTCATACATGGCTGCGCCATCTCGACCAGTCCCGCATTCCAGCACAGCCGGATGCGTGGGTTGTTCCTATCGTGGTGATGACAGATGCTCAGTGGCTGCGGGCAACGCAGTGCTCCATGAAGGTACTTATGGGGACACAGCACCTTGTCACCTATCTACGAGAGCAGCGTGTCCGATGGCTTACAGATGAACAGGTGCAGTATTTGGCGCATGCACTGGCGCAGCCCCCACATCTAGCGTAATGGTGGTATAACGGCAGGCGGCACGGCACGCTCGCTATTCTTCATGGCAGCCAATCGTCATATGCGGGTACTCTGGATCAAGGAGCGATAACTGATTGCGGACGTGCTGGCGCAGGCGGATAGCCGGCTTCAGGCAATAGGCCACGAACTCAGCGCGGTCAACGTTGCTGTGCGGAAAGAGCAGCTTGCAGTAGCCCGTTGCCAAGCGCAGGATGGCCGTGATGTCGCGGCGGTCGTTCGTCCCCGTGATCATGCTGTAGTGCTGTACCAGTTGCTCATAGCCAGCACGGGCACGCAAGTGGTGCAGTACATCGCCGAAGTAATCGGCTTTGAAGCCAATCCCCGTTGCAATCGAAGTCTGCTGGATGCGCGGCAGTTCCCAGCCGGGCATAATCCCATGCAGCCGATCAATGAATGCCGTCTCGCCCAGAAACGGCGGCAAGTCGGCGAACCAGTTTTCCCGCACAGGGCGTTTGTCCTCATCCAAAGGGATATTTGCCAGCAATACAATGCCCGCTGTCGCTTCGATCTTCTGGGTGCCGCCCCGTGCAAAGCTGCCTGACTCAAGGTAATCTTTGAACACCCCGATAATCTCACCCGGATTATCGAACGCTAGCGTCTGCGCTTCATCAAACACAATCACATCGTAGTGGGCCAGCAAACCCGCCTCACGCGAGCGGTTGTTGTAGAACAGGGCGGCCGCCGTCACTTTGCCACCCGAAATCAGGCGGGCATAACGCGAGAGGTTCAGATAAACATAGGACTTGCCGGTGCCCTTCGGGGCTAGCTCGACCAGATTGACGCGCTCCTGCACGAGCGGCACAAGGCGCGTGAGCAGGAGCAGTTGCTGGGCGGTGGTGTAGGCTTCGGGGTTGTAGCCCATACTGGCTACGAGCAACGCCCGCCACTCATCCAGCGTGAACTGCTGGCGTTGTTCGCAATACAAATCAAGATCGAGCGTGGCGTTTTGCATCGGGCGAAAATCACGCATCCAGATCCGCCCCGACGCACGGCTATCGGGCGGGGGCTGGTAATTCAGCTTACCCACGCCCCACACCCCGCCCTGTAGCAACAGCGGGTAGGTTTCGAGCAGGGTTGGCTCAATTCCAGCGCGGGTCTCATCCAGCAGCGGGATCGTCAAGCGGCGATCATTGCTGGCTAAATCAACCGTAACACTGAACTGATCGAGCAGGGCAACCGGCTCGCCGCGCTGAAGCTGGGCTTTGAGCTGCTCCTTCTGATCGCGGGTCGGCAGATGCTTATTCAAGAACGTCCGTATCTTTTCCCGCACCTGCGCGTCAATTACACCATCGGGCGCGTGGCGCGTTACAATCCACTCACTGACAAAGGCAGGGATGCTGCGTGTCCCTAAGCCCGCTTGCTGCACGAGGGTTTTATTGATGCAGACTTCACCAAAAAGGTGTTGCGCTTTTTGTTCATAGGGGCGGAGAGTATTCATTGGCGTATCCTAGACAAACATATCATCAAAACTTGGATCAATTGTCTGCAAGCGGCGAATCGGCACATTTGCCGACCCATGCTGGGTATGGTGTCCAGCTGGGCTGGTGCTCGTCAGGGTCCACGCTACGGGGAGCGTGGCGGCATTGGTGTGCGGAGCTGCCACCGATACCGTCAGGGTGAGCTGCTCCAGTGCGGCTAACTGGAACGGTGCGACAGGGTCGTGGTTTGTATCAAGGGTGATCTGGCCCACACGTACCGGAAATGGGTTTGGATTGACAATCTGCATCTCCAGCGTGCCCGCTTGGTTGGCACGCAGCTGCCCGTCCAGCGACACTTCTAGCGCAAGCCATGCGGGGGCATGGCCAACGACATGCAGCAAAGGCACAAGCACTTCCTCAGGCGTTAAGCCGCCGTGCGTCCAGCCCGTAGGTCGTCGCACTGCATAGCCATAGCCACGCGGCACAAGATACAGCTGCGGCAATTGGTAGCGTTGCGGATCGAGCCGATACCACTGCGTGAGATCCGCTGCCCGTAGTTGGGCTGGCTGTGACACAACAACGGCACGGGTGCTGCGGGGTGGTAGGGATTGGGCTACGTCATCATCGTTGCGATCATCAACGCACAGCGTGGCTTGGGGCAACGGCAGGGCTGGCGCATCGGCGGGGAGCAGGGTACTGCCGTGATCGCTCCCGATCAGGGCGTGGTAGGTGCGGTGATACTCATCGCAAGCGCGGCGGCTATCAGCAAGATAGGTGACCAATTCCTGAAGGTAGCCGCGTATCCCGTGATCATCAGTAAAGCTCGCCTGCTTATGGGCAATTACATCGAGCATATTATACAGCACCAGCACCACCTGCACAGTTGGTTCCGCGTGCAGGATTGACGCAAGCGGGGTTAGTTCGCGGCACACCTGCACAGCTAGTCCGCTGCGGATGCTATGCTCCTGTGCGATCTGCGCCAGCGAGCGCGAATCGGGTGTTGTGGCGGGCAGTCCGGTAATCAGGACGCGCTTGGAGATCGAGGTAATCGAAGGCAGCGCAGCTACCCCAATGTCGTGGGTGAGCACATGCAAGCCGTGTGCGCTGCATAGCTCGCTGAGCTGCTGCCCTTGCCACCACGTCAGCCCATCGGCCACCAACCAAACCACACACGCCTGCGGGTCTCTGGCAAGAATCTCGCGCAGCTGGGTAAATTGGCGTGTCAGTAGCGGGGGATTGGGCTGGATCAGCCACTGCGGATACTGGTCAGCGAGCCAATCGCTGAATGCGAGCGCACACGCCTGCTGATGCTCGCGGGGCTGTTGCGTT